>JAKEGM010000002.1 GCA_022615575.1 Planctomycetales bacterium
AATCCCATCCTGTTGATATAACCGCCGAGTGTCCACAACGTAAAGAAGTCACACTTGTGCGACATGTCAACCAGCACATTTATTCCGGTATCATCCTTCACTTGCTGCTCTTTCAGCGGATACAACGCCGTGGTCTCAAGCGGCAGGGTTTTGCCGTCCTTCCACCATACCTCGATATCATCCGGTGTCTTAGGCGCTTTGTCCGCAGCACATACAACACCAACAACCATTGCCAACACAAGCACATTCAGTAAACTCTTTGCCATTTCACTACTCCTTAAAAAAATGAACAGAAAAATTCGTTTATCATTTATCTTAGAGCTTCTGAAAATAGGGTAGTATACGGGATGCGGGGGACTTTTTCAGAAGCCCCCCTGTCCCCGGTTTTCACCCGGTTTTCAAACTGCTGTGCGGCCGGTGATGATTATAATCCATTCGCCGCCGTTGGGCAACATATCTTAATTCTTCTGATCTGCCCCATTTTTCTGTACCCGTTCTCTCTGCATTGGGGCTGACGGAGCGAAGCGGAGTCAGGCCCAATGCAGCCGTCGTGCAAAGGTGAGGGCCCCCAAACAGCCCTGATTTGCAACTAAGGATGTGTTTATTCTAAAAATAATCTCTCCGGAAAGACGTGAAAAATTCGAGGTTTTCTTGACTATGAGGGTTTTTTCTGGGATACTGTATTGGTTTATGGGTAAAAAAGTGGCTATTTTGGGTTCAACCGGCTCCATCGGGCGCAATGCGCTGCAGGTGATTGACGCCCTGCGCCCCGACTACGAGGTCGTTGCGCTCAGCGCCCATAACAACGCGGACCTGTTGGCCGCTCAGGTCCGGCGGTTCAATCCCCGCTATGCGGCGATTACCGACGACGCCAAATACGCCCAATTCAAAGACGCATTGTCCGGTTTTGACGGCCAACTCCTGTCGGGAGCGGAAGCCCTGGTCGAATTGGCGTCGCTGGACGAGGCGGATATCGTGGTCTGTGCGGTGGTGGGGGCGGCCGGACTTCCGGCGGCGCTGGCGGCCGCCCAGGCAGGCAAGACGCTGGCCATCGCCAACAAGGAGCCGCTGGTGATCGCGGGTGAACTGCTGATGGAGGCGGCCCGCCAAAGCGGGGCGGTGCTGCTGCCGATCGACAGCGAGCATTCGGCGGTCTTTCAGGCGATGCAGGCGGGCCGGCCGGAGGAGGTCGCCAGGATTATTCTGACGGCTTCCGGCGGGCCGTTTCGAAAAACCCCGACCGAGCAGATGAACAACGCCACGATTCAGCAGGCGCTGGCGCACCCGACCTGGACGATGGGGCCTAAGATTACCATTGATTCGGGCACGATGATGAACAAGGCGCTGGAAGTCATCGAGGCGGTGCGGCTTTTTGGGATGCCGGCTGAAAAGATCGATGTGCTGATTCATCCGGAATCGGTGGTGCATTCGATGGTGGAGTTTATCGACGGCTCGGTCATCGCCCAGCTTGGCACGCCGGATATGAAGGTGCCCATTCAATACGCCCTGACCTGGCCCAAACGGATGAAGGGCATCGCCAAAGGACTCCGGCTGCATCAGTTGGGGCAGTTGAATTTTGAGCCGCCGGATTTGGAGCGGTTTAAGGCGCTGGCGATGGGCTTTGAAGTCGCCCGGATGTCCGGCTCGGCGCCGGTGGTCTTCAATGCCGCCAACGAAGCGGCCGTGGCGGCGTTTTTGGACGGGCGGATTCGTTTTGGACAAATTATCGAACTGATTGACAGATGCCTTCAGGCCCACGCTGTGCAGGCGCACCTGACGCTGGGGGAGCTGCTGTCGATTGATGCCTGGGCGCGGCGGCATGTGGCCGATGCGCTGGTCCGGCAGACAGCCGCAGGTTAACGGAAACAAAACAGCAAATACGAGGTATGCATGACAAATAAGGCAGTAACGGCGCAGCAGGAAACGGCAAAGCCCAAAGACGCGGGCAATGCCGCGCAATTCATCGCTTTTGTGGTTGTTCTTTTGTTTGTTGTGGTCTGGGGAATCCGAAACCCCTCGGTGCTGCTGCGGGTTCTGGCGGTGATGCTCGGCTTCGGCGGCATTGTGATGATTCACGAACTCGGGCATTTTATCGTCGCCAAACTGGGCGGCATCCGGGTCGAAGCGTTTTCCATCGGGTTTCCGCCGGTCGTTATGGGTATCCGCAAGCTCAGGAAGGGCTGGCGGATTCGCCTGCTGCCGAAAATCGGCGAAGAGCAGAAGCTCCAAGAAGGCGATAACGAAACCGAGTATCAAATCGGCCTGATTCCGATTGGCGGGTTTGTCAAGATGCTGGGCCAGTCAGATACCGGCGCCGCCGAAGCCGTTGACGACCCGCGCTCGTACACCAACCGGCCGGTGTGGGTTCGCATTGCGACGGTGTCGGCGGGCGTTGTGTTCAATGCCGTCAGCGCGGTTATCATCTTTATGATTCTGTTTATGAACGGCATTGATTTGAAGCCGGCCATGGTCGGGCAGGTGATGCCCAATTCGCCGGCGTACGACGCCGGTCTCAAACCCGGCGACGAGATTGTGGCGGTGGACGGTGAATGGTTTGTCGATTTCGAGGCGGTTCTGCTGGCTCCCGTTCTGTCGGCGCCGGCGGAACCGGTGTCTTTCGTTGTCCGCGATGCCGACAGCGGCCAGGAGAAGGAGATACGGATTATCGCGGAAAAACAGGCGGGCGACCCGTCCGCTTTACGCAAAATAGGGATTTCGACGGTCACCACGATGACGGTGGAACCCCAGCTTGTCCGTTCGCCCGCACTGGCGGAGGAGATTTATCGGCAGACCGGATTGCGCCCCGGCGATGAAATCAAGGCCGTCAACGGTCAGGCGGTTGCGACGCCCTGGGAGTTTGTTCAAAAAGCGTCGCAGGTCTTTCAGCCGCAGGTTACGCTGACTGTTTCGCGTCAGGAGACCCTGGCCGACGATACCAAAACGATGGTGGATGTGCAGCTGCCGATGCAGGTGGGGCCGGCGGTGGAAAACTTCCGCGAGGAATATGACTTGTCGCACTTTTGTTCGCTGGTGCCCCGGCTGAAGATTGAAGCCGTCGCGGAGCCGACCCGGCCCGAGCGTTTCATGACGTGGCTCAAAACGGCGGTTTTGCGCAGACAACCCCGGCCGTCGGCGCATGAGCTGCTCAGGCCGGGCGATGTTCTGGTCCAGGCGGCCGATGTCCGGTACCCCAACTACAGGCAGCTCCGGGAACTGACAACGGACTACAAAAATAAACCCCTTCCGATCAGCGTCCTCCGCAAAGATGAGCAGGGGGGCGAGAGCGTCGTCGAGGTGACGGTGATGCCGAAGGCCCGTGTCGGCAGCGACCGGGTGACGATTGGCTTTGTTCCCGGGCTGGACCTTGACCGGCCGGTGGTCGGGCATCTTCTTGAAGGCGTGGGGCTGACGGGGATAAAATCGGTCATTCCCGCCGGAGCGGCGATTCTGGCGGTGGCCGGCCGGCCGGTGGAGAATTTTTATCAGATTGCGGCGGTTCTGCAGGAAAACGCCGGCCGGAAGGTCGGCATCGAGTATCAATTAGACGGCCAAACCGGCAGCGCGTCCGTCGAGGTTCCCCTGCATGAACCCGTCCATGCGCAGGCGGTCATCGCGGCGGGGATTCCGCTGGAGGAATTGACGCGCCGTTTCAAGGGCGACAACCCGCTGATGGCGGCCCGCATGGGCTTTAAAAAGGCCGGACAGTTTGTACTGCGCAGCTATGTCACGCTGGGCCGCCTGTTTCAGGGCAGCGTGGAGGTGTCCGCCCTGTCCGGTCCGGTCGGCATCATTTCGATGAGCTACCAGGTCGCCGGCGGTTCGCTGTCGCATTACCTCTATTTCCTGGGGCTGATCAGTTCGTGCCTGGCGGTGATGAACCTGCTGCCGCTGCCCGTGCTGGACGGCGGGCACATTGTCTTTCTGCTCATCGAAAAAATTACCGGCAAGCCCATCCACGAGCGCATCCTGGCGCCGATTATGTATATCGGCATGGCGCTTTTGCTGGGATTGGTTTTATGGGTGACGTATCACGATATTGTCCGCATTGTGTCTGGATCCTGAAAAATCGGCGAATGAAAATCAGTGTAATCATACCGGCCTATAACGCGCAGCGGCACATCGGGCGTGCGATTGACAGCGTCTTGAAGCAAGCCCGGCCGGCGGACGAAGTCATTGTTATTGACGACGGCTCTGCCGACCGCACCGCCGACATCGTGCGTTCGTATGGCGGCAGGGTGATGCTGATTCAGCAGCCCAACGCCGGCGTCAGCGCCGCCCGCAATGCCGGCATCGCCGCCGCGGCCGGCGACTGGATCGCCTTTCTGGATGCCGACGACGAATGGCTGCCGGAAAAACTTCGCCTGCAATGTGAACTGCTGGAACGCAACCCCCAGCTGTGCTGGGTCGGCGGCAATTATTATCGCTGCGCGTGTTTGGCCGAACATGCCCAAAGCGCACAGATGGACGTTCAAAAGCAAACGGACGTCCAAAAACAGATGGCGTATCCGGGAATATTTGAGGACTATTTTACGGCGTATTGCTGTCAGGCCGCCGGCCATGCGGATACGATGATTGTGCTGAAATCCGCTCTTCTGAAAGCGGGGCTTTTTTGCGAAAGTCAGGCGGTGCTGGAGGATGACGACCTCTGGCTGCGGCTGGCGTATATGAACCTTCGCTACGGCTTTGTCCTGGAACCGCTGGCGGTTTATCACCTGGGGTCAGAGCAGAGTCTGAGCAAAAGATATGCCGATTCAATGGTGATTGATGATTATGTGGCTCGTCACCTGAAGTTCTCAGAAGAGGCCGGCAAACAACCGCAGTTTCGACGATGCGCTTGCGGAATGCTCAGCCATCGAATTCACCTGTTAATGACATGCGGCAGGGGCCGGGAGGTGCGTCTGTTGGTCCGCAAATACGGCGATTTGCTGGCATTCAGTTTCCGATGGTCCTGTCTTTTGGGTTCCCTGTGTCCCCCGTTATGGAATTACAAGGAAAATCTTAAGAATAACACGAGAGGCCTCTTGAAAAAACGGAAGGCGCAGCCGTTTTGCAATGGAGGATCGACATGCAGACAAAATGTGAAGCGATGATCGGCAAAACAAAGACAAACACCCCGAAAATATTGTATGTTACTCCTTTCCTGGACATGCCCCCCCATTCCGGCGGGGCGATTCGAACGGTCAATCTCTGCCGGCAATTGTCCCAGTGCGGACAGGTCACCCTGGTGTGGGTTTCACAGCAGATTGACGGGCATACTGTTGAGTTGTGCAGGAAGGAATTCCCGGCGTTTCATCCAATGGCGCTCAAGCCCTATGCGGATTATCCGGCTCCGTGGGGCAGGATTAAACACAAATGGGACATGCACTGGCCGTTTGGTTACGGCATTGCGGCGGATGCGGCGGACCAAAAGCGGTTTGCCGAGTTGGCCGGCAGCCACGATGTCGTTTGGTTTCATACGCTGGGGGCGGCTTTTCCGTTCCGAAAACAGACGCTGCCCCTTTCGGTGATGGACCTGGACGATTTGAATCACTGCAAATATGACCAGCGCCGGCGGCACGACACGAATTTGCGCTTTCGCTGGTCGGCCAAGGTGCAGTCGCTCAAATGGAGGCGGCACGAGTTTGACGCGCTCAAACAATACGATATCGTCACGGTTTGCAGCGAACACGACCGGCAGTACCTGAATACGGCCAATGTGCGGGTGGTTCCCAACGGCTTTACCCTGCCGCCGCAAAAGCCCGACCGCGCACCTGACCCCCATCGGCTGGGTTTTATCGGGTCGCTCGGATACGGCCCCAATTACGACGGGCTTGTCTGGTTTCGGGACACGGTCTGGCCGCTCATCCGCCGCCGGAAACCGCACATGGAGCTTCGCATTGTCGGCTCGCCCCCGTCGCCGCGATACCATGTCGCCGCGCCGGGGTTTACGCACCTGGGCTATGTGGAAGACCCCGCCGCCGAAATACAGCGCTGGTCGGCGATGATTGTGCCCATTCCCTACGGCGGCGGCACGCGCATCAAAATACTGGAGGCCTTCAGCCGGATGTGTCCCGTCGTTGCGACGCCGTTAGGCGCCCAGGGCATCGAGGCGGCGGACCAGAAGGAGATTCTGCTGGCCGATGCCCCCCGGCAGTTTGCCGATTGCTGCCTGGACCTGTCGGACCGCCCCGAAAAAGGGAAAATGCTGGCTGAGGCAGGCTGGACGCTCTTTGCGGAAAAATACACCTGGGACAAAATCGGCGTCCGGGCCCGAAACATTATCGAGGAGCTTGTGAAATAAGGTCTATGGAAGAAAGTATCCGAGTCAGCGTTGTGATTCCGGCGTATAACGCGGAAAAATGCATCGGGCGGGCGATTGAAAGCGTTTTGAAACAAACCCGGCCGGCGGACGAAATCATTGTCGTCGATGACGGCTCGACGGATAACACCGCCGGCGCTGTCCGTTCCTTTGGCGGCAGGGTTCGTCTGATTCAGCAGCCCAACGCCGGCGTCAGCGCCGCCCGCAACGCCGGCATCGCCGCCGCAACCGGCGACTGGGTCGCCTTTCTCGACGCCGACGACGAATGGCTGCCCGACAAACTCCACTCCCAGACGGCGCTGTTGGCGAAAAACCCCGGCCTGGTCTGGACGACCGGAAACTACCGGGAATGCCTGTGTGATGAAAACCGAATCGCCGACTATACGCCGGCCCGGACCTGCATCCGATCCCTGCGGGGGCAGGACTATTTTGAAAGTTATTTTCAGGCGGTGCGATTGTACCAGTGGGGGCATACCGATTGTATGCTGATTCAAAAAAAGGTCTTCAGCGAAACGGGCGGGTTTCAGGCGGGGCTTCAGATGGCCGAAGACATGGATATGTGGTTTCGCATCGCCTGTCGGCATCCCCGCGTCGGTTTTTCGCCCGAGCCGCTGGCCGTGTATCACCTCTCGACAAAAAGCAGTTTGATGAAAACACAGAAAAACGCCGCCGTTTATGCTGCGTTTATGGAACGGCATGCTGAATTCGCCCGTCAGGGGGGCGTTCTCGACGACTTTTTGCCGGCGGCTGGCGCGGTGATGCGTCTTTGGATTCGCGGGATGCTGTTTGAAGGCAGAAAAGATCAAATCCGCCGGCTGCTGCGTCAATTCCCGCAATGCTTTTCTGTTCGTTACCGCGGAACAATCTATTCCCTGACGGTTTTCCCCTCGCTGACGGTTTCGGTCCTGCGGATGCTTTCAAAAATCATTCGGACGCTCAAGCTGCGCCGGCGCGCGGTGCCGAAGCCGTCAAAAACATGATCTGCCGCCGCCGTTTGCCCGAAAAAGCATGCCGGAGGGGCCGTTAAATCTTGACCGCACGAGGGATTGCTGGTAAAATGGCTGTTTTAGGAATTGAACCATGATTCTCTTAAAACCAACCGGCGGACTGTGCAACCGCATACGGACCATCGATTCGGGAATTGTATTGTCGCGGCAGATCGGGCAGCCGCTGCAGGTTCTCTGGACACTCGGCCCGGAATTGAATTGCGGCTTCCATTCGCTTTTTGAAGCCGACCCACAGGTGCCGGTTGCAGAGGCCCCGTCGTCGCCGCCCCCGACCTGGTGGCTGCTGGATAAGCTTGTTTTTCTGCGTGAATACGCACGGTATCGCCGCAAATACCGCCGTGTGATTTTTCAAACCCAGATGAATCGCCTGATTCGGAAGCACTATGATTTTACACAGCTGCGAAGGTATGATTCGATCTTTATTACCTGCTGCAGCCGGTTCTATCGGCCCCAGAGAAAACTCCAGCCGGTTGGCGAAAATTCGTGAAATGACGGATGCGCATGTGAATCGGTTTGCCGACCCTACCATCGGTGTTTATATCCGCAGAACGGATCACGACACGGTCGCCTCCTACAGCCCGGAACAGGGCTTTCTCGATGCGATGAATGCGGAAATCAGCCGGGATTCCCAAGCTCGCTTTTTCCTGGCCACGGACAGTCCGCAAATCATGTCCCGATTTACGGCGCTCTACGGGGATCGGATACTCTGGCATGCCAAGGATTACGGTCGAAACAGCCCGCAGGGAATTCAGGATGCTTTAATCGATTTGCTGTGTTTATCCCGAACAAAAAAGATTATCGGGAGCTACCAGAGTTCCTTTTCGGAAACAGCGGCCCAGCTCAGCGATATTCCACTTCAGACAATCAGGGGCGTTTAGTATGAAACTGATATATTCGATATTAAGACCGGTGGCGCGGCGATTTCCATGGCTGGCTCAATGGTATCGGGACTTTCGTGACGGAAGATCGCTGGCTCGGCCGCCGAAACAAACACCCCTTGGGTTTAAATTAAGCGGCAATCCCGCCATGGAGGCCGGCACCTTTGAACCGCAGGAAACAGAAGTGATACAGCGCTGTCTGGAAACGGCGGATGTTTTCATCAATATAGGAGCCAATATCGGGTACTATTGCTGCCTGGCCATGCAGCGCAAGATTCCGACCCTGGCGTTTGAGCCCATCGAATTGAACCTGAAGTATCTTTATAAAAACATGTCCGCCAACGGCTGGGAAAACAGCATTGAGGTCTATCCGCTGGCGATTGGAAATCGAATCGGCCTGATTGAGATTTACGGCGGCGGAACCAGCGCCTCGCTGGTGAAAGGATGGTCGAAAACCCCCGAGTATTATCGGCGATGGGTTCCGGTATCGACGCTGGACCGGCTGGTGGGCTCGCGGTTTGAAGGCAGACAGTGCCTGATACTGGCGGATATTGAAGGCGCTGAACTGGCGATGCTGGAAGGGGCCCGGCAGCTTCTCAGGATGAATCCCAAACCGGTCTGGATCATGGAGATATGCATTACGGAACATATGCCCGAGGGAATTCATGTGAATCCGCACTTGCTTTCAACATTCCGGATGTTTTGGGAACAGGGCTATGAGGCCTGGACCTGCGATAAGAAAATGCGGCGGGTGGACGAAGCTGAAATCGAAGCCATTCTTCGGACCGGGAACGATACGCTCAGGACGCATAATTTTGTCTTCAAATCCCGCGGGGATGCCGATGCGTGAAAAAATAATTTATCCCGTTGTATCTGCGGAGCAGGAGACGAATTCTTGAAGGGAAATATGAAACACGCCATACAGGAGTTTTTCCGAAAACACGGGTACGAAATTCACCGTTACCAGGATGCCTTCCGAAACCAGCAGAAGCTGCTTGCCGGCGTCGACGCCCCGGTGATCTTTGATGCGGGAGCGCATCATGGCTGCATAAGCACGCTGTACTGCGATCTTTTTCCAAAACCCGCAATTTACGCCTTTGAGCCGTATCCGGACTCTTTTGCCGTTCTGAAGAAAAGAACGGCTTCTTCAGGCAATATTCATGCGTATAATCTGGCGCTCAGCAATCGCTGCGGAATGGCCGAATTTAATGTAAATCCTTCCTCGGCTACAAATTCGCTTCTTCCGACCGATCCGATTGCGCCCCAAATCTGGGGCGAGGGATTGTTGGAGACATGCGGAAAAATCAGCGTGGAGACAACGACCGTTGATGAATTCGGCCGAGCGCATAATATTGATCATATTCATTTGCTGAAGCTTGATGTACAGGGGGCCGAGCCGCTTGTTTTGGAAGGGGCCAGACAATACTGCAGGGCCGGCAAGATAGATGTCATTTATACGGAAATTATTACCATGCCCTCCTATTCGGGCCGGATGGAGCTGCATGAATTCTTAACAATGCTCCATGAGTATGGTTTTTGTTTGTACAATTTTTATAATTTCTTCATGTGTAACGGGCGCGTCAAACAAATGGATGCGATCTTTACTCGAAACGGATTTCGCGAGCCGCGGCTTGACAGGATTTAAAACAGCACCCGGCGGCCCGACACGGTTGCGCGGCCTCGGTCAATGTGCCGTCTGCAGGAAAATGCGCTTGTATTCTTCAATAATCACCTGCAGGTCGTGATGCGCTTTGATATACTCCCGCCCGTTTTGCCCCCATTCCCGCCCGCGCGGCGTTTCCGTCAGGTCAGACAGCATCCGGCAAAACCGTTCCCAGTTTCCGTCGGCGCAGACGCCGCAGGCGTGCCTTGTCAGAAATTCGTCCGGGTTGACCGTCAGCGACAGAATCGGCGTTGCGGCCTTGGCGGCCTGGACGAAGGTGTTGGGAAATCCCTCCGAGTCGCTGGTGTTGACGAAAGCCGCGGCCCGCTCAAAATACGAGTCAATGTCTCCAAAGGCCACGCGTTTGACAAAGGTCAAATTGCCGATTTGCCCCGCCTGGCGGACCAGTTCAGGGTACCGGTTGTCGCCGTGTCCCTGCTGACAAACCATCGTGAAGGGGATATCCGGGAAGGCGGCGGCCAGCTTCAGAAACAAATCCGGCCGCTTGACAGGGTCGCTGCGGCCTACCCATAACCCCCCGTTTTTATCGGTCGCCGCCGCCGGCCGGATGCGGCAGGCGTTGCGAATGACCCGCGCGCTGCGGCCCACGGTCGCCAGGGCGCGCCGGGCGTCCTGTTCATTCTGGACAATAAAGGCGTCGGCCTTTCGGAAAGCCCGCCGCACCCACCATCCCCGCAGGGGCTTTTGCCGGAAATACGTCCCGTCCGCCTCCTGTGAGGAAGCCGTGCGGTAGACAAACGACCGCCGGTAAATCCCGCAGAACAGGGCAATCAGGGCCGTTCCCAGCGAGCAGGCCTCGTGCATATACACATCGGCGTCCGCCCGCCGCAGCGCCTGCCAGACCTTCCAGCCGTAAAAAATCATATTTTTGTCCACATCCAGCGATTTAAGCAGCGTAACGCCTTGGCGCTGCTCGGTTTTCGGCTGGCCGTAGTCGCCCACGACAAAAGAAACCTCGAATTGCGGGTCTTTGGCCAGTTCCGTCGCCAGCAGGTACAAGTCCACCTCCGCGCCGCCGAAAACCGCCGGACAGGCCGGGTTAAACAGCGGATACGCCTTGGGGCTGACAAAACAAACGCGAATTTTTTTGACTTCTGATTCCATTGTCAAAGGAACGCAGGCATCTTGCCTGCGCTGTTTTTAGCGCGGGCTGGAAGCCCGCGTTCCATTATACTTTTTACCCTTTTCGCCGCTTCCCGTTAATGCTTCAGGCGAAAACGGCAAATCGTCCGGTTTCGAAAGAATCACGACAACGATTCCGTCCTGAATAAAAACCGAGGAGGGGTCAGGCCAGGGTTTTCTGCCCAGCGAAAAAGCAGACGCTTTTTCCATCGCCTGCGGGCTGCATTGTTTCAGTTCCAAATCCATATACTTCAGGAGGAAGGAATATTTGCTCCAGTCCGCCTCGAATGCGCTTACCGCCAGCGAATACCTCCGCACACTGCAGAATTTCGTAAATTCCCGGACAATTTCCAGCGTCCCTTTTCCTTCCCTGGAAAAGTCCTCTTTTTTAATGCTTCCGACAATCGCCAGGTCCATCCCCGGCCGGTATCCTTCCAGCGATTGTATTTTGGCGATGATTCGGATGCCCGTGACGAGGTCTTTTTGGTTCGTCAGGTATTGTCTGTAAAAAAGGGTATTGTTGTTCAGGATGAAATATGCGACAAGAAAAACACCCACCGCAAAACTCGCCCTGCGGAGGATTGCGGAATCGGATTCCTGCGTCAGGGCAAACATGCCGGCCGCAAATACCGCCAGCCCCAGCGAAATCCGCCACGGCATATCCAGCGTTTCCAGCGGAAGCATGAAACAGACGGCTCCCAGCGGTATCAGGGCGATCCACAGCAGGGCGGCGGCGCGAACGGACCAGCGGGGAGTTTTGCCAAACGCCGTAAAGACCCCCAGAAGGTAGATGATAAAAAGCGCCAACTTGCCGGCAAACGGCAGGACAAACTCCTTTATCGGCCCCAGGCGGACAAAAAGAATCGTGCCGACCACGCATAATTTCGCCTTCAGCTGGTCAAACTCCGTCAAAAAGCCTGCCTGAACCCGGGGATTTACATCAACATCGAAAAGCACAAACAATACCTTGGTCAAAACGGCGTACAAGACCACGGCGCAAACCAGCATGATCGCATACGACAGAACAAGTTTTTTGGATTGCTCCATCGCGTCTCTGGAAAACCCCTCGCGTACGCACAAAAGCAGGACCTGCATCATAATCGCGGCGGCGGCAAAGCCGAAAACCACCTGATACGTCGAAAGCGCCAGATAGAACAGAATAACGGACACCAGCATCGCTCCTTTTCCCTTCGACACAAGCAAAAGGGCGGTGACCGTTATAAGGTAAACAACGGCGCAATTAACCGCTGCGATTCTGAAATTATAGACATCCAGGAGATACGGATGCAAACTCCACAGTGCGATAATCGGCACCCGGGCATTTTTTGCGACCTTCCAAAGGGCGCATAAGCCGATGCCGGACAGGATGTAGCAGGCCATCGCAATAACAGGCGACAGAGTCGGCATGAAGCTCTTGCCAAGCAGCACATTATAGATAAAATCCGCAAACCATCGCCCGTGCGCAAGGTGATTGGCGCCGGACCAGAAATGTCCGTAATCGTCAACCGCGTAGGTGATATGCGCAAGGTACCCCAGATAAGCCAGCAAATTAAGGGCAAAGCAGACATAGAATGCGTTTTTCCATTCCTGGCAGTGCCTGGCAATCTCGCTTTTCACTTGCAGCATAATCGAAACTCACAGAGGGACGGTTTTCATTGACCCAATCTTATCTTGAATGGATGCATTATAAAGGAATATAATAACAAGGCAATAGCTGTTTATGGGGATAATTGCCGCCCTGTTTACGGGCATATTTATCCAAAATTCAGTGAAGCGCTTGCATCAGAATGCGAATAATGCTACGATTCGGCGTCCCCCAAAGCCGACAATGAAAGGGAATGTATGAAAACCCGTTTGTTAAACTGGTATCATTCGCTGGACCGATTTGAGCAGGTCCTGCTGGCAGGCGTCTTGATAATATCGGTCATCCTGATACCGCTGCTGATTCTGTTTGCCTGTGCAGGCGGCGGTCTTATTCAATCTGTTTACGAGCAGCGTTCGCTGCCTTTTTTGAATCGGCTTATTCAGCATCACTATCCATTGGACCACTATCTTGCCATGCGAAAAGATATGGCAGTCTATCTGTTTGTTCTCTGGGTGCTGTTTTGTGTGATTGGCGTGTCCGGTTTAATGTTTTTGAATCGGTTTTTTTTCTCCGAGGGAAACGTTTCGGTCCCCTGGTTTATTTTTATCTGCTGCCTGGCTTCAGCGTTTTTATTTCAGTATAACACGGAATGGAAAGTCATGTCGAATCACGGTTTCTTCAGGGCCGGGATGGCCTATCAAATCATCAACGGCAACTGGCCTCCGATGGATCCGCTGTTCGGCGGGGAAATTCTTCACTATGAATGGGGATATCCCTGGGCAGGCGCCCAGATGTCTAAATTATTCAATGTCTCACCTTTTACATCTTTTGCCGTTATCAATTTAATCTGTCATGCCTGCTGTCTGCTGCTTTTATATAAGATATCGAATCTTCTGATTGATGCGCCGAAAGTAAATATATTTTCTGCGTTTTTCACGCTCTACTGCCTATCCACGTTCCATCGCGGCATCCTGACAAAGCTTGAAGAAATTCTTCCCATTTATTCCGGCATACTTGGACCATTTCCACTGATTCACAAGTTTCTGAACATTAACGGCATGCCCCTGGGTCTTGTATTCTTTCTTTTAACCGTTTATTCGGGGATAAAACTTTTTGAAAGAAAACACATTCGACGCTACGGCCTTCTTGTTTTTATCAGCAGCGCCTGCTGCATATTTTTTTACGCAGGTTATGTACCGGGAATCGTTGCCTGGGTCGGGCTGTTATGCCTGGTCGGACTGGTTTGTTATAAAAAAGAAACGGCCAAATCATACCGTCTCCCCCTGATATGTTTAGCTGTATCCGTGTTCATTTCTCTTTTGGCCACAGCCCCTTACCTTCGACAGGTTTCCGCCGTCGGAGCCGTCTCGGACGTTGTTTTTTTTCATCCGTTCCATTTTGTTCAGAATGTGCTCAACTTTCTTGTTCCCAGCATCTTGGTCTGCCTTGTCGTTTTTATATTCAGAAAGTTTCTGATGGACAATCTGAACAGGATTCCCCTCTTTCTGGTCAGCTGCCTGTTTGTGTCCGTTTTTGCCTGCTATTTATTTATCCACTATCCCTACACTCTTGAATACAAATTTCTTTATCTGGCGCTGGTTCCATTCGGAATCGTCAGCGGCATTGCTTTTATGCGGATACAACACTATTCAAAATGGCTGGCCCTGGGCCTGTTTTTAATTTCGGTTTATCCGTCTCTTAAAATCTATGAATATCTGATAGAGCGTTCTCCGCGAAATCTGTTTGATGTTGAATACAATGCTCCCTTCTACGAGAAAGGAATGTGCCTGGAAAGCAGCGATTCCGAGGAGAATTCGATGTATCGGTGGATACGGGCAAATGCCTCCATGACGACCTATTTTGTTGATGCAGAGGTCAAGATTCCCGTCTATGCCCAGCGGTCATTATGGGTCGTCCTGGATAATGACATTTTTCCGCCGGGATACGGACTGCATACCTCAAGGTTCAAGTACCTCCATGGATACGACCTTGACGAATATTCCCGCCGACAGGAGGTTGTGCAGAATATTTATGGGCTTAAGAAAAGTATGGAATCACAAGAGCTTCTCAGCTATATCCTGCGAAATAATCTTTATATTATCGTAAGGAGCAACAATACGGCAGTTCCCGCCGTTCTTGTTCAGCTGCAGGAAGTTTTCTCTTCCGACGGCGGCCAATACCGCGTCTTTGGGCCTGGGGCGAACAGACCGCATTAAAAGTGTTTGGCCTTCTCAACGACCAGTTCCTGGTGTTCATTCGAAAGCTTGTTAAAGAAGGGCAGGCGCACCAGGCGGTTGCTGATGTCTTCGGAGACGGGGCAGTCGCCCGGCGCGGCGCCGTGCTTTTGACCCATGGCGGACAGGTGAAGCGGCAGATAATGAAACACGCAAAGAATACCGTGGGCTTTCATGTACTCGATAAAGGCCTGCCGCATCGCGGCGGTCGGCATCAGCATATAAAACATGTGGAAGGATTGTTCGCAGTGCGTCGGCACGGCGGGCAAACGAACCCCATGCGCGGCGGCCCAGTCCATCAGGCCGGCATGATAGCGGTTCCAGATTTTAGAGCGGTGCTCCATGATATGCTGCCGTTCTTCGAGCTGGGCATAAAGGAAGCCGGCCAGCATGTCGGACGGGAGATAGCTGGAGCCGATGTCCCGCCAGGTGTATTTGTCCACCTGCCCGCGGAAGAACCGGCTGCGGTCGGTTCCCTTTTCGCGGATAATCTCGGCCCGCTGAACATAGGAGGGGTCGTTGAGGAACAGCGCCCCGCCCTCCCCGCAGGTGAAGTTTTTGGTTTCGTGAAAACTCAGGGTTGACATCTGCCCGAGGGCGCCGAGATGGCGGCCTTTGTATTTTCCAAAGAGGCCGTGCGCGTTGTCTTCGATGACGACAAGGCCGCGGCGATCCGCAATCTGGCCAATCGCATCCATTTCGCAGCCGACGCCGGCATAGTGAACCGGTACAATAGCCCTTGTTCGTGATGTAATCAGTTTCTCCAGCTGTGCCTCATCCATATTCAAGGTGTCAGGCCGGATGTCCGCAAAAACAATCTTGGCCCCATGCAGCGCAAAGGCGTTGGCCGTGGAAACAAACGTGAACGACGGAACAATGACCTCGTCGCCGGGCTTCAGGTCCAGCAGCAGGGCGGCCATTTCAAGGGCATGGGTGCAGGACGTCGTCAGCAGCGCCTTGGAGCAGCCGAACTCCGCCTCGAAAAACGCAGCGCATTTTTTGGTAAAGAAACCGTCGCCGGAGATATGCCCCCGGCTGATGGCTTCGGCGATATAAACCAGCTCTTTGCCTTCAAAACACGGCTTGTTAAAGGGTATTCGAATATCCATAAGACTCCCGCCGACAGGCCATTCCTTTCATGCGGCATGAGCCGCTATCATGATACTGGTCCCTGGAGAGACGGCGTTTCCCCGGCGGATCCGTTTCCGCTCCCAGGCATTCATCATCTCCACGACCGTCTTTTTCAATCCGGACGGAAGCACATGTTCATTCTGCGTTTGCTCATGGGTATAGGTCTTTGCCAGGCCCAGCTTTGTCGGTATTACTTTTACCACAAACAGCGGCATCACGAGATATGAAAAAAAGTACGTCGCGTAATCAACCGCAAAACCGCATTCGCGCAATTGCGTACACAGCAAATCCCGCCGATAACGCCGGAAGTGTTCGGCGTAGCGGTCTTCATGCGACCACAGGCACGGAAGCGCCGGGACCGTCAAATACAATTTTCCCCCGGGCACGAGAAGGCCTTTTAGTTTCGCCAGAAACGCCGAATCATCTTCAATGTGCTCAAGGACGTCAAATACCCCGGCGGCGGGGATGGAATGCGGGTCAAACCGGGCCTGGTCAACCGTGGAGCAGATGATGTGGTCGATTCCCCGCCGGCGGGCGTTCATCACGGCTTCGGCGCTGGGTTCCAGCAGCACCGCGTTGAAACCGGCTTTTTGGAGACCCAGCGCAACGAAGCCGTTGCCGCCGCCCACATCGAGAATGAACGGCTCCGGCGGAAAACGCTTTATCATTTCAAGGATGCAGTCCCGCCGGTGTGTGAACCAGAAGGAGCCGTCTTCGATGAAGTTCAGCCGCCGGGCGCCGTCGGCCGGATAATGGCACTGTTCAGACCGTTCGGAACGCCAGATTCCCGATTCATCCCGAATCAGACGGCGGCAGAGATGCTCCAGCGAAAAATTTTCCGTTACCAGCGATTTCATAAATGTCTTCGACGGTTTACTGTTTCAAATTACTCACCGGTATTTCCATGCATTGTCTTGGTGCTCGTGCCGATGTCG
>JAKEGM010000153.1 GCA_022615575.1 Planctomycetales bacterium
AGGGTCTGTCCGGGGGGAACCGTGCGGGTGGATGAACTGATGCAATGGCTCCATATCGATCCGCAGCGGCTGCGGGAACCGGTACTGCGAACGGAAATAGAGTGGATGCAAAATTAACGATTCTTCAGATAAAGGATAACGATGTCACGAGAAATGCTGATTAGTGTTTCCGAAGGGGAAGAGTGCCGGGTGGCCGTGGTCGAAAATGAGTCCCTGGAGGAACTTTATACAGAACGCTTTAATATGGTCAGTCATGTCGGCAATATCTACAAAGGCAGGATTGTCAATGTGGAGCCGGCGATTCAGGCGGCGTTTATTGATTTTGGTATGGAAAAAAACGGATTTTTACACATTAGCGACCTTCACCCCCGCTACTTCGGCCAGAAGGAAGACGATGAAAATATCGGTCGGCGAAAAGCCCTGGCACAGCGGCCTCCTATTCAGAAAGTTCTGAAAAAAGGGCAGGAGATTGTTGTGCAGGTGACCAAGGAAGGCATAAACACCAAAGGTCCCACGCTGAGCGCCTATATTGCGCTGCCGGGTAAATATCTGGTTTTGATGCCGTGGATGAACAGCGTCGGGGTTTCACAGAAAATCGAAGATGAAGAGGAACGAAAAAAACTGCGTCAAATGGTGGAAGGAATTCCCCTTCCGAAAAACGCCGGCCTGATTATCCGTACCGCCGCCCAGTTGGCCAGCAAGCGGGAGCTGCACAATGATATTGCCTATCTCAAGCGGCTCTGGGGGGTTATCAGCAAGCGGATCGATACGGAAAAGGCCCCTGTGGAGATTTATCAGGAGTCCGATCTGGCCATTCGCACAGTACGGGATATTTTCAATTCGTCCATTGATTCAATCCTTTGCGACAATGACACGGTGACCCGGAAAATCCGCGATTTTCTGTCCCTGGTGCAGCCGCGGCTGAAGCATCGCGTCAATTATTACGAGGGAAAAGGCCCGCTGTTTCATAAGTATAATCTGGAGAAGGAAATCGAGAAGATTCAGGCGACGCGCGTGGAACTCAAAAGCGGCGGCTCCCTGGTGATTGAACAGACGGAGGCGATGGTGGCAATTGATGTCAACAGCGGCCGCTACCGCAAACAGACAAACGCGGAGCAAACGGCGTTTCGAATCAATCTGGAGGCAACCCGCCAGATTGTCCGTCAACTGAAGCTTCGCGATCTGGGGGGGCTGATTGTGTGTGATTTCATCGATATGCGGGATAACCGCAATAAGCACGAAATCGAGAAGGAATTCCGCAATGCCCTCAAGAGCGACCGGGCACGGTCCAAAGTGCTCAAGATGAGCGCGTTCGGGTTGATTGAACTGACACGGCAGCGGATGCGTCCGTCCCTGCAGTCCAGCACCTACCTGAAATGTCCGCAGTGCAGGGGAACGGGGGTCGTCAAAAGTTTCGAATCGCAGTCGATCGAATTGCTGCGGACGATTCGCCTGGCGGCGCTGAAAAAGGAGATTCGACGGATTGAGGTTACGGTGCCCCCGGATGTGGCGGAATTCCTGCTGAACCAGCGGCGCGCCGTACTGGCTCAAATTGAAAACGAACATCAAAAAGAAATTCGGGTTCGTGCCGATTTGACGGGGGTTTCAGGCCATGCAAAAATTATGTGTTTCGACGAGCGCGACAGCGTGGTTAAGTTTTGAAAAAGAGCCGTTATGAATGGATCGACGGAGATCAAGATGACGAATGCAGCGATTGATCTGGGATTTGCGCAAAAAGTGATTGAGGCCGAAGGCCGTGCGGTGCTGGGCCTGCTGGAGGTGGTTCAGCGGCCTGCTTTTGAACAGGTGGTTCGGCTGTTTCTGAACTGCTCCGGTTCGGTGATTGTGTCGGGAATGGGCAAGGCGGGCATTGTCGGCAGCAAAATCAGCGCCACGCTGGCCTCTACCGGAACGGCAAGCCATTTTCTGCATCCGGCCGAGGCGGTTCATGGCGACCTGGGGCGGATTCAAAGCCAGGACATTGTACTGGCGCTCAGTCACAGCGGCGAAAGCGACGAAATTGTCCGGCTGATTGAGCCGCTCAAACAGCGGCAGATTAAACTGGTTTCAATTGTGGGGGACCCGCAGTCCCGGCTGGCGATTCACAGCGATGTCGCGCTGAGCATGGGAATGCTGACCGAGGCATGCCCTTTTGGAGCGGCTCCGAGTGTTTCCACCACCTGTATGCTGGCGCTGGGGGATGCGTTGGCGCTGACGGTCATGAAGTCGCGGCAATTCAGCGTTGAGGACTATGCGCGGTTTCACCCGGCCGGCTCGCTGGGGCGGAAACTGCTGACGGTTGGGCAGGCGATGTGGTTTAAATCCGACGAAGCTTTGCCCCTGGCGCAGGCGACCGACACGATTGAACAGATGCTGGCAAAAAATGAAACCCTCAAACGCCGCGGGGCGGTTATGATTGTTGATGGCGACGGCACGCTGGCGGGAATTATCACCGATGCGGACTTGCGGCGAACGATGGTTCGCAAAAAGGCGGTGGCATTTTCAATGCGGTGTTCGGAAGTAATGACGCCGCACTGCAAGTCGGTGCGGCAGGATGCGCTGGCCGCCGAGGCCATGGCCGTCTTCCACAAGTATCGGATCGATGAACTTCCGGTGGTCAATGACAAAAATCAGCCGGTGGGGCTGATTGACGTACAGGATATTGTGGCGATTAAAATTGTGGGGTAATGCAATGGCGGTCAGCGACCTTTCAATGATTAAGCTGTTGATTCTGGATGTGGACGGCGTTTTGACGGACGGCGGCATTATCCTTCATGACGATGGAACCGAAAGCAAGCGGTTTAACGTTATGGACGGCCATCGGATCAAAATGTGGCATCGGGCCGGCGGCCTGACAGCGATTATCAGCGGCCGGGATACCCCGTCAACGGTGCATCGTGCCCGCCAGCTCAATATTGCCCATGTGATGCAGGGGTGTCTGGAGAAGCTGCCTGCGTTCGAAGAACTGCTGAGCCGGATGGAGCTGACGCCCGATCAGACCGCTTATGTCGGGGACGATATCATGGATATTCCGCTGGTTCGCCGGGCTGGCCTGGGTGTCGCCGTGGCCAACGCGGCGGAGGAATTAAAAAAATGCGCTGGTTATGTTACCGCGCGAAAGGGCGGACGGGGAGCCGTCGGCGAGGTCATTGAGTACCTGCTGAAAAAGAGCGGGAAATGGGACGCCTTGATTCAGCGATATTGGGTATAATCCGGCGTTTAACCGTTTATAATCTCAGATGAGTTAAGTGAATCGCTATGCGAAAAGTAATCATAGGGCTGATATCGGTAATGGCGATAGGGCTGGTCTTTTGGGGGTATATGCAGGTCATGGATACCACGCTGCCCCCGCCGCCGGCTGCGAGGCAAACAGCCGACCTGCCAATGCCCCGGCCGGACAACAGCGATGACCGGCAACCGGGCCAAACGGTCATTCACGGCGCCCAGCAGTCGCGCTATGTGATTCTCGATCCGGTTACCAAAGAAACCCGCCGTGTTCTGGGCTTTCAAAAACTGCTTAATCCCGAAGCGGGGTCGTCTCGCTGGCAAGTGGAAAAGCCGTACCTGATTTTTTATGAATCGGGGTATCAGTGCCGGGTGGAGTCGGATTCCGGAACATTTCAAATTGAAACAGCGGGAACGAATGCGGAACCGAAGGATGTGCAGGATGCGCAGCTCCATGGAAATGTTGTGATTCACCTAACCCCCCAGGCCGGCGGCAAAATCAGTGATACCTTTATTTATATGGATGACCTGACGTTCAGCAGTGAGCGGTCGGAGTTTGTGACGGATGGTCCGGTCAAGGTTGCTTCCGATCAGATTCGATTGGACGGATTCGGACTGATTCTGATTTTCGACGCGGCAAAAAGCCGAATCGAGTATATGCATATTCGTGATCTGGATGAACTGCGGCTCATCAATATGGCGGCATCGGCATCGACGGCAGTTGCGCCCGATGCCACGTCATCCGCAAAGCCCGATAGGCCCCAAAGCGTTTCGCCGCAAACACCGCGGGACGTCTCTTCCGTTACGACGGCAGCGGATTCACAGGAGGCCGCCCCGGCGGCGCCGTCGGATTATTATCAATGCATCTTGGACAACAATGTTGTGATTTACTACGGCGACCAGCTGCGGGTAGCCGGGGCGGATCAGGTTGCGATTCAGAATATTCTATTTTCGAAAATGAATACGGCGGGGGGGCAGGAAGAGCCGTCCCCCGCGGATCAAAAAACGGATGTGTCAGAACCGAGGCGGTCCCGGCCGGCCCCGGCCGCGAAAACCCCCTCATCGCCGCCAACGGCTGACAGCGGCTGCGATGTGGTTGTTTCCTGCGATGGCGGGATTATACTCAAGCCGATGCAGGATATGAAGGAGGCGGCGCCGGATGCAGACCAGCCGGAACTATCGGTGGAAATGAGCGGTGCGCCCCTGCGAATCGAACAGCCGTCAACCGGCGCCGGAGAGCAAAATAAAACGCTGGTTCGGTGCGGAACGCTGAAATACAAACCCGCAGAAGATATTCTAAGGTTGTTCACGGATGTACGCCAGCCGGAAATTGTGCTTAGCGCCCAGCCGTCTCAGGGCCGGATTGAAACCCGCGGCAATGTGCTCTGGAACCGAAAAACCCAGCAGGCCAATATTGCCGGCCCCGGCAGGGCGTTTTTGGCCAGCGGCGATTCGGCAGACGAACCCAGCGAAGTGGCGTTTGGGGGGCAGATGGAACTGCTGTTTGCTCAGCCGGCAGAAGAACGCTCGACTCCGGTCGTCCAAACCATCAACCTGACCGGCGGAATGAATGCGATTCTCAAACAGAACGGCTGGTATAAAACGGTCGCCGATTCAGCCGTCTTTCAGTTTGGTTCTGCACGTTCAATGACCTCGGCGCATTTGAAGGGCAGTGTGCAGGTTGAATCCATGCAGCCGGACAAACCGCAGCGGGCTGCTGCGGATTCGGTGACGCTTCAGTTCGGGCCGCAAAATTCACTGACCGCAGCTCACATGCAGGGCGGCGCCTGTGTTGTATCGCAGGCGGGGCAGTTAACGTCTTCGGATGTGACCATTGAGTTTAAGCCGGATGCATCGGGTGCTGCGGAGCCGGCGGCTATACATGCCTCCGGCGATGCAGTTCTGCAAACCGGTTCCGATATGTCGCATAAATCAGCCGAGTTTGAAGCGCGTAAAATCGACTATGACCTGCAAACCGGTTCCGGTCTTGCTCATGGTCCGGTTCGATTTACATTTTATCAGCCCGCTGAACCCAACAGCGCAGCGGTTGAACCGTGGATTCCGGTAACGGTTACGGCGGACAAAAATGCCGAGTTTATTGCCGACGCGACCGGCTCAATCAGCTGCGTGATGTTCAATCAGAATGTTCTTGCTGTGCGGCAATTGAAAATGTCGGATTCGGAGCAGGTGGACAGCTTCCATAGCGAGAAACTTACCGTTTATCCCGAAAAAAATCAGACGGGCTCGACGGATATTCGATCCATCCGCCTGACCGAAGGCAGGGTGTTTGCCGAATCGATTCGCAGGCGGGGAGACATCAAACTGTCGCATGTCAAGCTCAACTGCATCGAGATTACATGGGACCGCGCGGGAAACACGCTGTTGGCGGCAGGTCCGGGCAAGATCGAACTGGTGGCGAATGAAGGTTCCTCCCCCAATCCCGCTGAACAAACAGGGGTTAATTTCCGCCGTCCGTGTGTCGCTCAACTGGTTGGTTTTGACTCCATCCTCTGGTCGCTGCAGGAACAGACAATCGTTGCCTCCGGCAATCAGGAGACCATGCAGCTCGTCTATGTTCCGCTCGTTGAAGAAAAGCCCGAAAAATTCATCTATGTCAACTCGATGCTGTTTAATTTAGGTTTTGCCGAGGACCCGACCGGGCGAACGGTGCTCAAGAGAATCTTTACCGACCGGGGAATTATCTACCGGGAAAACAGCGCCGACCAGAGCAAGACACTTCATGAATTGATCGGGCAAACGCTGGACTATGATGCGCTGGAAGGCAA
>JAKEGM010000017.1 GCA_022615575.1 Planctomycetales bacterium
GTCGTTCCATGACGTATCCTTTCCATGGGGACTATTCCCCTGGAAAGCTATTCGTATAAATGACTTACAAATCTTTAATAAATTACACAGTACAATTAGTTGCCACCCGTTTGCCGTCTGATTGACAGGCGCTTTGCCGCCCGCCTTACGGGCAGCACGGCAACCCCAATGGCTGCAAACACTTATAAACTGTCCCGTTATGCCAGATGCTTTGCCGAAAAACGGGGAATTCTCAAAAAAACCTGCACAAGCCCTATGCCGCCCAGCCAGCCGGATGCTGGAAAAAAACACCCCCGCAAAAAAATCTTGCCGAAAAAAAAACCTTACAGTCCGATTCATCGGCAGCCCGCGCCGATTTTGAAATTTGAAATCTCTGTAAGCCCTTTTCTGCATAGCAGGCCATGTCCTTTTAAAATAACCGCCTCGGCAATCATTTATGTCCGTTTTATACCCTGTTTTACGTATTTTATATGCGGTAGATATATATTATACATCCGGTTGCGGACATTAAAGATTTTGTTACGTTTTTCAGCTATCAGCAAATCTCGCACGAACACACAAAACAGTCAATTAGGAGTATCCGATGACAAACAAAAACAAGGATGACAAGAAGGTAGAAATAAATTACCCAGAAGAAATTTCGCAAAAAGAAACGGATGAGATAGAATCAAGCATACAAGAATTTTGCCAAGAGACTTGTCCGCTTGAAGCAAGTTTGTATGTACAGGTGGACAAAAAAACAAAAGCAAAATTTTGCGTATGTCATTTAAAAGCTAAAATTCTTGTTAAGTTTAGCACGATAGATGTTCCCCTTGACCCCGAAGAACAAGCTGAGTATCGCGCAAATCGTGATATTTTTGAAGATCATCCTGCTTACGAAAAGATGCAAGCAGATGCAAAGGAAGGTCGAGTATTTAATGACATAGTGGCAGAATATACTAAAGAATTCAACGCAACACATCCGATTAAAATTATTGGGGGACAACATCGTTTTAATGCCATACAGTTAGCATTAGCGAACAATGTAGATAATTACCATGGAATGAGAATATACTTCAATTTGGATACCGAACAGAGATTGGACGTACAGCTAATATCAAATACTAACATAGCTGTATCTCCTGACTTGATCGATAGAATGTATGAAACAGCGTCAGGACCCCAACTTCGAGATTGGTGTCATAAAGTCGGTCTTCTGGAGAAGGGGAAAGATTTTTCTTCTAAAAGACAGAGGGGGCAAGCTGTTACTGTACGGGACGCACGAACTTTTATTATGAACTTCTATCAAGGACAAGGGATAGACGAATTGGATTTTTCTTGTGTTAATACTATACCAGTGTTAGCAAAAAATGGACTAGAAGATGAAGACTGGAATAGATTGAAAAATGATAAAAGTAATTTATGGGAAGACAAGAGTTTAATTGAAGCTGCAAAAGAGTTTGTAAAACTTATAGATTCGCAAAGAACATATTACAAAGATAAAAAGACAAAGCAAGACCAGGAGTATTCCGAAAAAGCGTACAACCATGCAATATTGTCAGCTTGGTCTTATGTGACAGGTGTTTTGCAGCAAAATAAAATTAGGATAAAGAGGCATTACAATCTTAGCTTAAATAAGAATCCGCTAAGGGCAGAGATTCTTGCTAAGGGTCGTCATAAATCAGACCCACAAAATTATCGTGGCCTTGGGACGAGAAACGATGCAAAAGAGAGGGGAAGATGCGCGGGAGTTGGGGTTTCTGGCCGATGCGTCAGTGGACTTGATTTTGACGCACCCACCGTATCTGAATATCATCCGGTATTCGGACGGTCTGGAGGGGGATTTGTCGGCGATTAGCTCGGTGAAAAAATTCTGCGACGAAATGGAAGTCGTGGCGGGGGAATTATTTCGGGTGCTCAAGCCCGACCGGTATTGCGCGATTCTGATGGGCGATACCCGGCGGGGACGGCATTTTGTGCCGCTGGCGTACCGGGTGATGGAGCGGTTTTTGAAGGCCGGGTTTGTCCTGAAAGAGGATATTATCAAGGTCCAGCATAATTGCAGCGCAACGGGGCGGTGGAAATGGAAGGCATTGAAGGACAAGTTTTACCTGATTATGCACGAACACCTGTTTGTGTTCCGCAAGCCCGGCCCTCACGAAAACCTCGCCCGTCTGCGCGACAGCGCCGGCGGTTATTCCTGACGCCCCGCTTCGGTCCGCTTTATTACATGGCGCAGGTGCCGCCGGTCTTGCCGGCGTCCATCGCGCATGAACCGCCGCCGAGGGAACAACTGCCGCCGGGGGCCGCCTGTTTTTCCATCGCTCTTTTATTGTACGGCAGTTTCATCAGCAGCATCCCCATCATGCAGCTATCGCTGACGCCCGCATAGAAAAGGCCGCATCCGACCCATAACGGGATAATCAAAAACCACTTGCTGAATAAAATCGCCAGCAGCGCCCCCGCGGCGACAAGCCCTCCGGCAATCATCCGCACCTGCCGCTCTAAGGACATCGGCACTTTTTCACGAATGACCGGATAGCCCTTCTTCAGCCAGCCGTTGAGCGAGTCCCCGGCGACGCAAAAATCCTGCAGTCCCGCGGCCAGGAGCACTCCCGCGGCAATGGCCGCCCGCCCGCCGGAACGGCAGGACAAAATCCACTTTGTGCCGGCCGTCAACTGCGGCAGCCGCGAAGCAAGCGCATCCATCGGGATATTCACCGACGGCATAATCCGCACGGCCTTGTACTCATCGGGCCGGCGGACATCCAGAATCTGCCAGCCCTTGTCCAGCCGTTCCTTGACCTGTTCGGCGGCGATAAACTCGATTTCCCTGGCCGTACCCTGACGATTGACCTGAATGATACGATCCATATTGAACGGCTTGGGCAGAATTTTGGACCCGGCATCGGCGACAAACGCCTGCTTGTCCGTTTGGGCCATAAACGGATTCTGCCGCTTTTCCTGACCCATCGTGGATTGGGTCCTGTTTTTGTAATCGTGCGCCGGATAGACAACGGTGTCATCGGCAAGCGTCTTAAAGCGGGCCAGCGTGTCAAACATATCACCAGGCGAGCCGTTCTGGAAATCCGTGCGCCCGACAGAACCTATCAGCAGCACATCGCCGGTAAAGATGCAGCCGCCGCCGACCAGCGCGATGCTGTCATCGGTATGGCCGGGGCTTTCCCACACGTCCAGCCGGGCCGAGCCGAATTCAATCGCATCCCCCTGCGACAGACGTTTGGGGGTCAGCGATGACACGGCTTTGGGCGACATATACAGCGGGCACCGGTATTCCCTGACCAGAATCGCCGCCGAGGAAATATGGTCGGCATGGGTGTGCGTATCCACGATGCCCGCCAGACGAAGTCCCTTTTTCAGGAGCCCCTGGCGGTACACGTCCGCTTTGGTGATATGCGGGTCAATCAACAGGGCCTGGCCTTCGGATTCCAGCAGATAGGAAAAACACGGCCCCGATGCGATTTGCTGAACGGAAAATGCGGTTTTCATGGCATCTCTCCCGATACGCTTTGAATGATTTGTTCCGCTGACTGCCGGCCGTACAATGGGCGGTCTCCACGGTACCGCTGCGCCGCCGTTTTTTCAAGAACTATTTCTGGTAGGCGATGGGCACCAGGCACATGAAGCGCGCCGGCTGGGTGCTGGAGCGGTTTTTGAATTGGTGTTTTTCGCCGGGGGCGACCAGCACCACATCGTTCTTCTGCACGGGCTTGTCGCCGGATTCGGTGACCACCGCCATATCGCCGTCAAGAATGACGGCCTCATGCTCAAACGGATGGGTATGAAACGGCGTGTGTCCGCCGGGGGCCAGTTCAAAGACCCGCATGGCAAAGGTCGGGGCGTTGTCGGCCGGGCCGAACAGCACCCGCACTGTGACATCTTTGGCGCCGTCCATCGTGACTTCCTGCGGCGGCACATCATTCATCTTTTTGATAATCATAAACAACTCCTGTCGTTACTAAATTAAAAATCAACGTGCAAAAATCAAAATGACAGATCAAAATTCAAAAAGAACAATACCGGAAAAATTGTCATTTTGCATTTTAATTTTTGATATTTGATTTTGTTACACCTTCGGTAATGTAACCGTTACCGTTGTTCCCTTGCCGGGTTCGCTGTCGAGGGCGAGGTTTCCGCCGTTGAGCAGCAGGAACCGCTGGGCGTGGGCCAGCCCCATGCCGCGGCGGCGCCCGGCGGGCCGGAATGAAAAGAACGGCTGCGTCGCTTTTTGCAGCGTGTCCGCATCCATCCCGCAGCCGGCATCACGAACGGCAATCACCGCCGTCCGGCCGTCGGCTCCGGCGGCGCAGTCGATTCCTATCGGGCCGTTGTCGCCCTTGTAGGATTGCAGGGCGTTGGTCAAAATACAGGACAAGCCATGCGTCATCTGGTGAACATCCACATAGACGCTACCGCACTCATTCGCCCCGGCAATCTCGGCTTCCATCGACTTCAATTCACACGCCTTGCACGTTTTCTCAATCGCTTTTTGAATCAGTTCACCGACGGAAACCGCCTGCCTGTTCGGCTGGTTCGGGCGGGCAAAAGCCATCAGGTCGGTGACAATCTGCGACATTTCTTCGGTGCGTTCCTGAATCTGCCTGAGCATCTGTTTTTTGTCGGGGTCATTTTCGCCGGTCAGCAAAAGCTGCGCCCGGCCGGAGATGACCGCCAGAGGATTGTTCAGTTCGTGCGCCGCGCCGGCGGCCATTTGCGCCAGCCCTTCCAGCGACTGGCGGCGGGCCAGTTCGGCGCGGGTCTGCCGCAGCGTGCTCATCACCTGCACAAACCGCTCGGCCAGTTCAATGTTTCGGCGGACGGCCTGCGCCAGCGCAATTACCGCAGCGGCCAGGCGGCAGCTCAACAGAATCGAATCATCCGCCGAGGTCTGCCTGCCGGCGGAAAAATCCTCAAACACCAGCACCGCGACCGCTTCATCGCCCATCGCCAGGGGGGCCATTTTCATTCGGGCCGGGTCAAAATCGCTGCCAAGCTGCTCGAGCAGCCATTTGGCGCCGTCGGCGACGGGCTGTATCGAGGGTTGTGTGCGAATGCCCTGCGGCACCGGCGGGACGCCCTCGGGCATCTGGAACGATTTGAGGTCGATGCGGCCCCGGCGGTCGATTGCGGCCAGTTCCACGAGCGGCTCGGTTGGGTCCGGCACCGCATACACGCAAGTCAGGCCGCTTTGGCAATGGGTCTGCCAGGCAGCGGCAAACGCCTGCGCCATCTCCAGCGTAGAGGCGTTTTGGTCGATGGCCCCCAGGAAATCGCCCATCAGTTTGGCCTGCGCAGTCAGCAGGCGGCATTCATTGGACGATTCGGCCAGTTTACGGTTGTCCTCGGCGAGTCCGGCGGCGGTTTTGCGAATCACCGCACAGTACCGAGCCGCATCGTCAGGCGTTTCCAGCCCCAGCGCGCGGCTCTTCTGGCGGACGGTCTCGGCCAGATTGCCGGAAATCTGTGCCAACTGCTCGGCATCCAGCGACAGCAGCCGGGCAAATTCATCAATGTCCTGCGGGGTATCGTAGCTGCCGCCGTGACCGACGCCGGCGGTGCGGGCAATGCGGTCGGCCAGTGCTACAATGCGGGCTATCGGCGCATCGGGCAGGTCGGCGGCCAGCGTCTGGGCATCGCAATGATGCAGCCAGATGGCCGCGACCACCGGCTCGGGCAAAAACCATTTCTGCGCCAGCCGTTTGCCCAGGACGGCGTGGTCCAGCCCCAAATGGGTTTGTTCGATCTGGGCGAGACTGGTTCTGGCGGTGCGGGCCTCTTCGACCATGCGGGCAAAACCTTTGGGCATCACCTCGTCCAAGGCGCATTTGCCGATGTCGTGCAGCAGCCCCGCCAAGTATGCCGTCGGACGCTGTTCGGGCGGCAGAAGCCGCTCGGCCAAGTCGGCGGCACAGCAGCCGGTTGCCAGCGAATGCAGGGCCATCTGCTTTCGCGGCAGGGGGCGTTTGGCGTCGGCGTCTTCCTGCCGGTCAAACATATCAAAGACCTTGACGGAAATCACCGCCTCGCGCAGCAGGGCCCCCGAGAGCGCGGACACCGCTTCATCCATCGAAGGGCCATCGGTAAAACACACGCCTTCCTGATGCGCCAGCGCGAGCACTTTGGCCGTCAGGGCCGGATCGGACTGAATTGTTTCGGCCAGCGTCGCCGGGTCTGCGCCGCCATCGCTCAACCGGTTCAGCAGGCCGGCGGCGACCGACGGCATCGTGGACAGGGAATTGAGCTGGCGAACGATGCGTTCGACTTGTCGAGCAACACCTTGCGGGCTGTTGGGTTGAGGCATTCAGGCATCCTTTGCTGTATCGTGAGCCGCCGTCAGGAAACCGATGACAACGGGGGTTGTTCGACCGCCAGCAGAATCTTGTCCACCAGTTCGGCGATATTGAACGGTTTTTTTACGAATTCGGCGGCACCGGCGCTGAGGAGGTTCTGGATTTCCTCTTGGTTGACAACGCCGCTGACGATAATAATCCGGATATTTTCGAAATCCGGGTTGCGTTTAATCGTTTGACAGACGATATTTCCATTCACATCCGGCAGCATATAATCGAGGATAATCACATCGGGCATAAACTGCTGGGTCAGCATTCCGGCGTCGTAGCCGCTGGAGGCGGTGCGAATCTCAAAACGTCCGTCCCGACTGAGCACATCCACCATCAATTCCACGATTTCGGCATCGTCATCGACAATCAGCACCTTAACCCTGCCGGCTTTCTGAGCGTTGAGGTTATCCAGCGGGATGCTGTTCTCGCGCATAAACTTAATCAGGTGCTCACGCGGAATCCGCCTAAACCGCGATCCAGGCACGCGAAATCCGCCCAGTCTGCCGGAATCGAAGCATCGGATGATGGTTTGCTGGCTGATATTGCAGATTTGGGCTGCCTCGCCCGTCGTGAAAAGACCTTTTATCTTCTCCATTTTATGCCTCTTGCATTAAAAAAGACCTATAATCCCTCCCAACCTGCGCTTCTTGCCTAAATTAACTATCGGACGATTGTCTTGTCAAGCATTAAAAAAACACAATTTTCCAATACTGAAATCCCCGATAGTATAGACACCCCAAAAGCTGATACCTTCACGATATGTGGTAAAAAACAGACGTTGTGGCGATGTTTTGTTCACATCTATCCATCACGACACTCTATCAATCCACAAAGAGGCATGCTGGACTTGAGCGTTGATTTCGACCTTATCCCCCGCGGCGCGCAAAGCTCTCGTATTCCTGTTCAAGCTGCAGCACATGCCGCATTTCCTCCTCGGCCAAGTCCATCAGCATGGCGCGGAACCGCTCATCGCTGGTCAGGCCCAAAAGCTGGGCGTAGAGCCGAAAAGCCGCCCGTTCTTTCTGGATTCCCATCGCCAGGGCTTCTCGGCAGGTCATCTTGCGGGCCTCGTCGTCAACCTCAAGACGCTCTTCCCAGGAAAAGCCGCCTTCGGAGACATCAACTTCAATGTCCTCCGGAACGCTGTAGCCCTGTTTGTTGATTTCCAGCGTAATCATCTGAATGTGTTTTTCCTCCGTCTTGGCCAGGAGTTCCAGCAGCTTCTTTGTCATCGAATCCGTCACCTGGGTGCCAAGATCGCGATAAAACTGAACGGACGCCTCTTCCTTGGAGAGGGCAAATTGAAGCAGTTCGTGTATCGACTTAAATTCCATGTCATCGCCTCCTGTGTTATGTGCCGCGAGTTTTGGGGCCGGCGGCACCGATGGTTCGGTCGGCCAGCAACTGCCGCCACATGCGGATATGGCCCGACTCATCGGCCTGGTCCTTTTGAATAACGGTTCGCGTCGGCGGGTCCCAAGGGGCTGCCTGGAGCAGTTGAGCATAATGATGAACGGCCTTGGATTCTACCCAGATATCCGTTTTCAAAATGGCCTTTGGCCCCAGCAGCCGCGATGTGACCCCCAGTACACACCCGACCAGCCACCAGGCCCACCGCAACAAGCCGGGAGTCAGACCGTATTCATACAGTTTAACCTGAAAATTCTGCACATGGGTCATCTCATTGCACATCGCCGCAATCAACTCCCGGTTCAATGGCGTTTCCTCGGAACCAATTTGGTATCGGTAAATGTTGACCGCCATGATTTCGAGGGTATGCAGTGTGCGAAGGGCCTTGCGGACACGTTTTCGGTCAGCAGGCAAAAGAGGGCGGCCGCGAAATCCGATATCCTCGCGACGAATCTCCGGGCACAAAACACCGACATCCGGTGCGTTCTCAGCGGGTTGTAGAAATTCCTGAGACATTCTGGCTTTATTGTCGCCAAAAATGCTGCGCTGTCAACCAAATTCAACCGTGCTATTGATACCGCCGGCGGTTTTTTATATAGGCATACCGGCCGCAAAATCCTTTATTAAAGCGCCGTCTTTATGGTATAGTACTCCCCGACAAAAACCCTGGCGGAGATTTTTATGCACATTGATACACTGATATTGGGCGATTTTCAGACCAACTGCTACTGCGTCCGGCCGGATGCGTCCGCCGCGACGTGTCTGGTGATTGACCCCGGGCTGGAACCGGAACCGCTGGTCCATTTCCTCCGGCGGCAGAATCTGGAGCCGGCCGCGATTGCCCTGACGCACGGTCATGCCGACCATATCGGGGGCGTGGAAACGCTTCGCCGGCATTGGCCCAAGGTGCAGGTGGCCATTCACAAAGACGACGCTCTGATGCTGACAGCTCCAGCCGAGAACCTGTCGATTCTGGCCGGCTGCATGGTGCAGACACGTCCGGCCGAGGTAATTCTGGACTCGGAAAGCATTGATTACAAGGCCGCCGGTCTCCGGTTCAAAATCCTCCATACACCGGGACATACGCCGGGGGGGATTTGTCTCTATTCCGCCGAAGACGATACGCTGTTTTCCGGCGATACGCTGTTTGCCGGATCGGTGGGGCGGTCGGACTTTCCCGGCGGAAGCCATGAACTGCTGATCCAGATGATCACGGAAAAATTGCTGATTCTGCCGGAAAAAACACGGGTTTATCCCGGACACGGCCCGGCCACAACCCTGCGTAATGAAAAGAAATTCAACCCCTTTCTGAAGAATTAACCGGTAAAAGTCGGGCCGCCAGTTGTCAATTTGGGGGCCGATTTCATTTCAAATTGCCCTTTGAGCGTTTACAAACCACTCAAAAATAAATTTTTTCTTTATCGTATTTATGCAAGTCCTTTTTGTACAAATACCTGCAAAAAAGGACTTGGCATATCCTGTGTTTTTTCAAAAAAACCCGTTGACAATTATCGGCCCTTTCAGTTAATATGCGGAGTGGAAAAGTATCTTTGGAGGAGGCGTGGAGAGAGCATGTCGACTCTTCCCCATCGCCTCATGGAAAATAAGTAGTTAGTCTTTTACTGTAAAAGACGCGGAACAGGAGATGGAAAGATGAAAAGGACGCTCATTGTTTTGGCATGTCTGGCGATTGTTTCGCCAATTGCATCCGCGACATTGTTCACTTATGGCGATTATGAAGGGAAGACGGTCTGGTTTGAGGGTGTAGGTGAAGATACGAGCAGCCCTGTCGCGGGAACAGAGGGATGGTTTGGTGCGCCAGTTGATCCGGCGGGTCTGGGTGATTCTCTCTATTTTACGCCCAACGCATTTTCTGTACAAGGAGTGGGTGGGGGTATTGATTATAAAAACGGCCAAATCTGGTTCACCGTGGACGCCAAGGCAGGCCGTGATATCGACAGCATAGAGATTGAAGAATACGGCGACTGGTCTTTGTTTGGACTGGGTACCAATAACACCTATGTAAGCGTTGCCGGGTCAGGTTTTTTAACGGTGCAAAGGGTTGAATACAATGATGTTGAGTCCGTTGTCAATCTTACAATTCCCGTTACGATGATGTACAAAAAGATCAGTAATACTTATTGGGATGACGGCATCTTTAAGCTTGTCGAGGACGGAGTCGGGACAGCAGGATGGGAAGGCGAGCTGAAGGTGGATATCGATGCGGCCTTGGTGGCGGCAGGTGTTTCAGGAAAGGCCACCCAAGTTTATTTCACGATGGACAACACGCTTTTTGCTATGAGCGAAACAGGCAGTGTGGCTCAAATCGAAAAGAAAGGCTTGGGCGGCTTTATTGTAACCATTCCGCAGATTCCCGAACCGGCAACCTTGATTATGATGGGCCTGGGCGGACTTTTACTGGCCCGCAAAAAATAAGTTTCTGAAATAAACCTCCCGGAGGAGGCGAAAAGATTTGTTATGGGACGAGAGGTTCTTTTGTAGAAAAGAACCTTTCGTCTGTTTTTACGGAGTGTTTTTTGTTCCACGAGGACCAGATTTAACTTGCTTTTTTCAAGCAAAAATGTTACAATAATAGCTTGAACATGGGGATTCGAACGTCCGAGGTAGCGTTGAGGTGATGATGAAGAAGACGATGTGGATGTTTTGTCTGCTGCTCTTCACTGCGGCAGACCCTGCATACAGCGCTATTGGTCCATGGCCGGATGCATTCAACCCCTTTCAACTGCGCACGCTGTATGTCCAAATGGAAAATCCCGCCGACTGGGATATCGTCCGGTTCGACACGACATTCGAGATCGAAAAGCCGGCCTGGTTCTGGGCGGACGGGGAGACGCCGATTTATGTGAATGTCCGCCGCAAGTCGTGCGACGCTATGCCGGACGAGAGCAATCCGTTTAAAATCAGCATAAAAATCGACATCAATGATTATTACTGCGACCCGCTGGATCCTTTGGATTCGGACTGTCCCGGGCATCCGGGAGCGGCGCCCGACTGGCACGGCCTCAAAAAACTATCGCTGGAAAACGGCGACGATGAAGATGTCATCAGCGAAGGGATTGCGGCCAATCTGCACCGACTGGCTTCCGGGCCCCAAGGGTATAACTATCCGTGGGCGTGCTGGTATGCCAACTGGGTCAAGCTGTATGTCAACGGCGAATATCGCGGGGTGTATGTCAACAATGAACAGTACGACAAGCCGTTTATGGCCAATCGCGGGCTGTATGTTTGGCATAAGACATGGATGTATAAGTATTCCTCGGAGGGAAACTTCGCTCTGGAGGTTGGCGATGAGCTTAACCCGGCCAGTCCGGCGGTGCAGGCGCTGTGCTATAAACCGTTTGCCTATTTAAATTCCAACGATCCCCTCTATCCGCCGGGAGGGATTTGTCCGACGCCGACCGGCAGCGACCTGGTGAACAGCATCAACGAATGGATGGATGTGCGGTCGCTGCTGACGCTGGCGGCAGTCAATGCGATTGTCTGTCACGACGATTCGATGTTCACACATTTCAACAATACCGTCTTTGTTGATTTTGCCGCCGATGACCTGCTGTCGCGCAAGCGCATGTGGTTTCCATGGGATATGGACTCGACGGTTACCCAAACGGATTACAATGTTTTTGTTGCCAGCCGCGGCGAAACGAGCATTCAGCGGGTTATCTTCGGCAATCCGATCCTGCGATCACAGTATAATGAGATTATGGACGACTTGATCCATGGGCCTTTGACGGCGGCAAATATCAATGCCTTCATTGATTCGATAAGGCCGGTTTTGACCGATGCCCTGCTGACGGACATGAATAACAATATCGGCAATACCGCAGAGGCTGTCTCCGGGCGATTCGACCAGCTGAAGACCTGGTTTGTGGCCCGTATCGCGGATGTGGCATCGCAAATCGGCACCACCACGCCTCCGCCCCCGCCCGGCGGGACGCCCCAGCTTTTGCTGATAGCCGATTTTGACATTGAAGGTTCCAACTGGGATGCCGGATTCGATGCCGCTCCGAGCAAGTGGCTGCAGGACCCTAAACAGGAATATAACGGTATTGCATCGGCCTATTCCAGCGGCAGTGCTGACGGGGATATTATTTCCAATCCGGTTGACACCAGTGATGCGACGGAAGTAATCGTAGATTTCTGGTTCCAGAAGCGAAACACTGATCCAGGCGAAGACGCGGACCTGTATTATTACGACGGTACGCAATATGTTTATATACGGGATATGGTTGCGCTGGGCGGCGATGGAACATGGATACATTACACCCATACGCTGAGAGACAGCCGGTATTTTATTCCCAATTTCAGATTTAAAATCAACGCTACCCCCGGCTCAAACGAACATGTCTGGGTGGATGCGGTGACGATATCCAAGAAAATCGATAACTCGACCCTGCCTGACACCGACAACGACGGGGTGCCGGATGAAACAGACAATTGCCCTGCCGTCTATAATCCCAATCAGGCCGACTCGAATGCCGACGGGATGGGAGATGCCTGTGACTGTATTGCAGCAAACCTGGACGGGAATGGATTGATTGGACTGGTGGACTTTGCCATATTGTCCGGCGACTGGAACATCAGCGGACCCGCCCTGGCTGGCGATGTCAACGGGAGCGGTTCGGTAAATCTGACCGATTTGCAGATTCTGGCGGGCTATTGGCTGGCAGTGTGTAATTAACCCAACTTAACAGCTTGTCCTCAATTAACGGCGCAACGCCTTACCATAATAAAGGATTTTTCCCACTAATCCGACAATGTGGGGGGAATATATTTTTTTGTTTCTGTACAAAAGGCCACATTTTGTGTCTATTTATAACTATTCAGGCTGAATTTTTCGTTAATTTTTCGAAAATTTTCGGAAATTATTTTGACTTTTTCCGAAATCCTACGTATTATGCGCATTATGGCAAAACAACGCATCAATCAGAAAGATATCGCAGACAACCTGAATTTGTCTGTGGCGACGGTGTCCAAGGCCTTGCGGGGAGATTACAGCGACATCAACAATGAGACCCGGGAACGGGTTCTCAGTATGGCCACGCAGCTGGGCTACACGAATACCGGCAGTCACATCTATCCGAATTTTCCGGGTGAGGAAGAAGCCAAGACGTGCATGGTGGGGGTCCTCATCCTTCGAAAGCTTCATGAATGGCAGCATACCAATTATTTTGCAGGCATGAGCGAAAAATGCGCAAAACTGAACGTTTCGCTGATTCTGCATTATGTCAATGAGGACAACTGCCAGCTCATTCTGGATAAAGAACATCAGCCGCCCGCCCTGCGGAACGGCGAACTGGCCGGGTTAGTCCTTGTCAATCACTGGCCGGAAGAAATTGTAACGGCCCTGACATCTCAACTGCCGTGCGTGTCGATCCCGCACGCCTACAAACATGCCAAACTTGATATCATTACCGCCGATGAAACCCAGGGCATGGAACTGCTGGCAGAACATCTGTATGCTTTGGGGCACCGCAAGATCGGCTTTTTCGGCAATTGCGGCTCAGTGTACCAGGCCCGGACACGCTTTGGCGCCTACATCAGCACACTGGCCCAACTCGGGCTTAAACTGGACTTGTCGAATGTTATTGATGTTCTGCCGGAACATCTGGAAGATAAAGAAATCGCATTAACTGGGCAGATCGAATCCGCGATCCGACGGATGCAGCAGCAAGGGGTCCGAGCGTGGATCTGTGCCAGCGATTGGGTAGGGTATTTGCTTTGCCGAGGACTTATCGATCGGGGTTACAGCATCCCGAAAGATGTATCGATCGTCGGATTTGATGACAGCGAAGACAACACGCTCGGATGCCTCAAGCTGACCAGTGTTACCATTCCATCGCTTCGAATCGGCGCCGAAGCGCTGCGGCGGCTTATCAACCGTGTACGCCATCCCGTCAGCCCGCCGCTGAAGGTGCTGCTGCCGTGTAAATTATTTATGGCGCAAACAACAGGACCGTTTCCGCACAAACCGCCGCAGGGAAGCCAATACGCTTGATTTTGCTGCCGGCAATTTGTCTCTGTATCAGAAAGCCGGTTCAGCAGCGACAGGAAAGCTCCAATAGATGTGATGCTGCAGTCCTCTAAACAGGGTTGCGGGGGCTTGGGTGATACTTAAAAACCTTGAATAAAAACTACGCAAAAGAACAAAAAATGCAACAACCAAGAACTATTAACTGCGCCGCCCTGTTCACTTTGTTTGCGGCGATGATAACCTGCGGCATCACCGCTGCAGCGCCGGCAACACTGACCCAGTCGGTCACCTACGGCAGCGAAACCATCACCCTGCGACTGACGCTGCAGAATCTGCGCGGGGCGAATTTCGAACTGTGGGCGCAGAATGCCGCAGGCGGTTACGATGTGATCACGCCGGTTTCCGAGCGGTCGTATATCGGTACGGTGGACCAATACCCTGATGCGGTGGCCAGCGGGATACTGCAGGATAACGGTCAGTTCAAAGGCGCGGTGTATTTCGACCGCGGCCGTACCTGGTTCACGCTGGGCAGTTCCGTCACCAGCACACGGGGTCTGACGCAGCCGTCCACCTACACTGTCCCCTCCTTCACCGTCACGCCGGGGCATGGAGGCACAACGACCTACGGTTTTGATGCCGGCGTTGACGCTGACTATGATTATTACAGCGTCCGCGGGGCCAGCAGCATCGCCAAGGCCTTTGAAATGATCGAATACAGCGTCGCCGTCACGCGCGCGATGTATATGCAGAACACATTGCTGCGGCCTTACCTGGCGCGGGTGATCATCCGTACCAGCCAAACACAGGATCCGGCCAACGGATTAACCGGCGGCAGCTATCTGGATGCGGTCAGGAATGAATGGAATACCAATCACGCCGATGCCGACCGGGATGTGGTCGCCGGCGTAACGGCCTCCGATGTCGGCGGCGGACTGGCCTGGGTCGGCGTAATTGGAACGTCCAGCGCCTACTCCGTCAGCGACAGCGACAGTGTCGGGAATTTCAGCGTTGTCTGGCGACATGAAATGGGCCACAATTGGGGCATGGGTCATTATGACGGCGGAACCCCCGAAGGCGCGACCGTCAACAGCGGCAACCAGTTTGCGCGCATGAGCGGTTCGGAGGCCGAATTGGTTTTAAGGCATCGTGATGCAAAGCTGGCGATTCTGGCCAACGAAGCCGTTTACACAGCCGTCAATATCCCCCCCTACGCTTCCATCGACGCCGCAACCTTCACCCACGTGGTTAATGCCCAGACTATCGTCAATGTAATGGCCAACGACCTTGATGCCAACGGGGACTTGCTGAGTATCCAATCATTTGACGCAGTGTCGAACCAGGGCGGTTCGATCAGCCAAAGCGGCAGCGGTTCCGGCGCAACCTTGTTATACACCCCCCCGGCAAGCGATTATTTAGGGCCTGATTGGTTCTATTATAAAATCAGAGATGCCCGCGGCCAGACCGCCACTGGCGTTGCGACTGTGAATGTCACAGTGGACAACCCTCTGAGAGGTTACTGGCCGATGGATGAATTGTCCGGGACCGCGCTGGACGACAGATCTGTCTTCGACAACACCACCACAGCGATAAACGGAGCGGTCGTAGGCGGCGCCGGCAAGTTCGGCAACGCGGTAACCCTGGACGGCACGAATGACCACATTACCGCGCAGAACGTCACCCTGAATTCCAACCTGGCCACAATCACGGCCTGGATCAATCGAAACGGGGCGCAGAATGAGTGGGCAGGCATCATATTCAACCGCTCATCAGACGCCGCCGGTCTCAATTTCGGCACCGGCAATGAGCTGCGTTATCACTGGAACGGCACTTATTGGGGCTGGAATTCCGGCCTGGTGCCTCCCGAAAATCAATGGGTGTTCGTGGCGATGGTGATTGAACCCACGAAAGCGACAATCTATATGCACGACGGGACTCTTCGCTCGGCGGTAAATACAGCCGTTCACAGCGCCGAATCCTTCGGCGGCACAACGTATATCGGCAGAGACCCCCAGGGAGAGATACGATCCTTCAAAGGCCAAGTCGATGATGTGCGCATTTACAGCCGGGCATTGACACAGTCCGAAATCCTGAATCTTGTGGCCGGCGGCGGCGCCGAATACCTGCGCCCCTTTAACGGGTCCTCCAATGTGCCTACCGTTGTCGATCTGCAGTGGAGCAGAGGGGCCAATGTGCTCAGCCAAGAGGTTTATGTGGGCACCAATTACAGTAACGTCCTGAATGCGACAACAACTTCACCGGAACATCTGGCCTCCGCGAGCGGGACAGCCACAAGCTATGCTCTGTCGCTCACAACAGGCAAGACCTATTACTGGCGCATCGACACCGTCACCCCCAGCGGAACCATTCCGGGCAAAGTGTGGTCTTTCACGACGGGTGATCTGGCGGTGCTTAACGAATGCGATTTCGAGAACGGCTTCTGTGATTGGGTCAATGTCGGCGGCGATACCACAGACTGGACACGCCTCAGCGGCAATACGCCCTCCAACTCAACCGGGCCGTCTTCCGGAGCCAACGGCAGCACGTGGTATGTCTATGTAGAAGCAAACAATGCCGGAACCGCCGGCAACACAATTATTCTTGAGGGACCCCAGCTTGACGCCTCTAACTATGCGATGACGCTGAGTTTTTACTACCATATGTACGGCAGCAACATCGGCACATTGAATATCGATGTCTACCATGATGGCGCCTGGCAGAATGGGGTATGGAGCATCACCGGACAACAGCAGACCTCTTCGGGCGCCCCATACTCCGAGGGAACAGTCGATCTGAGCGGCTACACCGGAACCATCAAGGTACGATTTAGAGGCGTTGCGGCCGGCGGAACCCGCGGCGATATGGCAATCGACGACATTCGGATCACAGGTCTTGCCCTTCCCAACCCGCCGGTATTTATCGGCGACATCATTGTTCTGTCTGACGGGGTTGAGGCAAGCTCCTATGCGGATACTCTGGCGGGTATGGCAAGCGACCCGTCCGGCGACACGGTTACCTATAGCATTACAAGCGGGCCTGCCTGGTTGAGAGCCGCCGACAGCGGTGCTCTCAGCGGAATTCCTCGTGATCCCCACACCGGCCTCAATGAGTTTACGGTTAGAGCGACCGATACAAACAACGAGTTCGCTGAAGCCGCCCTGCAGATTACGGTCATAGACCGCTTCATGGGCGAAAACGGCCTGGCGGATCTGACGGGCATGGCGGCCAACTGGCTCGACAGCAGCTGCGGGATTTGCGGCGGTGCAAACCTGGACCCTGTTGAGGATGTCGGTCTGTTTGATCTGTCAATCCTGGCGGCCAACTGGCTGGCCTATTCGCATCCCAATTTGGTCGCGTGGTACAAATTCGACGACGCCGCCGGAACGACCGCCGCCGACTCATACGGCACACTCGACGGTCAGATCAACGGGGCCGCCTGGAGCAGCGATGCGACACGCGGCAGCGTCCTCTCCTTTGACGGCATTGATGATTATGTCCAAATTTCCGGCTACAAAGGCATCACCGGCACCACCAGCCGAACCTGCAGCGCCTGGATCAAAACGACCAGTACCCAGCAATCTACTATTCTCAGCTGGGGAACAGAACAAAGCAGTCAAAGATGGACATTCCGTACCGAATCCAACGGAACCCTGGCCGTCGGGATTGGGGGCGGATATACCAGAACAGCAGCTCTTGCTGTCAATGACGGTCAATGGCACCATGTTGCCGCCGTGCTGCAGGATGA
>JAKEGM010000003.1 GCA_022615575.1 Planctomycetales bacterium
AACTGAAACAATACACAAAATACCCGATAGCGCAAGTCTAAAATATGAATTTTTCAAAGAATTTTTAAAATTTTTGCTACACACGGCTAAAATCTTACCAATTTTCAATCCTTGCCGATAAAGTTCGGAATCAGTTCCTTAATCGCTGCGACGATCTTTGAGCGGTCCTGCGTTGCGGCAACGCTGACAAGCTTTTCAATCCCGGCATACAGCGATTGGCGGTCCTTGGGGATGTTCTTCCAGACGGCGATTTTCGGATGGTTGGTCGGCAGCATATCCTCGCCCTGGATGGAAAGCTCCTCAAAGAGTTTTTCGCCGGGACGAAGGCCCGTAAACTCAATTTCAATATCCTCGCCGGGACGAAAACCGCTCAGCGTAATCAGTTCCCTCGCCAGATCGACGATTTTTACCGGCTCGCCCATATCGAGCACAAAGATTTCGCCGCCCTGCCCCATGGCCGCGGCCTGCAAGACCAGCTGGCTGGCCTCCGGGATGGTCATGAAATACCGCCGCATGTCGGGGTGGGTTACCGTTACCGGCCCGCCGTCGGCAATCTGCTGATTGAAAATCGGAATCACCGAGCCGTTGGAACCCAGAACATTGCCGAACCGAACGGTTACAAAATGCGTCCTGCTGGTGGTGTTCAGGTCCTGGATGTACATCTCGGCAATCCGCTTGGAGGACCCCATAACGCTGGTGGGATTGACCGCCTTATCTGTACTGATCATCACAAAGTGGTCGGCGCCGAACGCATCCGAGGCATCGGCAACATTTCGCGTCCCGACGATATTATTCTTGATCGCCTCGCCGGGATTGCCTTCCATCAGGGGAACGTGCTTGTGCGCGGCGGCGTGAATCACAACCTGGGGATGGTATTTGGCAAATATCTGATTCACCCGCTCCTTCTCGGCAATGTCGCCGATAATCGCTTCCAGGGACACGTTCGGAAATTTCTGCTGCAGTTCGCGTTCGATAAAGAACAGCGGGTTTTCCGCCTGTTCGACCAGCAGCAGCTGCCGGGGTCCGAAGGCGCCGACCTGCCGGCACATTTCCGAGCCGATGGAGCCGCCGGCGCCGGTAACAAGAATCACTTTATCCTTCAGAAACATCTCAATCTGCGCCATATCCAGCTGCACGACATCCCGCCCCAGCAGGTCGTTGATGTCCACGCTGCGCATCTGCGAGACCTGCAGCTTGCCGGTGGCGATATCCGTCAGAGACGGAACCATACTGAACCGCAGCTTGGTTCCCTGACAGATCTGGACCACATGGCGAAGCTGCTTTCGCGATGCCGAAGGAATCGCAATCGCAATCTCGTCAATATTCTGTTTTTTGCAGATTTCGGGGATATGGTCAATATTGCCCAAAACAGGGACACCGTGAATGCGTACATCGATCTTGCCAGGGTCATCATCCACAAATCCTACGACGTTGTATTGAACGTCTTTTTTACGACTCAGTTCCCGCATCAGGGCCTCGCCGGCATTCCCCGCCCCAACAATCAAATAGCGGCGTACCGCTCCTCTCTGCTCGGCAAAAAATTCTTCATGGTACAGCCGAATCAGCATCCGAAGTCCGGACAGGACGAGAACCGTCGCAAATAAATCCAGAACGAGAACGCCTTCGATCGACCGCTTGACGTCGCTTAATTCGACCGATTCGGCATTAAGACGACTCAGGGTTTCGCTGTCGATCCCCTCTTTCTGCTTTTGCCGGTTTACCTCCGGAATACGCGCAACCCGGATAAAATCGTAGAGACCCTTTAGATTTGCATATTTTCGCGCGTAGTGTCTTTGTTCCTCTTGAGCGACGGCTTCGTCGCCGAGATTCTGATATGTTTCAAGCCGCATCTCTAATTGTTCAATCACCGCAAGAGAAACCGCTTTTTCCCCCCAGTAAATATAACCGTACCAAACACCCAGCAAAACCAGCAAGCAGACAAATGAGGCCTTTACAATCATGAACAAATCTGCCAATCCGACATAGCGCCACCAGCCGTGGAACTGCCTGAGGTGTGCAAAAACGATCAATTTAACCGGCAACGCAACCGCAAATAATACCGGAAGCTGAAACACAAGCCGTCTTCTGGATGAAAAATTCCCATACGCAAACGCCAAGGTAAACGCCAGCAGAAGCGCAACAAAAAAACATCCGATGTGCGCCAAGACAATAAACAATCTTCGGTATTTCAGAATCCCTTTTTCGCGGCCGGGCTGCTGACCCTGTGTTTGCGACCGTGACGCTGCTGTTGGAGACATTCTTGTTTCCTATATTGAAGTTACTCTTTAACCTGTTCCAGATGCACGTAAATCCGGCTCATTTCGACGTTATCCGCTTTCTTGCGCATCAGTGCATAAATTATCGTTGAAGCGCTGAAAAAGTAGCTGATGATACAGGCGATCAGCAATCCGACAATCATCAGCATAAATCCATAGACCACAAAAGATGCGGCCGATTCACTCCAGACGGCCGTTGCGGAGGGCCGCTGCAGAAAATCCAGAAAGCTGGGTTCCGGCCAGATGCGTTCAAGTTTTGGGCCTTCACGGGCAACGGTCATTCCCGCCGACAATAAGCCATAAGTCAGCCGCAGCGTTCCAAACACCACCAGCCGAATGATCAGGTAAAAAAACGTCCCAAATACACCTGCAATGAGAACATAATAAAACATCCAGATCGGACGGTTCAGAACATAACTGAAGGCCCGGCCGATTGAATCCAATCCGGTTGTTTTTTCATAGGCAACGGCAGGAAACAGCAGCAGTCCCCCTGCCACTGTCCCCAGTATCAGCAATGCAATCAAAAAACCGCACAGCAGAAGCACCCCGAACAGCAGCATCAGGATTAGTTCCCCCGCAAAGGGAATGGCTCCGACCGTCCCGGCTGCGGCAATCATGAACGCCACGATTCCCACCAGCCCCAGGGGAAGCAGCGGCGCCGATAAAAACGACCGATAGTTTTCAATTGTGTAGTCAATCGCTTCCGTAAGGCCGGGTTTTTCCTCCTGCGCAAATTCCAGCGCCGAGCATCGGCAAAGAGCCCCGCCCATAAATACAACGATCAAAAACACCGCCGAAAAATAGATCATACTGAAAAACGGATGGAACCGGAATGCCCAGCCGACCGCCCGAACACACAACCATACATTTGTCAGGGCATACTTGATATTTGCAAAGAAATTGGTCTTGCCCAAGTCCAGCAGCTGCAGCGTTGCCGCATGAAATCGGCCGGTCGCAAACGTCCATAATGCGGAAAAAACCCCTCGTCTTTCCGACAGGTCTCGATACTGCCTGATAAACTGTTCTGTTTGGGACGGATTAACGATATAGACATCCAGTTCGGATTGCTCCGGCGACCCCGATACCGCCGCGTTCTGTCGATGCACTACAACCGGCTTGCTGCAGATGTCCATCAAAACGCCCAGCGTACAGACCCCCAGCACGCCGCTAAAAGCCAGAATGATTTTGGTCAGGCCCAGCGCTAGCTTGAAGCTGCATGCCATATCCGGCAGGGCTAAATCATCCCATATACTTCTGAGTGAATACCGCTGCATCAATCTCGTTTCCTTTGATTGAATCCGGGTTCAAACACACACCCTGCTCTGTTACTCATCCCGTGATTCCTTTTCGAGTGTCATGCTCGCCGAGGAAACGCGGTAATCCTCTTCAAGCCAGGCGCCCAGATCGACCCAGCGGCAGCGTTCGCTGCAAAACGGAAAAAATGGGGCGTTAATATGCTGCTTCCCCTCCGGTGTGGTGGACAACGAAGGAATTGCTTTTCCGCAGATTGGGCACTTAAAATCCATTTGTTTTACACGCATTTAATCAGGTTGCTGCCGGATAACAGCCGGAAGCCATCACAATTCATCGTCTTGATCACTCTTATAAACATCGTCGTCCGGAACATCCAATTCATCCAAATCTTCGCTCCGGGCGGTTCCGTGCTCATCTTCGCCTTCGCCGTACTCCGCTTCGTCTTCTTTCCCGGAAGAAGCGTCCCCGGACGACGTCGCCCCTTCACCCGACAAACCCTTTTCGAGCAGTTGGGCATATTCGACACAATAGCGAGCCCATGGAATTCCTTCCAATCGTACCCGAGGGATAGGATTTCCGGTCCCTTCACACATCCCATAGGTGCCGTTTTGGACACGTTTTAAGGCCGCAAGAATCTCCTGCACAATCCTGCGTTCACCGTCCATCAGGCCAAGGGCAAATTCCTGTTCGTAATTGTCACTGCCGATGTCGGCCATGTGTATCGGCATGCTCGACAGGTCGCCGCTGGCATCCAGCCGTGAAGATTTCAACGCTCCGGATTCAATCTGACCCACATCACCGGTAATTTCACCGAGTTTGTCGATAAGCAGGCCGCGGAAATACTCCAGATCCGTCTTGCTCAACCAAGTACCGTTTATTTTGACAACGGGGTTAAAAGCATCAGTCGCCGACGGCAAAACCTTCTTTACGGTTTTTCTTATAGACCTTGCTGTTGTTTGCTTTTCTTTCTTCGTTGAGGGTGTGGTCTCCCTTGCTGCGGTCTTGCCCGCAGGGGGTTTGTGTTCTTTTTTCTTAACCTTTTTGACCACCAAAAGTTACCTTTCGCGCCCATAGGCACACCTTACCGCGTTTTCTAAAAACACCTCAATCAAAGATGAATTGGGTATGTTACATAAAATATCGGCATCTTGGCAATGAAAATCTTGTCTTTGTCTGGTTTTGTTTCAAAATCGCAAACCCCCGAAAACAAACTCTTAACTCCTTTTTTAACAGCATGTTATGTCTATTTCGGAGGGGCATCCTTCGAGTAGTGCCCCAAGGGGACAAAGAATTTTTCGCGACGTACTGTCCCCTGAAATACTTTAATTTCAAAAATCTCTTCGATTTGCCGGCAATTTAGAACGGTTTGGGGGGTTCCCTGAATATAAGCCCCATCCGTTCCAAGAAGCAAAACCCGATCGCAGTATTGACAAGCCAGATTCAAGTCATGAGTCACCAGCAGAATCGTTTTGCCCTGTTCAATCTGCATCTGCCTGAGCAAATCAAAAATCCGTATCTGGTGCTTGAGATCCAAGTGGCTGGTCGGTTCATCCAGCAGCAGCATCGGCGTTTCCTGAGCCAGCGCCCTCGCAAGAAAGACCCGCTGCCGCTCGCCGCCGCTGATTTGCCCAAGAGTCCGATCCGCAAATTTCAACGTATCGGTCGCCGCCAGGGCCGCCTTGGCTATCGAACGATCCACGGCATTCTCAAAAAGAGACCATTCCCGGCGAAACGACCTTGCCATCAGGACGGTTTCAAACACCGAATAACCAAACACCGGGACAAATTCCTGCCGCACGAGGGACATCTTTTCAGCACGCTGGCGGAATGACCATGATGACAGCGGCCGGCCTTCGACCAGGATTTCCCCCGCCTGCGGCTTCAATTGGCCGTCTAACATCCTTAAAAAAGTGGTTTTACCGGATCCGTTGGGGCCGACAATCGCCCAAAATGAGCCGGTTTGAACGGTAAGCGACAGTTCCCGAAGCACCGGCGTCTTTTCATACCCAAACGTAACATTCTGAAACTCGACCCGATTCACGAACAACCCCAATGAATGTTTTTTGTATAACGAATCAGCAGTATCAAAAAAAACGGTCCGCCAGCCAAGGCCGTAATCACGCCGACCGGCAGTATGGCGGGGGCGACCACCACACGGGCTGCAGCATCCGCTATGACCAAAAATGCCGCACCAACAAGGGCACTGAGCGGAAGCAGCTGACGATGGTCCGGCCCTGCCGCCAAACGAACCGCATGGGGAACAATCAGACCGACAAATCCGATAAGCCCGCTCAGTGAAACCGCCACTGAAGTCATCAGCGCCGCACAACCGAACGCCAGAAAGCAGGTTTGCTCAATCGGAACTCCCATACTGCGGGCTTCTTCAGGGCCGAAGCTTAAACTGTTCAGACGCCTGCCCAACAGCATCAAAAAACCAATTCCCAGCACGCAAATGCTGCCGGCGACCCACAGCAAATTCATCTTTTCCGGTTCCGCAAAACTGCCCATCAGCCAGAAAAGGGTCGTCTGCAAATGGCTCGCTTTTATGATGGAGGTCAAAAACATAATTACGGCCGAAAAAAATGCATTGACCACCACGCCCGCCAGCAGCAATCCCGTCGTTTGCGTTCGCCCTGTCAGGCGGCCAATCCACCAGACCAGCCAGACCGTCGCCATCGCCCCGATAAACGCCGCCGTCATCATCGCCGAAAGCCCCGCCAGCGTCCACATCCAGCCCATCATCACCGCCAGCATGCTGCCTAACCCCGCCCCGCTGGAAATCCCCAGAATGTACGGGTCGGCCAGCGGGTTTCGCAAAATGGCTTGAAACACCACTCCTGCACACGCCAGCGCCGCCCCGACAATCGCCGCCAGAAGAACCTTCGGCAACCGCACGCACATCAGGATTTCATAATCGATATTGGGTGTTTCAACGGCAGCCCCCTGCATCGCCTTCCGCAACGACACCGGCTCCGAGCCGATGCATACACAGGCCGCCATCACCGCCAGCAGAAGCCCCCCCGCCAGCGTCAGGCGCCAAGCAAGTTTTCCGGGCGTCAGAAGGTGCTTCATGGCTTCTCCTTCGGCCACAGGCACTCGGCCACCTGTTCCATTCCCTCATTCAGCCGCGGACCCAAACGGCATACCAAATCACCTTCCAGCACATAAATCCGCCCCCGCTGAACCGCCGGCACGCTCGCAAATCGCCGATAAAACTGCGAGGCCGTTTCTTTTTGCTTTTTTGAGGCCTCCCGGTCATCGGCCGTTTCAATAATTACATCCGGCAATGTCCCCAAAACCGTTTCTGCGCTGACGGGCGGATACTGGTGCGGCGTATCGCCGACGGCATTGACGCCGCCGACAGATTCGATTAACTCATTCGGGAATGTCTTCCTCCCTGCCACCCGCAGCGGTTCCCGCTGAATCACCCAGAGCACCTTCAGCCGGGGCGACACATCCGCATAGCGAGCCGTCATTTCGGCCTGCTGCTTTTTTAATTGTTCCACAATCCCGCGGGCCGCTTCGGTTCTATCGACCGCATCGCCGATTGCAAGGATTGCCGTATGCAGCTGTTCAATGGTCTCAATATCCAGCGTCAGCGTCCGGCACCCCATATTTTTGAGGCGAGCGGCAAGCGCCGCCTGCCGGGGAAATCCTTCGGTAATAACCAGCGTAGGCCGGCAGGCCAGCACGGCCTCGATATCCGGCAGCCAAAACGTCCCAATACAGGTTTTGCTTTCCGCTTTTTGGGGAAAATTACAGTGCCGGGTAACGCCGACAATTTCCTCATCCAGCCCCAGGGCAAACAGAATCTCCGTCAGGTTCGGCGCCATCGAAACAATCCGCAGGGGGACATTTTCAGCAGAAGCCGTATTCGCCGGTTCGCTTTTTTTTATACAACCGCAAAAAAATGCGGCGACAAACATCGTAAAAACAAACCGCATTGTTTTTGAAATCTGAAATTCGACATTTGAAAGCTGACGCTTCATTCCGCCCTTTATCCAAAACCGGTGCGTTTAAACTGCTTTTCAAGGTCCTTCAGCGAAAACGTAATTGTCGTCGGCCGCCCGTGCGGACATCGACTGGCGCGCTGCACAATATCCTTGTCTTTCAGCAGCGCCGCAATCTCTTCTTCGGACAGGGGTTGTCCGGCTTTGATGGCCGCCTTGCAGGCCGCCATATCCAGAATCTCGTGCAGCAGCCGTTCCGGGTCCGCCGTCCCGCCTTCCTGAACCAGTTTATCCAGCGTTTCCCTTACAAACTCCACCGGATCCGCTTTTTCCAGCAAAGCCGCAAACGCCTGCACCGCCAGCGTATTGGGGCCGAACGGCTCCAGTTCAACGCCGAGTTTTTCGAACAGCTCCTTTTGCGATTCGTACGCCTCGAGTTGGGCGTTTGTTACCTCCAAACTGTACGGCATCAGCAGCCGCTGCGAAGGCAGATTGCCTTCGCGCAAACGTTTGCACATCTGCTCATACAAAATCCGTTCATGCAGGGCGTGCTGATCGACCACCGCAAAACCATCCTCGTTTTGCACCAGGATGTAACTGTTGTGAACCTGCAGGTATTCCCTGGCGCGCCACGGCTCCAATGCAGCCACCGGTTCAGCGGCAGGCAGAGGCGGACTGACCGCATCAGACGTATCGGACATACCGCCGCCCTTTCGGTAAGACCCGCCGTACGGAAATGCAAATGTTCGCTGACGCTGAGCGGCTGCCGGCTGATCGAAAAAGTCCTCCATCGCCCGCTGGATGCGTTCTTTGCGGGCGGCGTTTTCACAGGACCCGGCCAGCGCCGGATGCAAGGAATCTCCCGCTGCCGGCAGTACCCCGCCGGCATCCAGATTGGTGCTGAGCAGTTTGTCGCGCAGCACGGCCAGCACTTCCGAGTGCACCAGATTGGCGTTATCGAACCGCACCTCAACCTTGGTCGGATGCACGTTGACATCGTATGCTTCCGGCGGCATCTGCATAAAGATAAACACCACCGGGTATTTATTCGGCTCCATCAGCCCGCGATAGGCCTCTCGGACAGCGTGAAGAATAAATTTATCACGAATAAACCGTCCGTTTAAAAACAGGTATTGGTAATTGGCCGAGGCCCTGGCCGCCGAGGGCCTTGCCAGCAAGGCCCGTATCTGCATTCCGCGCTCGGCCCGGCTGGTTTCCAGCAGGTCGGACGCCATCGCCTCGCCAAACAAAACCCCGATTCGTTCATGGACCCCCTGGCCGCTCAGCAGATGATAAACCTGACGGCCATTATGCTGCAGCGTCAAATCCAGTTTGTCATGGGCCAGCCCTATCCGCGTAAAATGCTCGGTAATGTGGGTCATTTCGGTATTGGGCGTCCGCAGGAACTTCCGCCGGGCGGGCAATTTGTAAAACAGGTTTCGCACCTCAATCGTGGTCCCGCTGTCGCCGCTGCACGGACAAATCGCCCCCTTTTGCCCGCAATCAATTTCCAGCCGATTAGCCCCAATGGATTCGGCTGTCCGGCTAACCACCGTCACCCTGGCGACAGACCCGATACTGGCCAGGGCCTCGCCGCGAAACCCCATCGTGCGAATGGCCCCCAGGTCGTCGTGGGTGCGAATCTTGCTGGTGGCATGCGGCTCAAACGCCAGCGCCACATCCGCCGCATCCATTCCCGCCCCGTCATCGATAACCCGAATCAGGTTTCGCCCACCTTCTTCCACCTCGACACAAATCCGCGAAGCGCCGGCGTCAATGCTGTTTTCAAGCAGTTCCTTGACTACGCTGGCCGGGCGTTCAATCACCTCGCCGGCGGCAATCATGTTGATCATCGTATCGTCAAGAACCGCTATCTTGCCCATAATAAAGTTTCGGCCGGAAGGCCAAACCCTTCATTTTGATATTGATTCGATCTTCGTTTTATACCAGTAAGCTCTTGCCGGTCATTTCGGCCGGTTTTTGCAGGCCCATGACCTCCAGGAATGTCGGCACCACATCGGCCAGCCGGCCTGAGGCCATCGCGCGGCCTTTAAGGTCCTTATCGACGACAATCAGCGGCACCTCTCCCACCGTGTGCGCCGTATGCGGCATATTATTCTCGAAATCCCACATCCGCTCAAAGTTGCCGTGGTCCGCCAGAATAACGACGCTGCCCCCCAATGCCAGCGTTTTGTCCACCACCCTGCCGACACACGCATCGACCGTCTTACAGGCGGTAACTGCCGCTTCCAGAACGCCGGTATGACCCACCATATCCGGATTGGCAAAGTTGCAGATAACCACATCGTACTTGCCGGAATCCAAACGCCGGAGAATTTCTTCGCAGACCTCATTGGCGCTCATTTCGGGCTTCATATCGTAGGTGCGAACCTTCGGCGAGGGGATAATCTGACGGTCTTCGCCTTCAAAGGGCACTTCCTGGCCGCCATTGAAGAAAAATGTAACATGGGCATACTTCTCTGTTTCCGCACAGCGAAACTGGGTAAGCCCCAATTTGCTGAAATACTCTCCCGCGATATTCGGCAAATCGCGCGCCGGCGGAAAGGCCACCGGCGTCTTGATCGAGGCGTCGTATTCGGTCATGCAGACATAATGCACGGTCGGCCACACCGTCCGTTCAAATCCCTCAAACGGATTGTCCACAAACGCCCGCGTAATTTCGCGCGGACGGTCGCCGCGGAAATTAAAGAAAATCACACTGTCGCCGTTTTCGACCAAAGCCAGCGGCCTGCCTTCGCCGCTGACAATATTGGTCGGAACAATGAATTCATCCGTTTCATCCTTTGCATAACTGGCATCGACCGCCTCGGAAACGCTGCGGGCCTTATTCCCAATACCCTGCGTCATGCACTTATATGCTTCGGCCACCCGCTCCCAGCGTTTATCCCGGTCCATCGCATAAAACCGCCCCATCACCGACGCAACCTTGCCGATCCCGATCTCGGCCATTTTTGTCTCAATCGCGCGGAGGTACTCCCGCCCGCTGGTTGGAGGCGAGTCGCGGCCGTCTGTAAAAGCGTGCAGATACACCTCGCTGACGCCGCGTTGTTTAGCCAATTCCAGCAACCCATACAGATGCCCCAAAAGCGAATGAACGCCAATATCGCTGCACAGACCCATCAGATGCAGTTTGCTTTTCTTTTGCCGAACATGGTTCATCGCAGCGTTGAGGGCTTGATTTTCAAAAAAATCGCCTTTCCGAATCGCCACTGTAATCCGAACGGAATCCTGATATACCACCCGCCCGGCGCCGATATTCTGGTGGCCGACTTCGCTGTTGCCCATCGTCCCTTCCGGCAGGCCCACATCTTCGCCATAGGTGCGAACCAGGCAATGAGGATATTCGTCCATCAGTTTGGCATCCACCTGCGGGCGGGCAACCCTGACGGCATTGGACGCATCTTCCTCCGGACGCGGATTATACCCCCATCCATCGCGAATAATCATGACGCATGGCCGCTTTCTGAGCATTATTTTCCGGTTCGACATCGTTATAAAGGCCTTTCGTTCTTTTCTTGTCGTTTTGAGCTTTCCTAAGTCCGTACAGTGTAAGAAAAGGCACTGGCGGTGTCAATCAGTATCCGGCCAATTCACGATTTCGGCCAAGGAGGATGCAACAGGTAAACCCGCAATAATTCCGGACAGATTAGAGCCGGAAGGTTTTTATTACGAAATCTTTTTGACAGGGCTTTTAATTTCGCTATAATCACGGCTGAAATATACCTTTAATCCGGCTCTGACCTGTATGGCTTGAGGCAATTGGATAAAACCATAAGAAAGGAATTGCTGTATGTTCTCAAAAAATAACCGCATATCATTGTTGGTTATGGTCGCTTTGTCGTTTGCTATGGCGGCCTTTTTCGGCTGTCAGTCGCCTCAGCAAATCGTCCCCGACCCCAATACCCTGACGCCCTCCCCCGAAGCCGAAAAACAGGTCGCCGCGACAATCGATCCAAAAGAGCAGGCCGTCAGCATGTACGTCGATGCCATGATGCTCAACGACCTCAACGAGCGAGAGGAGGCCATTCGCAAGCTCAATCAAGCGCTGGAGTTAGACCCCGCCTTTTCCATGGCCTATTCGCTCAAGGGTGATATTCTGCAGAACCTGCAGCAATATGAAGAAAGCGCCAATGCCTACGAGCAGGCCACCATTTATGACCCGTGGTCCTTTAAGGACTTTTTTAATCTCGGCAAGGTTTGTCAAATCATCAAACAATGGGCCCGCGCAGCCAAGGCGTATGTGTCCGCCTGCACGCTGGACCCACAGCACTACCCCGCCCATCTGGGGGCAGCCCAGTCGTTTTATGAACTTAAGGAATACGATAATTCGCTGACGTACGCCCAGAAGGCCAAGGAACTGGATCCCAATCAGGCCGATCCGGAATTGCTGCTGGGCGAACTGTATGAGACCCAAAAAGACCATCTTCAAGCCATTAACGCCTATCGCCGGGCACTGGAGCTGCAAGGCAACAATCCGACGGTCATGGTTTCGCTGGCTCGCGCATACCTGCGGTCCGGGCGATTCAGCTCGGCCAAGGAAGTGCTGACGGACGTGATTGCAGTGGACTCCCAGAACAGCATGGCCTATCAATACCTCGGATTCGCACAGTTGAAACTCAAAGAGATGCAGGCCGCGGTTGAAAGCTACCAGAAGGCGGTTGACGTCGCTAACTCCGACTGGATGGCCCACAAAGGGCTGGGCGTAGCCCTCATGCTGATGTCAATGAAAAGCCAGGACAGCGAAAAACTGCAAGCGCTGGCGATTGAACAATGGACGATTTCACTTCAGATCAAGCCGGACCAGCCCAAGCTGCAGCAGTTGTTGGAGCGATATTCAAAATAATCTATCCGAATCCTTCATGACGGCCCCCCAAACACAATCCCGGCAGCCGGAAAACACACTGGAATGTCCGGCTGTGCCCTCGCTTTCGTGGCCGGTGGCGGCGGCGTTATTTTGGCCGGTTGCCCTCGGCGGGGCCGCCTTGGACTTGTGGTCCAAATGGGCCGTCTTTCGCTGGCTGGGCAGCGTTGAGGGGCATTGCTGCCCCGTCATCAACGGTTTCCTGCAATTGATTCTCCGTGAAAATCAGGGCGCGGCCTTCAGCCTTTTTTACGGATGGACGATATTTTTAGTCGTTATCTCTACTGCGGCGCTGGTGGTCGTAATCGCCGTTTTCTTTTTCGCCAAAATTCAGAGCAAACGGGTGCTCTTTTCGCTGGGATGCATGACCGCCGGCATCATCGGCAATCTGTATGATCGGGCATTTAATGAAGGCCGTGTGCGGGATTTTATCGACGTGTATGTCGGCTCGTATCACTGGCCAACATTCAATGTGGCCGATTCCCTGCTGTGCATCGGCGTGGGGCTTCTGATTATTGTCAATCTGACATCGACAACTGGTCAAACACCTGATCTTCCACAAAAAGCGGCACGTTAAGCCCGGCGTGCAGCGCAATCGCATCCGACGGACGGCTGTCAACCGCCACCACCGTCCCCTTCCGCTGAATGTAAATCGTGGCGAAAAATGTGTGGTCACGAAGGTCGTTAATGACGATTTTTTGGAGTGTTCCCCCCATCTGTTCAATCACCTGTTCCAGCAAATCGTGGGTCATCGGCCGCGGCAGTTCAATCCCCTTGATTCGGCGGTCAATCGCCAGGATTTCCGGCATCCCGATGACGATGGGAAAATCCCGCTGCTGACCGTTCAGCTCCCGCAGCACAATAATCTGCTGGTCAACTTCCTCATTGATAATAATCTGCACTAATTCAACGGGTATTTCCATAGTTTCGCTTTCCAGTACTCGGTAAACAGATTCGCCAATGACAACCGTCGTATTATACCCCCCTGTCGTCAGGATTCATCTCTTAAAATCTGGCTTGCCCGCCTCAGATAAAAAACATAAAAGAGTCAAGGTGTCGGGTTTCCGCGTTGCCGCCTCTGATTTTGCCCCCGTTCCCTGTTTTTGCGCTTGCCTCTGCTGAAAATATCGAGTAAACTCCCTTTTTTCGTACGACAAGAAACGAGATTAGTTTAACGAAATGGAGGTTATTGGCAGTGGCGAATCTCAAAGACATTCGTAATATCGTGTTTCTGGGTCACGGCAATTCCGGCAAGACCTCGCTGGCCGAAGCGATCCTGCACACCACCGGCACTACGACCCGGCTTGGAAGCGTTGAAGAAAAAAACACCGTCAGCGACTTTGACGATGAAGAAAAGCAGCGCGGCAACTCGATTCACTCGGCCCTGATGTACGTCAATTACAACGGGACGCTCATCAACATGGTTGACACCCCCGGCTATCCGGATTTCGCCTGCCCTGCCCTCGTCAGCATTCCCGCCGCCGAAACCGCCCTGATTGTCATCAGCGCCGCGGCCGGTATCGAAATGAACACCCGCAAGCTGTTTGCCGCCGCCACCGCCGCCGGCAAGGCACGAATCATCGTCATCAACAAGATGGACGCGGAAAATACCGATTTGACGGAACTGATTGGTCAGATACAGGAATCCTTCGGGCCGCAGTGCCGATGCGCAAACCTGCCCGCCGCCAACAAGGCCTCCGTCATCGACTGCATCGCCAATGAAAGCGGCGATTCCGGCGTTATGGATGTCGCCCAGGCGCATACCGAGCTTTTGGAAAGCGTCATTGAAGCCGACGATGTCCTGATGGAAAGTTATCTGGGCGGCGAAAACGTTTCGCCCGAAAAACTGGCCGAGGTCTTCATCAAAGCCATTTTGGCCGGAACGGTCGTGCCGATTGTCTTTACCAATGCCCGCAAGGAAATCGGCATCAAGGAACTGCTGAACCTGATTACAAAGTGTACGCCTTCTCCGGCGGATGTTCCGCCCGCCATCCTCAAACAGGGCGAAAAGACAGGCGAAGTCAAGCCCGACCCGAACGGTCCATTTGCAGGTATCGTTTTCCGTGTGGGCTATGACCCCCGCTCCAATATGAAATACGCCTCCATCCGCATTTTCAGCGGGTCTTTAGACGCCGGCACATCGCTGCATATCAACGACGCCAAAAAAGCGGTTCGTCCCGGCCATCCTCTGAAAATGCAGGGCAGCGACGTAAAAGATGCCGAGAAGGGTCTTTGCGGCGATATAATCACATTGGCCAAAATCGACGAACTCAAGCTGGGCGACACCGTCCACGACGGCAAGGTGGAGGGCAAGTTTGACATGCCCCCCCTGCCCAAACCGATGTTTGCGCTGGCGCTGGAGCCGGCCGCACGCGGCGATGAGAACAAAATCAGCGCCGCTCTCGAAAAACTCACCGATGAGGACGGCTGCTTCAAGGTGACGCGCGATTCCCAAACCAAGGAACTGGTCATCAACGGCGTGGGCGACCTGCATCTGCGGGTGATGCTCAGCAAACTGGAAAACCGCTACAAGGTCCACGTCAACACCAAGCCCCCGAAAATCCCCTACCGCGAAACCATCACCGGCAAGGCCGATGGGCATTATCGCCATAAAAAACAGACCGGCGGCGCCGGCCAGTTCGGCGAGGTCTACCTGAGCGTTGAACCGGGCCCGCGTGATTCCGACCCGTCCCTGATTTACTCGTGGGATATCTTCGGCGGCTCGATTCCCGGCCAGTACGAACCGGCCATCCTCAAGGGGATTAATGACGTCATGGACAACGGGTTCCTGGCGGGCTTCCCCATGCAGGATATCAAAGTATCGGTCACTGACGGCAAGTATCACCCCGTGGACTCCAAGGAAGTTGCCTTCCGCACCGCGGGCAAGGGTGCCTTTATCGACGCCCTCGAAAAGGCCAAACCCACGCTGCTGGAACCGATTGTCAACATCGAAATCACCGTCCCAGCCGAAAACATGGGCGACATCACCGGGGATATGGCCTCCCGCCGCGGTCGGGTCGGCGGCCAGGAAATGCTGCCCGGCGGCATGATGGTCATCAAGGCCCAGGTCCCGCTGTCGGAAGTGGCCAACTACAACAGCCAGCTTAAGAGCGTTACCGGCGGCCAGGGCAGCTACTCAATGGAACTGAGCCATTACGAACCCACCCCGCCGAACATCCAGATGCAGGTGATTGAGCAGTACAAGAAACAAAAAGCCGCCGAAAGGGAAGAATAAGCCGTATTGCTTTTTAAATACAACATCCAAAGCCCGGCCCCCAAGCCGGGCTTTTTTTATAACAGGACTGCAGGTGTTCCGCTCGCCGTTTTCTAAGGCAAATCCAATTTACAATTTACAATATCCACTATATAATGTCCGCTATGCGACTGAAGTTTGTCATCTGCAAGGTGATGCAGCGGGAGGCGTACTTGTGCGCATCCCAAAGCCGGAATACCATCGATATTGTGCTGATGCCGCAAGGGTTGCACGATACCCCGGATTTCCTGCGCAGCGAGGTTCAGAAGGAATTGGACAAAACCGCTGATGTTTCCGGAAAATCCTACGATGCGATTCTGTTAGGTTATTGCCTGTGCAGCAACGGCATTACCGGCCTGCACAGCGATATTCCTATCGTGGTCGCCCGCGGCCATGACTGTATGACGCTGCTGCTTGGTTCGCGGCACACCTATCAAAACTACTTCGACACGCACAAGGGCATTTACTGGTACAGCACCGGCTGGATCGAAAACTGCCTGATGCCGGGAAAAAAACGCTTCGAGACAGTCCTGGCCGAATACACCGAAAAATATGGTCCCGACAACGCCCAATACCTGATGGAGATGGAGCAGGGCTGGATTAAGGAATACAAACGTGCGGTCTTTATCGACTGGGGCCTGCCCGGTACGGAACAGGCCAAGCAATATACCAAAGAGTGTGCCGCATACCTGAACTGGGACTATGACGAACTCAAAGGTGATCCGTCCCTGATGCAGCGGCTGCTGGATGGCGATTGGAGCCATGATGATTTTCTCGTTGTTGGGCCGGGCCATACCATCCGCGACGACCTGACCGAACCGCACATTATGAAATCCGAACCCCACTGCGGCCAGTGCGGCGGCCAAACCCCGCCGGAGCCGACCGGATGAATGCCCTGGAGTGGATTACGGTTTGCGGAATTGCCGTTGGTTTGGCGATGGATGCTTTTGCGGTGTCCGTGGCCAGCGGGTCGGTCTTTAAGGAATTGCATATTCGCCATGCGTTGCGGATGGCGTTTTTCTTCGGGGCGTTTCAGGCAGTTATGCCGCTATTGGGGTATGCGGCGGGAAATACGATGTCCGGCCATATTAATAATTACGATCATTGGATTGCGTTCGGTTTGCTTGTCGTGATCGGCGGCAAGATGATCTATGAGGCCTTTAAGATTGAGGACGTCGAGAAAAAGCCGCAGGACCCATCGAGTTTGGTGGTGCTGCTGGCGCTGAGCGTTGCCACCAGCATTGATGCTCTGGCCGTGGGGATAACACTGTCATTGGTTACGCACCATGTTTACATCGCCGTTGTCTTAATCGGGGCGATTACATTTGTCCTGTCTTATGCGGGGTATGAAATCGGCAAGAAAGCCGGACATTTCTTTGAAAACAAAATCGAAATCTTAGGCGGCTTGATTCTTATCGGCATCGGCCTCAAAATCTTCATCAGCCACCTGTGCGGCGGAAGTACGGTTTGACTTAAATGGATATTTCGTGGAAACAATTAAGTTAAAATATCAATCGCTCCAAAACCTCTTAAAAGGATACGGCAAAATGGCCGTCGCTTTTTCCGGCGGGGTTGACAGCACCTTTTTGCTGAAGGCCTGCGTCGAAACCCTGGGCAAAGAAAATGTCCTTGCCTGTATCGGCATCAGCCCTTCCCTTGCCCGGCACCAGCTAACCCAGGCCCGTGAAATGGCTGCCCTTATCGGAGCACGGCTTATCGAAATCCCGCTGTACGAACTCAATGACCCGAATTACACAGCCAACAGGGCGGATCGGTGTTTTCACTGCAAGACCTGCCAGTTCCGCACCATTCAGCAGGCCGCAGCAGCAGAGGGCTTCGAGCATGTCTTGTGCGGTACCAATTTTGACGACAAAGATGATTATCGTCCCGGCAATCAGGCCGTCGCCGCATTGGGCATCGGCACGCCGCTGATGGATGCCGGCTTAACCAAGACGGATATTCGTCTATTAAGCCGCCAATTAGGTCTGCCGACCGCCGAACTGCCTGCGTCGCCCTGCCTGGCGTCGCGCATCGCATATGGAGAACCCATCACGGAAGAAAAACTGGGCCAGGTCGAAAAGGCCGAGGCCGTTTTGCGCTCGCTGGGATTTACAGAATTTAGAGTGCGGCACCACGGTGCCGTTGCTCGTCTGGAAGTACCGGCAAACCAGATTGAAAAAACCGCCGCACCATCCCTGCGGGAACGCCTCATAAAGGAATTGAAACGCATCGGCTTCCACTACATCGCCCTGGACATGGAGGGTTTCCGAAGCGGTTCCCTGAATGAACCCCTCGCCGAAGAAGACAAAAAAAATTATTCGCAGCCGCCGCTCCCCCCCTGCCGACAGAATGGTTCAAAAAGCGGTCATCGTCCCGCCAACCGCTAATTGGTCAGGCCGGCGATGGCGGCGCCGATGAGGGTGGCGTTTTCGACGTCGATAATCTCGGTATAAATGCCGCGTTTATCCTCCAGATACTGCTTGAGATAAAACTCCACACGGGTTTTGAGTGTTTTCATCTGGTAGAAGGTCGTGCCTTCGGCGACAATACAAATGGGACGAATGGGGTCCGTTCCCATGCCGGTTTTGAGGGCCATTGCCGACAGATTGACGGCGGCAAACTTTGCGGCGCGCTCCACCAGCCGGTCAGCGATGACATACAGCAGCGTGGTATCCGCCGGACCACTTTGGCGGCACACTTTGGCAAGCGGATTATCTCCGCAGGGGTAAAACAGAAAATCATTCATTTCTTTGGTAGTCAGTGCGGTTATACGGCTAATCGCCTCAGCAGCGACACCGGACGCCATGCCGTCGCGGCAGGCCTGCTGGATTGTCGTCAAAAACAACGGCCCCAGGTAGGCACCCGAAATCATTTTTTCAAAGATGTGAACACCAGGGTTGTTGGTCGTCGCATCAAACAATCGGTCAATTTTGCCCCGATGGGCGCCGGCCATGCCGCCCGATTCGGTGTTGATAATCTGGCTTCGACGAGGGTCGAGATTTTTTCGCTTGGCAATATTGGCATTGCTTTCGATGTAGCAGCAGTTGGTGCCTGTGCCGAGAATAAACCCGATATAACTTGAGAAACTCCGATTCCGGTAGCCCACTCCCGCCAGCAGCGTGGCCACCGTATCATTCAGCAAAACAATCTGTTTCAGGACTCCCGTGCCCAACCCTGCCAAAGCATGATTCAGATTTTCACCAATTAACTGGCCGACAACATCCGGGGCCTTAATCTCTTTGACAAAGCGAATCAGACGCCCGTCCTTGTCGGGCGTTATTTCCACCGGATAGGAAAAGCAAAACCCCATTTTTGAAGAGGCGTCGATGACGCCGCCGAAAAGCACCGCCATCGCCTCGAAAAACTCCTCCCGCCCAAGCTCGGATTCGACGGCGGGCATGGAAAATGTCTGCGGGTTTTCAATCACAGGGCGCTTATTTTCATCGAAATAGACGGTTGCCACCCGGAAGTTCGTCCCCCCGGCATCGGCCGCAATAACACGCTGATGAGGCGGAATTTCAGAAACGGCTTCCAGATAAGTCGGAATCATTTCCAGGCAGCTTTTTTTGCCCTCTAATCCCTGGATCATGGCCTTTGAAAAGGCGGTCAAATGGTCGTCAAAATCAACATCCAGATGATCCATTTGATACGACCGGAGAAAATCAATCGCTTTTTTCTGTATTGCATTCACCGCTGTCTCTTATATGTCATATCCGTTCGGATGGTCCGTGTGGAATTTCCATGCGCTCTGGACGATTGTTTCAAGGTCGGCAAAATCGGCTGTCCATCCCAATTCATTCCATGCCCGCGAGGCATCGGCGGTCAGCACCGGCGGGTCGCCGGGACGACGGTCAACTTCCACTATCTTAAAATCCTTGCCGGAAACTCGGCGCACGGTATCGATAACCTGCCGAACCGAGTACCCCCTTCCGTTACCCAGATTACAGACCCATTCCGATTCGGCATCGAGTTTTTTCAGCGCCAATAAATGCGCCTTGCACAGGTCTTCAATATGAATGTAATCCCGAACGCAGGTGCCGTCGGACGTCGGATAATCCGTCCCGTAAATCCGGATGCTGTCGCGTTTACCCATCGCGGCCTGAATAATCAGCGGAATCAGGTGCGATTCCGGGCGGTGGTCCTCGCCCAGCGTTGCGTTGAAGCCGGCGCCGCAGGCGTTGAAATAACGCAGGGCCGCATACCGCAGTTTGCCCGTTCGGCTCTGGAAATGACACATCCGCTCGACGGCCCATTTGGTTTCGCCGTACGGATTGATGGGCGCCTTGGGGACATCTTCCGTAATCGGGATCGTTTGGGGCATCCCGTAAACCGCCGCCGTGCTGCTAAACACAAACTTATTGACGCCGGCCTTTTCCATCGCATCCAGCAGGGTTCGCGTTTTGCTGACGTTGTTATCATAATACCGCAACGGCTGGATAACCGACTCGCCGACTTCGATAAACGCCGCAAAGTGCATCACCGCCTCAATCCGGTATTTCTGAAGCGTTTCGAGGATAAAATTAAAATCGCCGAAATCCCCCATCACAAACTGCACATTTTTAATGGCGCCGCGGTGGCCCTTGCTGAGGTTATCAAGCACCACCGGACTGTGGCCCTCCCGCATCAGCAAGGCCGTCATGTTGCTGCCGATATACCCCGCCCCGCCGCAGACCAAAACTCTCATTATCGGGTCCTCTTTTGAATCGCGTTTTCAATGCGCTCAACAATGCGGCGTTCAAGCGACGGATCGCTGCCGGCATCCAGCCATTCCATTGTCTCCTGCGTTTTGGGTTCAACCGTCAGCGTTTGCAGTGTGCCGCCGCTTTTTGTGAAGCTGCCTGCCATACGCCCCATCCCTTCAATCGGCTGTTCCGGTATCGACAGCCGCAGCACCTGTACTCTGCATTGAACACAGGCCGCCGCACCCTTGGTCGAAAATTCCAGTTCCGCAACCCGCCGCAAGCTGTGCAGGTTGGCCTGGGCCGCAGCAGAAGCCGAAGCATTGTCCTGCCGCCCGAACTGGAAGAATTGCGATCCGCTTAACGGTCGGGTACGGATATATCGAGCATCGAGGTCGTATTTTTCAATCTCAAAACGCATTTTCGTCAGCACCGTCTCCGCCGCCGCCATCGCCTCTTCGACAGAACTGTCTGAAAGACAGGCCGGCTCGCTGGACACGGTCTGCCCTTGCCCGCCGCACCCCCAGAACATCCCGGCAACAGCCAGTAATTGGCATACCAACAAGATTTTTCGCATAAGAAACCTTCCTAAACTGATTATGATGGCCGATTGTATCGATAATTACCCGTTTCCTCAAGTCCAAAGGCGATTTTTTCTTTTTCCGTTCGCCGATTGCACAAAACCGTCCCCGCCTGCCGATAATAAATCAGGATAAGGACAATAAAGAAACGACGATGCTGACAAACCAGCTAAAATTATTGCGTGCAAAGTTAAAACCGCTGCCGCTGGGCAGCGTTATTGAGGCGTTTCTGGATTATCTGGCTGTCGAAGCGGGATTGTCGGTCAATACCCTGCTGGCGTATGGGCGCGACCTGATGGGCTTTGCTGAACATTGTCAAAGCCAGAAAATCTCCGCTCTCCATGAAATCCTGCCGGTTACCGTTTATAGCCATTTGCGAAAGCTGGCTGAAAACAGGCAGGTCGAGAGCAGTATCAGCCGGAATCTGGTGGCCGTCAAGATGCTCCTTCGGTTCGGCATCCTGACCGGCCAAATCCGCGAAGACATAACCGACACCCTCGAAGGGCCAAAATTGTGGAAACGTTTGCCCGGAATTGCCAGTAAAGACCAGGTGTTTCGGCTGTTGGCCGCCCCCTGTCCCGAAGACCCCTATTTTTTACGGGACAAGGCCATTTTGCAGCTTCTGTATGCCACCGGCGCAAGGGCCTCCGAGGTGGCGGGCCTGAAAATAGCCGATGTTAATTTTAACATCGGCTATGTGCGATGCTTCGGAAAGGGGCATAAAGAGCGTATCGTCCCGCTGGGCAAAACCGCCGGCCTGACCGTAACCGAATACCTCAAAGACCTTCGCCCCCTGCTGGTCAAGCCGCACAGTCCTGACCTGCTGCTTTTATCACGAACCGGCCGGGGGATGGATCGCATCGAATTGTGGCGAATTGTCAAAAAATACGCTGTTCGAGCGGGAATGCCGAAAAATCTGACCGTCCACACCCTGCGACACTGTTTTGCGACTCACCTGCTTTCCGGCGGCGTCGATTTACGGGCCTTGCAGGAAATGCTCGGCCATGCCGACATCAAAACTACCCAAATTTACACCCATGTGGATCAGGATCGCTTGCGAACCATCCACAAAAAATACCATCCGAGGGGATAGCCGGCGTTTTTTACCCCAGCGCCACATCCAGCGACATCATCAAGGCAAAGCCGACCATCGCCCCGGTTGTGGCCAAGTCGGTGTTACCCGCCCGCTGGGATTCGGGGATGACTTCTTCAATCACGACATAAATCATCGCCCCCGCCGCAAATCCCATCGCATACGGCAAGAGAGGCGAAACCAGCACCACCGCCGCCGCACCGACAACGCCCGCTATCGGCTCGACCGCGCCGGATAACTGGCCGTACCAGAAACTTTTGAGCCGGCTTGTGCCCATTTGGCGAATCGGCACTGAAACCGCCATCCCCTCCGGGAAATTCTGAAGGCCGATTCCCACTGCCAAAGCACAGGCAGCGGTAAAACTGGCCGTGGAAAGTCCATATTTGAGCGCCCCGAAGGCCACACCCACCGCCAATCCTTCGGGGATATTATGCAGGGTGATTGCCAGCACCAGCAGGGTCGTCCTTCGCCAGTGGGTACGAACGCCCTCCGCTTCAGACATCGGGTAACCCAAGTGCAAATGCGGCAGAAACCGGTCCATCAGGCGCAGGAACGCCCCCCCCAGCAGAAACCCAACCACCGCGGGAATCCAGGCAATCTGGCCCTGTAATTCGGCCATTTCGATCCCCGGCGCCAGCAGCGACCAGAAACTGGCCGCAATCATCACGCCGCCGGCAAACGCCAGCATAAAATCCAGCACTTTGCGGCTGATGGTCCGGGTCAGAAAAACTGCCGACGCCCCCAGCGCCGTCAAACCCCACGTGAACAGGGTTGCCAGCAGGGCCTGTACAATCGGATGCAATTGTTCAAAACGTTCCAACATAGATTTTCTCCCTGTGTGAATGCCGACTATAACGAACCGAGCCGCGCTTGCACCTCTGTTTGGGTGATTTCAATTATCGCATAGCATCCGTTCCGAAAGGGGCCGGGATTGACCAGAATCGTCGAACCAAGACGGTCAACGCCGCGCGCTTCGTGCATATGCCCACTGACGGCCAGAAGCGGCTGATGGTCTTCAATAAACGACCGAATCGACCGGCTGCCCGTATGCTGTACAAAAAACTGCACATCCAGGTCTGTTCCCCAGGCGGGCTGATGGGTCACAAGCACAAGCCGGCTGCCCGGCACAACTCCGGCCAGAGACCTTTCCAGTATCTTTGAAAACTCGGATTCACCCGCCTCGCCGGGCGTTGCCCCTGAATGGCCCAACGAACCCCCCGCCCCCACGAAAACCATCCCCTGCAATTCCCGAAAACAGCCGTGAAGCGAGAGGTACTGCTCCTGCAGGACATCTCGCACCGCAGGATAGTCGCAATTGCCGTGAACCGCCAGAACCGGCTTGCCCCTCAGGGGGGCAAACGCCGAAAGCGCTTCAAAAGCCTCTTGGCGGCCGCCGAAATGCGTAATATCCCCCGCCAGCACAATCACATCGCAATCCTGAACCTTTTGTGCCAGAGAAGGAATCCGTTGGATTCTTCCGTGAATATCCGCCAGCACCAGTAGTTTCATCCGCATCTGTCCCATTATGAACCGGATGAATTGTACGCCCGAAATCTCCTTTGTCAAACCCCAAACTCCATTGTAATTTCCACCGCAAGTCGGTATAATTCGTGAAAAAGAACCGATTTCTCAACTTGACTTTGGGAAGGCAAAACGATGATTATTGTCATGAAACCCGGCGCCACGAAGGAGCAGATTCGGCACGTCATCGCGCTGGTCAACGAGTACGGCCTGAAAGAACACCCCATCTACGGCACCGACCGTACGGTCATTGCCTGCATCGGCGACAAACGCGGCGTCAACAAGGATGCGATTGAAAATGCCCCGATGGTCGAAAAGATTGTCCCGATTCTGGCTCCCTATAAAATGGCGTCGCTGGAAGTCAAAAAGGAGCGCACCCAAATCCCCATCGGCCCTAATAAATTCCCTATCGGCGGGACCGCGGTCGGAGTCATCGCCGGCCCATGTTCTGTTGAAAACCGCCAGCAGGTGCTGACGACCGCCCGGGCCATCCGGGAAAGCGGCTGCATCGGCCTTCGCGGCGGCGCGTATAAACCAAGAACCAGCCCGTACAGCTTTCAGGGGCTGGGTCTGGAGGGACTGAAAATCCTGGCCGAAGCCCGTGCAGAAACCGGCCTGGCCATTGTGACGGAGGTCATCGGCCTGGAACAGGTTGAACCGGTTGCCGAATACAGCGATTGTCTCCAGATCGGCGCCCGCAATATGCAGCATTATCCGCTGCTGGAGGCCGTCGGAAAAATTCAAAAGCCCGTTCTTCTCAAGCGCGGCATGAGCGCTACGCTCGATGAGTTTCTGCTGGCCGCCGAGTACATCATCAACGCCGGCAACCCCAACGTCATCCTGTGTGAACGGGGCATCCGCACCTATGAAGAATACGTCCGCAACACCCTGCCGCTGGCGGTCATCCCCGCCCTGCGGGAGCGGACGCATCTACCGATCCTGGTTGATCCGTCCCATGGCACCGGCCATGCCTATATGGTTCCATCGATGTGCCTTGCGGCCATTGCAGCCGGGGCGGATGGACTGATTATTGAGTGCCACCCCGA
>JAKEGM010000154.1 GCA_022615575.1 Planctomycetales bacterium
ACGAATCAAATGAAAACTCTGACTCAAGAGATTTGGATGGAAGTGCCAACACGGCGAGCCATTGTTTCGATTCATGACCAAGTGGAACAGCTTGTGGCAAAAAGTGGGGTGCGGGACGGGCTTATCCTGATTAACGCCATGCACATTACCGCATCGGTGTTTATTAATGACAATGAACCCGGGCTGCACCATGATTACGAGGTATGGCTTGAAAAACTGGCTCCCGAAAAACCACACAGCCAGTATCGTCATAACAGTTATGAAGATAACGCCGACGCCCACCTCAAGCGTCAGGTGATGGGACGCGAGGTCGTCGCGGCGATTACGGACGGTAAATTGCATCTGGGGCCGTGGGAGCATATCTTTTATTATGAATTCGACGGGATGCGGAAAAAACGCCTCCTCGTCAAAATCATCGGAGAATAAACACAGATGAACGATGTTGTTTTATTTCTGATTCAGGCCATCATTATCTCGCTGTCCGGCGTGATGGCGCCGGGGGCGATGACCGCCGCGACGATTGCGCAGGGAACGCAGAACCGCTGGGCGGGGACATTGATTTCAATCGGGCACGGCATCGTGGAGATCCCGCTGATTTTTGCGCTGATGCTGGGCCTTCATTTTTTCTTTGAGATGGTATCCGTCAAAATCGGCATCGGCCTGTTAGGCGGCGGATTTTTGCTGTGGATGGGCTACGGGATGCTCCGGCAACTCGGACAGTCCCGAACCGCTCCCCCCAACAACAGCTTAAAGTCCGACACGATTACCGTGGGTATCATCCTGTCGGCCACCAACCCCTACTTTTTGCTCTGGTGGGCAACCGTCGGCCTGAATCTAGTCCTCGGCGCCAAAGACCTGGGGCTGCTGGCGCTGATCCTGTTTGCCGCCGTGCACTGGCTGTGCGATTTTGTCTGGCTTTCGATTCTTTCGTTCGGGGCGTTTTACACTAATAAGGGAGCGGGACTTTTCGGCCGGCATTTCGAGAAAGGGCTTCTGGTCTTCTGCGGCGCCGCCCTGCTGGGATTCGGCGTCAAGTTCCTGTACGATGCACTGACACTGTGGTTCTCTTAAGACGGCTCGACATCCGTCGATTCCTGTGCCTCCGTTTGAAAATCGAAGCGTTCGTTTCCGCCGAGTACCTGCTTGAGCGTATAACCGGACAGATGTTTCTGCATTCCGTCAAACACCTGCTGCAGATTCGTCGTGTCCGCAGCGCCGGGCTGGGCAAAACTAACCTCGCCGATCGCACGGGAAATCTCGTCCAGCGTAATATGTCCCCCATCGGTGGAAGGCACATAGCCCATGCAGGGTTCATTGGTATGACATAACAATCCCGACTGAACCAGGCGATTGAGAACTTTCTCCGCAAAATCGGTCGGCATCCCGAACCGCCAGGCGACGGCTTCCACGCTGACGGGCTTCTGATCCTTCCGTTCAAACGCATTGAGCACATACTCCATCACGCGAATAACCGTCTGGTCATTGGCCAGAAAACACCGCTCCTGCCGGCGGGCCTTGCTGAACTCCGCCGCATCGAGACGCTTGATATTCTGGGCGGCATACGTCAACTGCAAGCCAAATAACACAATCAGCCACGACAGATAAATCCAGAATACCGTCAGCGGGATAATGCCCAACATGCCGTAAATGTCCTGATACATCACGACGTTGCTCATATAGACACGCAAGCCGTATTTGGCCGCCGTCCACAACAGCGTCGCGACCCATGCACCCCACAGCGCCGCCCCTGCGCGGATGCGCGTATTCGGAAGAAAATAATACAAAAAGAAAAAGGCCACAATGCTGATAAAAAACGGAACCACCGGCGCTGCAAACGAGAAAACGCCCCGCGAAAGTTCGCTGGCCAAAAGATATTTGGCACTGACGTAAAGTCCTGCCCCAATCAAGAGAGGCCCCAGCGTCAGAAAGGCCCAGTAGTTAAAGAGCCGATGCAGAAAGGACCGTCCGACGCTGACATGGCAGATGGTGTTAAAGGCGCGCTCGGTCGTGGTCAAAAGCCCGATAGCCGCCCAGATGACCAGCGCCAGCCCTACGCCGGTAATGGCACCCGTATTCAGCTTGGAGATATACCGATCAATCATCTCATCCAGCTTTGCAGCAGCGGAAATCTTTCTGCCGGCCGGGGCGGGCGACGTCGGCACGGCGCCAACAGCGGACGGTTTTGCCCCAGACGGCGCATCCGCCGGTTCTTCTGCGGGATATTCAATATTCGTCAGGTTCAGGGAATCATAAAGAAGCTTCTTGACCCTCTCGCCCGCTTCCCGATTGGCCGGAAACATCTGGAAAATCATCAATATCACAATCGCCAGCGGCAGAATCCCGAAAATAGAATGGTAGGCCAGCGCCGCCGCCTGCGTCAGGCAGCGGTTGACGCCCATCAGACGAAAACAATGAAACCAGATGCGAATCTGCAGGACTAAAAAACGGCTCCATTTGCCAAGTTCCTGGGTAGGCAGCGTAAACAGTTGTCGGATTTTCTGTATGAAGACCGGCTCAAAACTCATTTGAATATCCCTTCCAGACCTCTGCGAATTTCCTGTTCAATAATCTGCTGTCCCTGTTTTTCAATCAGCTTACCGGGGTTGATTTTCGGGCTGGTCAGATTGCCTTCTAACGGCAGCGTCACACGGCTGGAGGCCTGCTCGCCCGTACGGACGGTGCTTCCCGACAGCGTCCACGGAAGCTGAACATCCATCGCAAGGGATTTATCCACCAATCCAATCCGACCCTTGAAGTTTACAGGATTATTGCCGATATCTATCTGCATATCCTCGTAACTCAGATAGCCCTTATTCAGCGTAAAATCCGTGGGATGAATCGTCATCGTAGCCGTATTGCCGGCCTTAAGAAGCGTCAGCAACTGACCCAGAAAATCGCCCGCCTGCATTTTGAGAGCTTCGACTCCAAAGGTGCCTTTCATTGTCATTTGCATCACGTCCTGGCTGGACAGGGGAATGACCATCTGCTGCGAACTGAAACTTAATGTTCCGCTGGTCTTGACCGCCCTGGCAAAAATCGGGCTGGTATATAACAGCAGCGCCTGTGAGAGCGTATCGTTGATATTGACCTTGTCCAGAATTGTCATCGGCTCCTTGAGGCGAAACAGAAGCGGCTCCTGCGCCAAATTCATCGTTCCGGCAAACTGAAGTTTCCCTTCATTGACTGTCGTCGGCGGGATGGTCAGGTCCACCAGTCCTTTGGCAATATTGAGTTTCAGGTCGGTAGGGCCGAAGTTGAGGCCGAAATAGCTGGCGCTGTCGAATCCGATGGCCCCGGCCGCATTGAGATTGGCCTTCATCAACTCCGGCTTTTCCGTGGGGTATTCAGAGTCAAAATGAAAAGTGTCTTTGCGTTTGCCTTTTACGGAAAGACCTTCCGGCAGATACACCGACGCAAAAGCCGAAAGCGTTTGCCAATCGTACTGGGCCTCAAAGTCCCCGTTCATCCGGGTTACGGCATTACTGATTTTTTTTTTAACCTGTCCCTTGGTGACATTGATCAGCGTTTCGCCGGCGGCCCCCTGAAGGTCAAACGCCCGAATATCAATGGTCTGCTGTTCGGTATCCAGCAGAATATCGCTCTTGAGAGTCACCTGCTCCTGAATGAACGATTCGCCCTCTTTCGGAATGATTTTCAAGCCGTCAATCCTTGTATTTTCCGTCAGCAGATGAACGACCGAACCGGTCGTGGTCACCTTGAGCACCGAATTCAGTATACCGGCAATCGCCATACCTTCCGGCAATTCCGCAAACACCTGCGCAAACGGCCAGGCCTTGGCCAGGTCAAGTTTGGCGGCGGCATCCAGCGAAATCGTCTTGTCGCCTCCATCGCCCATCGGCAGAATCAGGTTGGCGACCTTGACATCGCCGAGCGAAGTGGCGGTCAGATTTGCCGAAGCCAGGCGAAGCTGATTTTTCGCCTGATCGACCGTGCAGTCAAAGTCCATCTGCACATCCGTTGTCGGCGTTGAGATGCCTTCTTTTTTGACAATCAACTGCTTGACGGTCCCGCTGCCCGTTGCCTTAATCTCCTGATTCTTCATCAGGACTTTGCCGCCCATATCCAGCATCCCCGCCATGGACAGTCCCTTCAGGTCTGTAAACTGCCCAATCAGCTGCTGCGTCTGGGCCAGATTGGCGTCGATCTTATAATCAATCGCCTCGGTCGTCCCGCTGCAATCGACGTTGAAAAACTCGGATTCAACCCGGAGTTGTTCAATTTTGACGGCCGTTCCTTCCTGCCCCGCCAAAGCCGTAATGGTAATGGGCTTTTCAAAAACGGTCCGCTGATCCCCTGTCCCCTGCGCAAAACTGGTAATTGTCGCATTCGCCCGCACCTGCTTAAGAGTGTTTTGCTCAATCGCAATGGAGGCGTCGGCGTTCAGTTCGCCGGCGATATCGACGGATTGGCCCGCCAGCGCAAACAGGGGCTTGAGCGTTGCCAATTGAAGTTTGTCGATATTGATATCAAAGGCGGCGTCCTTGAGGGTCCAGCCCGTTTTGCCGGTTGTCGCCTCGCCTTTCGCCGTAACGGTTGACGGCTCTCCCTGTCCTACGACATTCATCGATACATTCAGCATCGACTTTTGACCGGCGGCGGCAAGATTCACCGTCGAAGCGATGTTCGTAAAGGACACGGTCTGCGACGTACCGCCGGCAAGTTCCACCGTGGCCGCGCCGTCAATCAGCTCCAGATTAATCTGATTAACCGGAAAGGCCGGCGGTGTCTCCGGCTTTTCCACAGGAACGGGTTTTTCGGCTTTCGGAGAGGATTCCCGCATCGCCGGAATTTTCACATAGACCTGCGGACCGTCAATCACGGTCCTGCCTAACTTGACTTTGCCTCCCAGCAATGCCCAATAACTGGGCTGGGTTTCGAGTCGGCGAACACTGACCGATGTCTGGCCGGCGTTGTCGGCATAGGACAGATTGACAAGCTTGATGCCCTTGAACCAGCCGATGGACAAATCCTCGATTTTAACCTGCCCATCGACCGACTGATTCACCTTGCCCAACAGAAAATTCGTCCCCCCGGATGATGACAGAAACAGCGGAACACCGAAAAAAATCAGCAGAATAAATCCCACCGCTGCAATCAATATCCATTTGACAATCCGAAGACCCCGACGCGGACGGTCGCTTTTTTTCGAAACGGGTGTTTCGGCGTTCATGGTTTGTTCCCTTCCCGTTAACTGGTCATGATTTCATCTGATTTATGACGGACAATCGCATCCACTTCCTCAATATGTTTTTTCGTCAGCGTGTCGATGGTATCCTTGCCCTTCTTGCAGTCATCTTCGGTGATCGTTTTGTTCTTCTGCTCGTCATCCAATTGCTTATTGGCGTCTCGCCGGATATTGCGAATGCTCACCTTGGACTTTTCACCCAACTGCTTGACCTGCTGAACAATCTGCTTTCGCCGCTCCTCGCTCAGCGGCGGGATATTGAGGCGAATCATCTTGCCGTCGAGAACCGGTGCCAGGCTTAAATCGCTGTTTTTAATGGCTTTCTCAATATCCTTCAGGCAGGCCGGGTCAAACGGCTTAATCACGATGGATGCCGGCTCCGGCGCCGCAATGGTCGCCAGCGACTTGAGCGGCGAAGGCGTTCCGTAATAATCCACGCTCAGATTCTCCACCAGGCCCGGTGAAGCACGCCCGGTACGCACGGATTTAAATTCGGTCCGCAGGAAGTCCACTGCTTTTTCCATGGCATTTTCATGCATCGAGATAATCGTTCGCGTTGGCATAACAGTCCTTTCTAATCGTTGACTCGCTGAATGCTTTTACGACACATCGGAAATCAGGGTTCCGACATTTTCACCCTTGAGCGCTCGGGTTAAACCGCCTTTTTTGAAAATATTTAAAACCATAACCGGAATATGGTTTTCCCGGCACAAACTGACCGCCGCCGGGTCCATCACCCTGAGATTTTGCTCCAGGACCTGCTGATAGGTGAGCGATTTGATCAGACGGGCCTGCGGGTTTTTCACCGGGTCATCTGTATAAACGCCATCCACTTTTGTCGCTTTAATCATGATTTCTGCGTTCAATTCAGAGGCCCGCAGCGCCGCACAGGTATCCGTTGAAAAAAAGGGATTGCCTGTACCGCCGGCCAGAATGACAACACGGCCTTTTTCCAGGTGCCGAATCGTCCGCCGCCGCACAAACGGCTCACAGATTGCCGACACTTCAATCGCGCTGCATACCCGCGTCGGCTGGCCGAGTTTTTCCAGTGTTTCCTGCAGGGCACAGGAATTAATGACCGTAGCCAGCATTCCCATATAATCTGCTGTCGTTCGGGGAATGTGACTTTTTTCCGAAAACGCCGCACCGCGAAGAAAGTTGCCCCCTCCCACCACGATGGCCACCTGCGGCCCTAATTGGCTGATTCGGGCGATTCGTTCAGCGATGGATTCCAGCGACTCGCCATCAATCCCGAATCCGCCGAGCTTGCAGAAACTCTCACCGGACAGCTTTAAAAGCACCCGTTTGTATTGTATGGTCTCCATATCCTTTTTCGCCTTCCATTTTATCAATAAAAAAGGCATCGGAAACTCCCGCGTCCGATGCCTGTCATTATATCACAGGGTCAGCCAATTTCAATCCGCACAAAGCGTTTTATTTTGGCCTGTCCGCCGGCGGCCTTGGCGGCGTCCGCCAGGGTTTGGGCCACCGTTTTGCTGTCGTCTTTGACAAAGGCCTGATCGACAAGGCAATGATCCTTGAGGAACTTGGAAATTTTACCGTCCACAATTTTGTCGATAATGTTGGCGGGCTTGTCTTTGACCTGTTCGGCGGCAATAGCGCGTTCTTTTTCGATCACCGCCGGATCGAACGAATTTTTATCCAGGGCCATCGGATTCATCGCTGTAATGTGCATGCAGATTTCGTCAGCAACGGGTTTGACCGCACGGGCAACAGCGGGACTGTCGGCTTCGATTTCCGCCATCGCCCCGACCTTATAGTTGAAATGGACATAGGTTCCGATGGCGCCGTTAGGGCCGGTCGCGTAGCGGACATAATCGCCCACTTCGGTCTTTTCGCCGGTTTTGCTGACCGTATCGGTCAGAATATCGGCAAACTTTCTGCCGTCGACGGCGACATCCATCAGCACCTGGCCGCCCTGATCAACCGGGGCCCAAAAACCGGCCTCCAGCAGTGTCTGCGAGGCAGCGACAAAATCATCGCTCTTGGCGACAAAATCCGTTTCGCAGCACAGCGAAACCATAACCGCTTTTTTGCCGTCATCCACCGTCCTGCACAGCACGCGGCCCTCCGTTGTTTCCCGGCCGGCGCGTTTGGCCAGCGTCGCCAGACCTTTCTTGCGAAGCAATTCCATGGCCTTATCGAGGTCGCCGCCGGTTTCTTCAAGGGCCTTTTTGCAGTCCATCATGCCCTGTCCGCTCATTTTGCGAAGCTTCATTACACTTGCCGCTGAGATTTCCGCCATTGTTTATCTCCCGTTATCGCTGTTTTCTGTTTTATCGAATCGTTATTTTTCAGGTTATCCTGTCCGTACCGTCTTGTGGAAAAAAAGCCGGCCCCTGCATCTGTTACCGCATCTGCCGGGGCCAGCATTATCACTCGGTGCCGCAAAACCAGGCCGCGTTTTTTTACTGCGCGCCGCTTTCCGCCGTATGAGACATCTCGGCGGAGTCGGGTTTTTCGCCTTCGGCCGGTTCCTGGGATTCCTGAGCCGCTGCCAGAACGCGGCGGCGTGAGCGTGTTCGTGCCGTACGAGCGCCGGCCGCAGTCGTCACTTCTTCCTGCTTGACGATGGTTTTGCCCTCTGCCACGGCCGAGGCCATCTGATCCATCAGAATTTCAACGGCCTTGATCGAATCGTCATTGCCCGGAATGGCCACATCGACGGTATCCGGATCCGAATCCGTATCGATAATCGCAATCGTCGGGATACCCAGCTTTCGGGCCTCGCGCAAAGCGATGTATTCCTTCTTGGCATCGACCACCACCATTACCCCCGGCATTCGGCTCATGCGGCGGACACCGTCGAGGTTGGTCTTGATCTTGGAAAGTTCGCGTTTGAGGCGAGACCCCTGCTTCTTGCTCTGGGACTCGATTCGGCCGGAGGTTTCCATTTCTTCAAGTTCTTCCAGACGCTGCAGACGCGAGCGGATCGTCCGGAAATTGGTGAGGGTTCCGCCCAGCCAGCGTTCGGTGATATAGTGCATCCCGCACTTTTCGGCCGCACTCTGGACGGCCTTTTTGGCCTGCCGCTTGGTCCCGACAAAGACCACATCGCGCCCGTTGGAGACCACGTTGGCAAGGAGCTTTTTGGCAATCATCAGCCCCTTGAGGGTTTCTTTGACATTGATAATGTGGATCATCCCGCGTTTGCCGAAGATATAGGGTTTCATCTTGGGGTCCCAGCGGCTGACCGCATGTCCGAAATGTACGCCCGCGCTGATTAATTCGCGGGCAAGTTCCTTATTCACAGAAACTTACCTCCACTGCAATTAAAGTTCATATCCTATGCTTACACTGCTACTGTCCGGTCCACGCAACCGACAGGAGAGATAAAGTACTGATAAACTACGGCATTGTCAAGAAATTAAGAAAAAAAGACGGAAAAATTTGTACTTTTTTTGAAAATTTCGTGCAAAAGCGCCTGCGCAGACGGGTTCTGCATCTTAATTTGTCCTAAATCTTTCGGAAAAAGAAAAAGTGCCGCTATAAGTTGATGCGAATGCCCTTTTCTCGCCCTTCTGCAGCCCAATCCTTAAGATACTGGAGGGTCATCTGGAGTTCCCGGCTGCTTTCGAGCAGATTTTCATAAAGGCGACCGTCATTAACCAGTTTCCCCGCGGTTCCTTCGCCGGACTCAATTTTTTCCATAACCTGCCTGAATTCAGACAGCGCCCCTTCCAACTGTTCGGCCATAAGCCCCATCTGGTCGCCTAAAACACGGACTTTCTCGGTTCCCGTATCCGAAAACTGCTGAATGGATTTAAGCGTGGCCTCGGCCTGAACTGTGGCGGTTTCGATATTGGCCAGCATCTTTTTAATGTTGGTCTTGTTCTCATCATCCCCGATGATGGCATTGGCGTTATTGGCCAGAACCGTAATCGAGTCCACCAAGTCCTCAAGTTTGGCTTGTACCTGAGGCGGAAAAAAGTCGCTGCTGGTTCCCACTTGCCCATCATCTCTCCGCACTCCATCCTGCAGAAAGCCATCCGCCAGCACGGTTTTTTGCGGGTCCTGAACCAGTTCAATATAGCTGCTGCCCAGTCCGCGTTTCATCACAAAGATGTCCACATTTTTCGGAATATCCGAATACCGCTGTTCAATCGCCATGGTAACACCCACGCGGGGATATTGGGGGCCGTTTTCATTGAATAACTGCGGGGGAGCCACATGGATCACCCGGCCAATCTGGTAGCCGCAGTAGTTTACGGGCGTATCCTTCTGCACATCCGGCGCTTCGGGAAAATAAACCAGCACTGTAAAGGATCTCAGTTTGCTGACAGCCAGGGGCAGGTCGCGAAACCTAAACAGCATCCAAATAAACGCACATAGGGCGATAATGACAAAGATGCCGACGATCATGTTTCGCTGTTTTTGCTTCGTTTGATAATCGGTCATTTTTTTGCCCCTTTTGTATTTTCCGGATGCTCCATAAACAGTTCCCGTATTGCCCGCAGCGGATAGCCGCTCTTGTTGAGCTTATGAATCAACCGAATTCGCTCGATTGCCGGCTCGTCAAACAACCGCCGCCCTGTGGGCGTAATCTCGGTCGGCTCCAGCAACCCGACCATAAGATAATACTGGAGCGTCTGCCGCGAAACCCCCGCTTTTTGGGCAGCTTGACTAATCTGCATCAATTTCGGTTTCTTCTCCTTGGTGTTTACGCTTTTCAAAACGAATCAAGCTCCCGCGCCAGCCCTCGCTGGATTGTTTGCCTAACGGCCTTTTTCTCTGACAAGATTTTGAATCATTCTCAAAAACAAATTCTCGATGTCTTCATACTGTATTGTCAACGCTTCTTTTTTGGCTGCCGCATTTGGTTCTGTCCCTTTTTTCGGCATTTTTTGCGTAAAAATCAAAATATAGTCATAGCCGGCCGGGATTTCGTTCTGGCGGAGGCGAAATGCCTCTCTGGCAAGGCGTTTTAACCGATTCCGCAAGACCGCTTTTTTTCCGCATGACTTACTGGCCGAAACCCCAAACCTGGGAATGTCAAAGCCGTTGGGGGCGGCGTACAGGCGCAGCATCCGGCTGCACACAAAGCACTTATGGGAAAGCACCCTGCTGAAATCTGCTTCCGAAACGACCCTCTGTGATTTTCGAAAATACAGCCGGTTCAAAACTATCGATTCCTTGCAATCAATCCACAGAGCTGTTATCGGCGATTGCGGCTTCGATGCTAAAGATTTGCTTAAAAGCAGTTATAAAACAAAAAGGCCCCGCTAAAAAGCGGGGCCTTTCGAGTGTGTCAAGTTGTGATGATTAGGCGGGTACAACGTTGGTTGCACATGGGCCTTTTTTGCCCTGCCCCACCTCAAAACTGACCTTCTGGTTTTCTTCGAGCGTTGCATAGCCCGACATCCGGATTTCGGAGAAATGAACAAACAGATCTTCACCGCCTTCATCCGGTTTGATGAAACCAAACCCTTTACTCGAATTGAACCATTTGACTGTACCTGTACTCACTACTGCTACTCCTTGGCCTTTTAGAGGCCGTAAAACTGGGTGTCTCTCGGTTTCAGTTGAAGGAGAACGTCCTTGAGAGACAAAAGGACACGCCCCAAAGCTGAGATTATAGTATATATATCGGGGAAAAAAGGCAAATAAATTATTCAAAAAGCGCAGAATTAATAACCGACAATACATGGCGAATTACATCGAAATGCTCCCGTAAATGAGTTTAGAATAGCCCTTAACGATGAAAAATGCGATAACCGCAATCACGACAAGATAAATCGCAAATGGTATTACCCTGGCCAGCAGGGTAAAAAGCCGTTCTGCGTTTTCGGCGTGCATATTTCCCAGCCGCAGTGCGCTTTGGTCCAATTCGCCGCTTTCCTCGCCCACTTCCCAAATGCTGATAAACTCACCGGGAAGCAGCGTACTGAACCCCTTGCTCATTTCCTGACCTAACTGAATATTTTCATAGCCGCCCTGAAGCCGGCTTTGGACAACTGCATTTCCGACAGATTCGGTCGCCAGCTTGGCGCATTGAAGAATCGGCATCCCCGCCTTGTAGGTAATGGCAAACGTCCTGCAATAGCGGCTCAGGGATAACTCCAGGACGGCCTTGCCCAAAACAGGCACCCACAGCGTTAATTGATCCAGCGCCCGCCGAAGCAGACCTTTTCGGGGCGTCAAATACAGAACGCCCAGAATCACCAGCGCGGGCACATACGCCAGAACCAAGATGCCGAACATCCCGCGAAAATAGGTCCCCCAGTCCCATCCCCCAAGGGCAAACGGAACGACGGGCAGCAGAAAAGCCGCGGCGTGCACATAAAAGACCGGCAGGAACAGCCCCATCCGCATCACGCTCATCAGCCGCCCGCGGAATGCATACCATTGCGCCAGCGCTTCAAACATCTCGGCTGTCTGGCCGGTTTCTTCGCCAACACGAACCAGGGTAATATCAAGGGGGGCAAAATGCTTTTCATACTTGCCGACGGCTTCTGCAAGCCCGCTGCCGTGGGCCACATCCTGTTGAATCTGTTCAAAAAGCCGGCCGTATTTGCCCCCCTTGCAGGCCTGCTGCAGCGCCCGTGTGACGGGCACGCCCGCATTGAGCATCACGGAAAGATTATGATACAAATTGATTCGGGAATCGGCCATACGTTTAACCGCTTCATAACTGTCGCGGCTCCGACCTGGGGAAATTTTTACACTTCCAGCGAGCCGGCGGAATAGGTTAATTCCTGAACCGTCACCATCACGCCGGTACACTCAAACAGCGAGCCGGTAATGCCCTCGATGCGACGGATAACCTCATTGCTCAGCGTCCGCTCCACAATCGCCACGATAATTTTGCATACCGCCTTATCGCTGCCGGAAAAATCCGCATATAACGGCGATTGGGACAGGTAAGACCGGCTGCGAGTCCCTTCGACAATGCTCAGCAGGACATTGTCCAGGCCCGAAAGGGCTGCCAGAATATCCCGAAAGACCTTGTCGTCCTGAACGAATACATGGATTTGGTTGCGCATCGCGGGAATCTGTTCAGACACATCCATCGCGGCGGCCCGCAGGAAAACCGTCTTGAGTTCGTCGTCGGTTTTGGCCTTAATCATTCGCTTCACAACGGCGGCGTCCTGGAGGGCCTGAGAAATCACCGACAGCAGCCGGATATGCTGGTTGCTCTGCTGGAGCGGGGCAATAATAAAGACAATCAGATGCACCTTTTTGCCGTCCTCCGACTCAAACTCCACGCCGTTGGGAACGGTCATCAGCCCCACGACAAAATCCCTGACGCCGCGCATTCGGCAATGCGGGATGGCGATGCCGTGCCCGAAGGCAGTCGTGCCCAGCGTTTCCCGCTCCTGCAGGGCCTCCAGCACCGCTTCTTCCGAAACCGCGTTCAAGAGCCGGCTTTTCTTGGCCAGGGCGGCGATTTCACACAGCGCCATGGCCTTATCATCGACCATCGATCCAACCCGGATACATTCGCTTCGCAGCACATCCGTCAGCTTCATAACACATCCTTTATCCTGCAAACCCGTTTGTACTATTTCCCGCAGGGTACTCTTCGGCACCGAAATTCGCAAGTGTTTTTTACACTATCTGCCGCAGAAGTTTAACCGGATGCATCACCGGTTTTTGCGTCAGGCGTTTAATCTGCATCCCGCAGGCGGCGCATTCGGTTACAATAACATCTGACCCGGCGCCGGCAATCGCCTGCGCCAGGGGCCTGCCGATGGCATCCGACAGGCCGCGATTCTTTTTCTGCATCCCCGCCGTTCCGGCCAGCCCGCAGCAGCCGCCGTTAATATCGACAATGACCAGCCCGCGGCTGCCGAGCAAGTCAATGCTCGCAGTGCCGGACCGCAGCGCCTTGAGGTGGCAGGGAGCATGGTAGCCGAATTTCGTATTGACATACTCGCCCGCCGTTTTTTCGGCGTCCACCGCCCTGTTGATCGGGCGGCTCATGATTTCGCTGATGTACTGCATCAGTTCCACGGTGTTTTGGGCAAGCCGCCGGGCATCGTCCGTGCCGAGAATCAGGCGCGTTTCATCCCTGAGGCACAGCGCAGCGCTGGGTTCGGAGCAGACGACCCTGCAGCCCTGCTCCACATACGGAAGCAGTTGTTCAAGGTTGTATTCCATATCCTGCCGGGCGGTCTTTATATGGCCATAGACATAGGCCGGAAGCGGCGCCGGACGCTGCGGAGGCACCACCACCTCCACCCCCAGCTTCCGCAACACCGCCAGCACCGAAAAGCCCAGTTCGTGGTCATTCCAGTTGGCAAAACTGTCCACAAAATAGACCACCCGGTCAATCGGCGAGGGCACGGGCGGCTGCTGTTTCAAATATCGCTGCGCTTTTTTGATGAAGCCGCCCCGCTCAAAATGCGGCAATCGCCGGGTTCGGTCCAGCCCTGCCAGCTTTTCCAGAAGCCAGCGGGCAATCGGAAGCGACATCACCCCATTGCTCATCGGCGAAAAGGCGGCCCCCCATGCGCTCAACCAGCGGTTATTCGATAAGGCCATTTCGGCTGCCGTAAAACCCGTCTGCCGGGCCAACTGAGTGCGGGCTTCGATGACCAATTTGGAGACATCCACACCGGCGGGGCATTCGACCGAGCACATCCTGCAATTGACGCACAAGCTCAGAATGTCTTTGAGTCCGGCCGCATCGAATCGCTCCCCCGCCATCCATGCGCTGAGCAGGTCGGCCTTGGCGCGGGTGCTGGCCAGTTCCTCATCCAGGCCGCGAAAAACCGGACACATCCGAAACCCCGCCCCTCGGGCCAGACAGACCCCGCAGCCGTTGCACTGTTCGACCTCCCAGCGGAATTCCTCCGGCTGGAACTTCAATTCCGTCTGAAACCCCTCCGCCCCCGCCAGTGCCATTGCCCGGAGGTTTTGCGTCATCACAGCGGGATCGTCGCCGATAATTTTACCCGGATTCAAAATCCCCAACGGGTCAAAAATGCGTTTAATGCCCTTGAGCAGGCGGTAATATTCGCTGCCGTACTGCGCCTCGATAAACGCCGCGTGCAGGAGGCCGTCGGCATGTTCGCCGCTGATCGTGCCGCCCAGCGACCAGGCCAGTGCATAGACATCCTGCGCCATCTGACGCATCCGGGCCGCCTGGGCGTCTTTTCGCAAATCCATATAGGGGCGGATATGCAGTTCGCCGTCGCCGGCGTGGCCGTAATACGACATCTGGAGATGATATTTTTTCGCTATCGCCTCGATGCCCGCGATATACTCACCCAGCCGGCGGCAATCCACCGCCACATCCTCCATAAACGCAACGGGGTGCGAATCGCCCTTTTGACGATTGAGCAGCGGCACGGCGTCCTTGCGGGATTTCCACAGCAGGGCTTGCTGGTCCTCATCCAGAAATACCTCATGATGAGCCGATACGGCGCTGACCGCCTTGACCGTTTGGGCGATTTTCGCTTCAACCTCCGCCCTGCTGCCGCCGACATGCTCGATCAGCAGAGCCGCGGCGCCATTGGCGGGCAGCACTTCGCGGTATTTCGGAAACGCCCCTCGCGCCAAATCCATCAGCGCCCGATCCATCATCTCGCAGACCGTAACGCCGCTTTCGACAATCACCGGAACCGCCTGAGCCATCGCCTCGAAGGATTCGAACTCCAGTTGCGCCAGCCCTTTGGCCATGGGAATCGGAACAGTGCGCAGCGTTATCTCGGCAAAAACCGCCAGCGTCCCCTCGGAACCGGCCATCAGTCTGGCCAGATTGACCGCGCCGTCCTGCACAATACCCCGGATCAAATAGCCGCATCGGTTGCGTTTGGTCCGGGGCTGGGCATTTTCAATCAACGGCTGTTTATCCGCCAGCAGTTCAACGCACGCTTTGGCCTTTACCGCCGCGGCATTTGAATCGCCCGGCTTTACGCCGCCGCCGAACTCTGTGACCGTACCATCCGCCAGCACAACCCGAATGCTTTGTACGTAATCGGCGATATAACCGTATTGCAGCGAATGCGCGCCGGTGGCATTATTGCCGACCACGCCTCCCAGTACCGCCCGATTGGCGCTGGATGGATCGGGTCCGATCTTTCGCCCCCACTGCGACAGGTGGGCATTCAGGTCGTCCAGCACCACACCCGGCTCAACGCGCACCCAGGAGCCATCGGGGGCGGTTTGCAGAATTTTGCTGAGATACCGGCGGACATCCATCACTATCCCGCTGGTCAGGGATTCGCCTGCCAGCCCGCTGCCGGCGCCGCGCGGGGCAATGGGGATAGAGTTCTCGTGCGCATATTTGACGATTGCGGCGATATCCGCCGAATCTTTGGGCGAAGCCGCACACTGCGGAACAATGCGGTAAATGGAGGCATCGGCGCTGAAGGCCGTGCGGGTGTACACATCCACCCGGACATCGCCCCTGACAAGGCCCGCAAGTTCGGCTCCGATGGTTTCTGCGGTTTTCATTTACGGGTTTTCCCGCCCCTGAGCGATTTTATTCCGTCTTACAATGCGTCGGTTTTTCGGTTCTGCGCATAAAACATCCCGGCTTAAAACCGGGATAAACGATACCTGGATGCGAAAAAAAGACAGCCGCACCTTACGGCAGTGAATTCGGTTCGCCGGGAGCTGCGCCCTCGCCGGGAGCCGGCTCCTTGAAGCCGCGCTCCTTGGCATCCAGCATTTCCTTCCTGAGCGGTTCCAGCGCCTCCGACACCTGCTGAGCGTACTGGGCAATCAAGGCATCAATCTGCGGAATAAGCGCGTCCACCGCCGCCTCCTGCTGATCAAGGGGCAGCTGCTTCCACGCCGTGAATTCCTGCTTTTTGCCTTCGATGAATACCTCCATATTCAGCGGCAGCGACGGCAGATACCCCAGCCCGTCGCTTTCAACTATCTTGAGCGCTTCGGACTGCGTAAAGCAAATGCCTTTTTCGGTGCCTTTTTGAACAACCTCCATCATCGCCGTCTCCGCGGCGTTGGCCAGGTCAACATCCCCGCAGATATCCGCAAACCGCATCTTGTCATGGTGCGCCAGCAACTGGGATTTAAGGACGCTGCACACGGCCGCCGGACCCAAACGCTCCGCCTCCGAAAGGGCCTTCTCATAGGTTTCAATAGCCCGATCAAACAACCCGGCGATTTTCTGTTTGCTGTCCGGCTGGACCTGCGGCTGAACAGGAAAGCGTTCCTGCAGGACTGTTATCAATGCCGCATCCGCCGTATCTGTCAGGTTTTTGAACCGTTCGGCCAGGTCAACCTGAATCTTTACCAGAGCCGCATCCGCCAGCGCCGCCCGATGAACGCTTTCGGCCAAACACACCGTTGAGGCAAAACCCGCATCGCCGGAATGAATTTTTTCAAATTCGGCCGCCGCCTCTTCGAACACCGCACATATTTTCCGCGTCTTCTCCTCGTACGCCGCAAAGCCGGTCTTAATCGCAGCCGCCATTTCAGCCAGCTCCTGCTGGCTGACGCTGATTTGTTCGGCAATCTGGCCTGTCTGCTGCTTCAACGCCGTCCGGTTTTCGGAGGACTCAACCGCCGCAATCCGCTGCTGGATTTCCTGGATACTCCGATTGATTCCGTCAAGATGAACCTGAACCAGTTCTGCCTGGTCGTCCAGATTTGCAATGGCGTTTTCAGCCGCCTGAATCTGGATATAATAGTCCTTTCGCTGCTGAAGAATCGCATAGGCCTTCTGCTGGAGCGCCAGCTTTTCGTCGCCGCCGGCCGTTTCGGCCTGACGCAGCAGAGCATCGGCCTGCGCCTGATACTCATCCAGCGCCGCCTGGGTCTTGTTTTTTTCGGCCTGCGCCGCTTCCCGTTGCGAACGCAGTTCCGTCATCCGGGCGCCGGCCTGGTCCAGCTGCGTCTGCAGGCCTTCCTCGCCGGCAAGAATCTGCCGCAGTTGAGCAACCTCCTGCTCATCGGATGCCAGAAGCCCCTCAATGCGTTCCTTTTCAACCAGCAGATCTTCCGCACGACGCAGGGTTCTTGCCAGCAGTTCCACACGCCGATTCAGCGGCAGCATTTCCAGGCCCAGGTCGGCCTGCATCTGCCGCCCCTTGGCCAGAGCCAGATTTCCGCTGGCCAGAAGAGCTGCATCCCGCGTCAGACCTTCGGGGCGGTTTTGCACCAGCGCAGCCATTACCTTCTGCTGGGCGGCAGCATAATCCCCCTCCTCCACGGATGCCCGCACGGCCTCAGCGGTTTGTTTGCGGGCCGTCTGGGCGGCTTTGGTTTCGGGATCATCGCTACATCCGCCGGCTGCCAGAGTCGACAGAACCATCCCGATACCCGCTAACAGGGAACAAACACTATACTTATGATTTCGCTCTCGCACCAGCATACTCCTTAAACTATGATTTCATATCGGCCGTATCGTACCGGCTTATCGCGGTTCCTGTCAAGGAATTTATCAAAAGCAAAAACGCCTCGACAATTCCGGAATACTGGTTTGGGCCGTTCACTGAACCGGACCGGCCGGCTTGGCTTTGACCGGGGAAACGGCCGAAAACTCCTTTCGCAGTTTCTCGACATCCAGTTCTTCAATAAATGTCGGCAGGCCGACCCAGATTTCGTGAAAGCCGAACGGGCCGTTTTTCATTTCGTTGACGGCTTTTTCAATCTCCCAGCCCTCAAGAACAATGCGATAGACCGCCGTCATCGCACCGGTGCGGTCGGCGCCGTGCTGACAGTGAACAAAAACCGGCTGTCTTTGCGGGTCGGCAACAATTTTCAAAAACGCCTCGATCTGCTCCTGTTCCGGGTCCCAGGCCTGCATCGGGATATAGACATAATCGAGGGCCGTTCCCTTCAACTCGTCCCGGTCAGAATGAAAAGACCGCAGATTTACGACCGTCCTGATCCCCCTCTTTTCCAAGCCGCGGAAACCCTTGGCAGTCGGCTGGGCGCCCCGGTAGAGAACATCGGACACTTTATACAGATTATCGCAGCCGGCAATCCGCAGCGGCCGGGCAGGCGAAACCTGCGAGGGATTCTGCGGCGGCGATACGTTGGCCGGCGTTTTTTTGCAGCCGGAAAACACCAGCAGCCCAGCGCAGAAAACAACCGTAATCCAATATGGTTTCAATCGCCCCCTCCCGGAGGACGGGCAATCACACATTTGCCCACTTAAATTGGAATTCCACCTCTTCATTTTTTTCCTTCCGTTCATGTTCAACCGTGAAGTTTGTCTCAGGGGGTATGCAGACCCGTTCCCCGGCAATCTGAATCCGGAACGGCTTTTTTCGTTCCAGGCAATCGGCCAGCCGACGGAGTTTGGCAATGGTCTGCCGGACGGTGTACTTTGTTTCGACATCCCGTGCTGTCTTCTTTTTTGCGGCCTTCGCTGCCATCGAGGGGTTCCTTTTGACCGGTTTTTGAGCATCCGCTACGGCTGGGGCGGCTGAAGGGCTGCTTCCCAATCGGCGATTTCTTCGAGACGATTGACAATATCCAGATGCTGGGTGCAGGCCATCTCGCAGCGGCCGCACCGCACGCAGTCCTGTGCATCGGCCTTGCGGTCTGCCAGCATTCCCCATTCCTGCTGAACTTTCAGCGATTTGACCATCTCCTGATCCGTCTTCCCATGCAGCAGCTTTTCATTGTAATACTGCATATAATTGGAAATCGGGATATCCCGCGGGCATCGATCCATACAATATCCGCAGCCGGTGCACAGTTTGTCCATGCTGCTGGTGACGCGCCGACGAATGCGTTCGATGTCGTCCTCGCCGAACGGAACGGCGTTGTCTGCCGTCCGGCAGGCGGCATCGACATGCTCGCGCGTGGTAAAACCGACTAGCGTCACAGTAATCGGGGGGCAGCTGATGCAGAACCGCAGCGCCGCCTCGGTCGGCGTTTCGCCGGGGGCGGCCAGAAAGTTCAGCCGTTCCTGATGCTGCGGAATAATCCCCCCCGCCAGCGGGTTCATCGCCACCACCCCCAGCCCCATTTCGTGCGCCGCTTCGACGCCTTCCCAGCGGTACAGGAAATTCAAAATATTGACCCCCAGCAGGACACCTTCAAACTCCTGTTTTTCAAGCACCCGGCGGATGTCCGGCCCGCGAAGATGGGTCGATACAACCACATGACGGATTTTGCCCTGCTCTTTGCACTTGAGCAGACCCTCATACTCGCCGCCGGGCCGCATGGCCAGCTCGTATTCGCTCCAGCGGCGGATGCACCAGACGTGATAAAAATCAATGTAGTCGGTATTCAGGCGTTTAAGGGATTTTTCCACCGCTTCCTGCGCCTTGGCGGCGGTCTCAAAGTCCTGGGGCATGCCCTTGGTCGAGACATAGAAATCGCCGCGCCGGCCGGACATACGCCGGATGGCAAGGCCGAAAATATCCTCGCTCTGGTCATCGCAATAGCCCGGCGCCGTATCCAGATAGGTAATCCCCTGATCAACCGCATAGCAAAGCAGGTCGGCATTGTTGTCTTTTGGGCGCGTAGTGTCAAACCGCATCCCGCCAAAGCCGATGGCGCCGACCTTGATTCCCGTTTTTCCATAGGATTTGTATATCATTGTCCGGCCTTTCTGTCTCGCGGACGGTATTATAAGCGGACATGTCCATCCCTTCAACCGTTTTCGCCGCATTTGGTTTTGGCGGGGTTCCGGAGAAAATCGCAAGAAAACCGTTGTCTTAAACCCGGCAGGCGGTTATAGTGAGTGGTTTGAGCGGGGCGTAGCTCAGTTTGGCTAGAGTGCTTGACTGGGGGTCAAGAGGTCGCTGGTTCAAGTCCAGTCGCCCCGACTTTTCTCAAATTTAGGCCGTTCGGCGAGAACGTCGAACGGCCTTCTCTTTGCAATACAACGACTTACGTCACTTAATTACCGGTTCAACCTCACGATTTCCTAAGGTTTGATCCTGAACGAATTTCGGCCGGATGATACTTTCATCGCCCGCATTTGACAAATTCAGCCCCTGTTGACAGTTTTGGCCTTTCTTAATTGCGGCTACCATACTCATTAATTTCTTCCGGGCGAAGGACTTGCTGCCTGCCAGTTAATTACATCATTTCCATAGGCCGATGCATTGATGCGGCCCAGCGCATTGCCTTCGCCATCCGCCGATACCGGCCAGGGGGTCTTGTCATTGTAATTGACCATATCAGCACGAATATACGAAAAAATGCCCGTAATCGGATCCGGTTCACCCGGCCTGGACAGTTCAAGTTTCTCGCCGGTATTATCCATCTTGCCCGTGTAGGGCCCCAGTATCCCCACGCCGACCGGTATGTTCAGCGGTGTTTCGTAGCGCTGCCGAAACGCAGTCGGATCATCCCTGACAATCAGAATATAGCCGTTGGCCGGAATGATTGTCCCCATTGGGAAGATGTATTCGACGCCATCGGTAAATTGCCATGTGTGACTCGGATTGTCCGGGTCGAAAAGATTTATCGGGCTTCCGGTACGGTTCTTCAATTCAATATATTCGGCCCGGAAGTCAACATCAGGGCTGTTATACATAATCTCATTGATAACAACATTGCCCACTGCCGCCGCAGAATTGACCGCCCCTTTTGTCGCCGACACCAGTGTGACGAAATCAATATCATACCCGCTTTGTGCACTCTTGGTGTAGCGTCCCAATGTTACGCCGTTGTCCGCCGAGCCAAAGTCCTGTTCTATACAGTATCCGCCGGCCAGTTGACCACCCGAACCGGAGCAGAGATAGACCTGTTCGCCGTGTTCGCTCAGACCGAATGAAGAATGGCAGCCGGGATCGGAGGCGTTTCGGAAATGCTCCGTTGCGGTAAAGACAATATATCCGTATGCAGGGATCGAGACGTCAGCGGCGATTTCATATTGCATCAGAGCATCGGCATCGTCGCTGAGGAACCAGCCTCCAATGCTGATCGGTGATCCCGTGGTGTTATGCAGCTCAATCCAGTCGCCATAGACCAGATCATCGGTATGAGTCATGACTTCATTGATCACGATGGCCTCATAAGCGGCGACATGGCCGGTCTCGTCGGCGCCGGGCGTTCCATTGACCACGCTGCTGGCCAGCCAGGATTCCTTCTCATCCCAACTGTCCAGTGTTCCGGAAGGATCGGCAATCGTCAGCGAAAAGCCGTTGCGATCGGTAATGACCGACCACCCGTCTTTGTAGTTAAATTCAAGGATGGTGCTGTTGGTTTCATCTTCCAGCTTCATTGCCTCGCCGCTATTGGATAAATAGCCCGTATAGACCCCCGAAGCGATATGCATCCCCGCGGTATTGTATCGTTCGGCAAAGGCGGCGGCATTTCGCACAAGAACCATCGTATCACCGGCGGCAAGGGTCAGATTTACACCCGCGGCAAATGTATACATAATGCCGCCGGTGAATTTGACGTTATCCAGCACCAAGGGGGTCGCGCCGATATTTTTCAATTCGACAAATTCATATTCTTCCTCATTGTATGTATCGGATGGCGTTGCAGCGGGGTGGTACATGATCTCCGTAATCCGCAAATACCGCTGTTGATTCGTGGGACTGCCGGTATAGCTCAGCGTATCTACGACAGCGCCGGCTCTGTCAAGAAGCTGGATCGTTTCACCCCAGCTTGACAGGTGGCCATTGTAGTTGCCCTGTACGAGCCGGCCTTCGCCGCCTTTAGGGGTGCTGGTCCTTTGGAAGAATATCCCGGCATTCGGACTTACATAGATCGACCCGCCGGCCGGGATAACAGTGCCATCAACGAAATCGTGTTCAATTCCGCCGGCCAGCGACCAGCCGGTAATATCAATCGCGGTTGATTCGTTGTTCTTGATTTCGAGATACTCTTCGTCCTGATTTTTGCTGAGCGGGTTGTAATCATAGCTTTCAAAGGTCAGGTTGGGATTGGTCGGCTGTGAGTTGGGAATTCGGGCGGAATAAGAACCCGAAATATTGTAGCTGTCGACCCTATCAATATTGTGCGTCACGAACAAATGATTTCGACGAACCGCCAAATAACTATTCTTGACGATATTAATCGCATCCTGGAAAGAGTAGTTGGAACCCCAGGGCCATGGATTGGCCCATTTGGCATAATTCAGAGCCACATCGGGATCCATTAGCGCAACCATTTCGTCTATTCGCTTCTCGATGAACAACGCGTTAGTCGGTGTCCCCGGCGCCTTAAGGAAATCGTCCATCACTGTTCGCAGTCGCCGGAGGAACATCTCACGAACGGTTGTGTCATTGAGCAGCGCATCCGTCAGATTGTTCCAATTACGATTCCATTCTTTTGCATCTTCCTTACCAATGAACGGATGTGACGGTTTTACATCGGATAACTTGCCCGCTATTTGGTCGTCATCAGCATAGATCAGATCAGAGGTTGATGTGCCGACCCAGTTGGCACCCCATGTCAGGTCGTGATCCCAAGGCATAAAGAACCACTGGCCGGACCCGTCCGAGTCGCGGTAGAGGTAGTGGTTTTTATGCGGATGGTCGTTCTGATGTACCAGGACGGTCGCCGCCAGGTAGTTAAGCGTTCTCGGCAGATCAACCTGGTCGAAGATGTGGTTATGCAGCGTGGTCCCCGAAGTGTTGTTGATATTGTTGATGAAGCCGGATAGATCTGTCGTGCCTTCCCATCTACGGGTTTTCTTTTCACCGACACTTGTGAACATGCTGTACATCTTGTACAAGGCGCCGTTTGGATCAAGACCTTCACGCTCGAGCATATCTTCTTCGGGTTCCTCGATAAAGGCAAATACGCCGTGGAACTGACCATTACGCTGGCCCCGCATCGGGAAGGATTCCGGGCCGGGGCTGCCGCACCAGCCATAGGCCTCAAATCCCAGCGGTTGCCGGACATAGGCCTTATCACTTTGCGTATGATTCAGGTTGAATTCACTAACCTTCGGATTGTCCGGGTCATAGACAAATTTTTGTCCCGCATTAAAATTGAATTTCTGATGAACTCTCCCATATACGCTTGCCGTGCTGCCGCCGCGACGGTGGATAGCGATGTTGTCATAGAACTGACCGAGATAATAGACCGAGCCGCGTGTACCGGTATCGGTCTCCGATGCGGTCACATTTGCGACAAACCATTCAATGACCGGCAGCTGCGTATTGACCGATGGGTCGGCGATGACGGTACCGAAATATTCGGCCGAATTGGTCGGATACGGAAAGAGCGGATTACGGGAACTCCTCGCCTGATTGTCCTGCGCTGTGATATACCAGCGTACCATCTGTCCCGGATTGGATGCGGAAGCGGGGATGACCGCCGTGTAGATGTCATCTCCGGCCAGGGCGTCCGAACCGCTGCCCAGGTCATTCATCGCCACGGTTGTTTCTGAACCGTACATAACCCGGTAATGCAGCGTGACAGTGTCGATCGGATTAAAGGTTTCAGTTACTTCCGCGGTGATGACGAGGTTTTGAGCGTCACCGGGTCTTGGCGGGTTTTCGGTTACATTGCGAACGGCCGGTCCCGGATTCGGGATGACTCCGCCGTTGTCCAGCCCGGGCGAAGGGGTCATAATATAACCTTCATTTATCACGGAAAGGTCAATGATGATATTCTCTGTTGCCACCAGGTCAGCATCTGCGGCCATATCGCTGCTGCCGGCGTTGACATTGAGGACATGCATGGCAATAACATTAGTACCCTCGACAAGATAGCTGTAAGGAAGCGACAATTCGACCGGCACCCAATCTGCATCCCCTACATATGCATCCTGACCGGTCGTATCATTATAGTTTTTATTTCCCGCGGAAACTCCCCATCGCGTTACTTCGGTGCCATTGATCCATACAATGCACCCATCGTCCATGAACAGATCCAGCTTCGTCGAATCAACTGTACTCAAGTCGCTGATGACAAACTCTTTGCGAAGGTACAGCGAGTGATTTTCTGAAGGGTTGGTTATCACTGTTTCAATAAAAGTATCGCCATAACCGATTGGGGTAAGCCCTTCCTTCCAGTTGGTAGTGGACGGGTTGTCGTTAAAGCCGATCATTCTCCATGCGTCATCCGGTTCGGAAGGATCCGAGGTGAGGCCCTCAAAATACCGCCATGTGGAGGCACGGGGAACAAGCGTGTGTTCGGTCGTGCTTTGGCCGCCGTTGACGCCGAGACCATAGGAGATACCGGAAAACTGCTGGGGATAGACGCCATAGGTATAGGCGATTGTGCTGCCGTCCGGTTCCACCAGCGCCAGGTATTCGCCCGAACCGCTGAGTGAAAAATTAGTATGCAGTTCGCTTGCCGGATCTCTTCGATCCTTCCCCGACGCGAAAACAAGCAGATACTGACCTGATCCGATCGTCACATCCGGAAATTCCCACTGGTTCAGATCGTTGGCATTATCTGTCAGATGCCAGCCCTTGGGATTGACCGCAGTAGTATTGGGATTATAAAGTTCGATCCAGTCAGAATACTGCTGATCCTCATCCTGTATTGTATTCGTATTGGAGGCCATAAACTCACTGATGACCGGAGCCCCCTCACGCTGCCAGTTTTTAGCAAGCAACGAAAAATCAACGGCATTAACACCACCCTGTCCATCCAGATCGGCGCAATCATCCGGATGACCCGTACAACCCGCCGGATCAAGCCATTGCTCAGCAAGAACCGCCAGATCAGCAATGGCTACGGTATTGCTGCCGTCCAAGTCACCCACAGGATTGGATCGGAGGACAGACACTGAAAGCAGGATAGATACAATTACAACGAGCGATTGATTTCTTAGGTACATACAACTGCTCCAAAATTACACCGCGTATCGCCACACAAACACCCTGACATCCCCCATTGGATGTGGGTTCTGACCTAAGAAACAGCGAAATTAGGTTTTTCTTGATTGTTTTAGGTCATAAAACATCGAGAAAGTTTACAGGGTCACACACAAAAACCCTATCTTATATGGTTATTATATCAATCCTATTTAGAAAAAGCAAGGTTTTTCGACAATGTTTGCACCGGCCAAGCGTCCGTTGGACATTTTTGTCCGTATATTTATCTTCTTAAAAAATAAGCAGTTATGGTTTTACTACCGCAACCGTCGCATTTTTTCCTATGCCTGAAAACAGTTATTTTAATGTCGGCTGCATATTCAATCCTTGAAGAGAAAAACCCTCAAACTCATCGTTTTTCAATGGCCCGACGGCCGATAACTACAGCACGGCCCGGCCGGCCTTTATTTGATGGGGGGCAGTTCTCGCAGGCCGGATATTTTTTCTCTGCCGACAAGCCCGACCAGCAGCGACTGGCGAGAGATGGGGTCGTAGATATAGTTTCGAATGAGCCGGAATTTTTCAATCTGGCCGGAGGATTTGACGTGAATCCGCTTGCCGGTGCAGAAGATTTTCTCGCCGGACAGCGAAATATAGTCGCCTTTTTCCGGATGGATTTTCAAATCCTGCTCAATGATAGAAAGGACTTTCTGCTCGAGTTCGCCGATGTCGATCTTCGGTTTTTTGTCGAAACCGACCACAAATCCGTGCCGAACGTCGGAATGCAGTTCGTTGGCGACAAACTTGTAATCCTTGCGGAGGAGATGACAGGTGATGTCTTCGGCGGAATGGGCCATGAGACGGTATTTGACGGTTCTGTCCACCCGCCGTTTAATCGCGATGGGCGACGGGCCGAGAATCGAGGGCCGATAGACGCTGACGTCTTCGCCGATGGCGAAAATGATCTGGGCATTGTACCCGAGGTATTTGTAGATCAGGTCGAAATGCTCGACGACAACCCGCCGCTGGTTGGCGATGGCCCTGTTAATGGCCTCGACGATTTCATACGTCTGGTGAAAGGCCGATTCATACCGGATGTCGATATGAAAGGTGTGGCCGGAAAAAAAATTGCCCTCGGAAAAATTAAAAATCGGCGTCGAGCGGATATTGACGCCTTCGTCGTCGTTGGTCAGTTCCAGCCCGGGGAAAATGCCCTGTATGAGGGTTGATTTTCCAACGCCCTCGGGGCCGATAATGCCGATGAGCAGGTCGGTGGGATACAAGTACCGCTGCGCCAGCTCCCGACCGAGCGAATAGAGCCGAAACCGTCCGCGGGGGGCATAGTAAATGGCCGACAGGAGCGTGTCCTTGATCGGCTTAAATGTATTCACGGTTCTGTCCATGTTCGGCTGCATTATACCGCCCCTGGAGTCGGCAATCAAGCCGGTTGTTTTGCAATCGCCCGGGCCGCGTCGAGCAGGTCTTTGGCCTGCCGGTAATTGGCGACATCGACCATCTTGCCTTCAAACGAGATGGCGCCCTGCCCCTGCTTCTGGGCCTCATCGAAGGCCTCGACGATCTTGCGGGCATACGCCACGTCGGCGGTATCCGGGGAGAACACCTCGTTAACCGGTCCCACCTGCAGGGGGTGTATCAGCAGTTTGCCGCGGAAACCGAGCTGCTTGGCGGTCTGCGCGTCGGCTTTGAGCTGGGCCGGGTCGTTGACGGAAATACAGGGGGTATCGATGGACCAGACGCCGGCCGCCCTTGCCGAGACGGCGATTTGAGCGCGGGGGTAAAACAGCTCGACGCCGTCTTTGGTGGGCTTGACCGCCATATCGCGCGAAAAATCAACGCCGCCAAAGGCAATGGCGACAACCCGGGGCGACGCGGCGGCGATGGCATAGGCGTTGACGACGCCTTTTGCGCTTTCGAGGATCGGCACAATCGCCAGCGAGCCGGGGGCAAGGTTTTTCCGGCGTTCCATGCTTTCCAGCAGGGCCGACAGGGCCGTCACATCCTCGCCGGTCTGGGCTTTGGGCAGAACGATTCCGTTCAGCCCCGGGCCGACGACCCACTCCAGGTCCTGATGGGACAGGCCGGTGTCAAAGGCGTTGATTCGAACAAACACCTGAACGCCGCAGGCGGCGGCATCGGCAATGCCGTCGCGGACGAACAGCCGGGCGGTTTCCTTGTCCGGCATGGGGACAGAGTCCTCAAGGTCAAAGATGACCGCATCGGCGCCCAGCAAGCCGGCCTTGGTGATCATCCGCATATTATTTCCGGGAGTGAAGAGCATGCTTCTTAACAGTGTCATAGTCGGCCTTCCTTTACGATTTCCTTACTATCTCAGCGAGTGTCCGGGCCAGATCTTCGGGCTGATCCACAACATGCGCCCCGACCTGGCGGAGAACCTTGATTTTATTTTCGGCGGTGCCGCGCCCGCGTTCAACAATGGCGCTGGCGTGTGAAAACCGCATGCCGGGCCGAACGCCGGCGCCGGCGATATAGGCCACCAGCGGCTTCGTGAATTTCCCGGCGCCGATGACCTCGGCGGCTTCTTCTTCGGCAACGGTCCCGATTTCGCCGAACAGCGCAACGGCGTGGGTATCCGGGTCGGCCTCAAACAGCGGAAGAACCTCGGCGGGCGAAAGCCCCACGACCGGCTCGCCGCCGATGTGCAGAGCGGTTGAGATGCCCAGCCCGGCCTGCCCGATGGCCCAGGAAAAGGTTGAGGTCTGGCCGCCGCTGCGGGAAACGATTCCGACATGGCCCGGCTTAAAAATTTCCTTGGCAAAGTCCTCCGAACCGCCGATCCAGCCGATGACGGCCTTGCCCGGGCTGATAAGCCCGAACGAACCGGGGCCGAGCACCTTGGCGCCCCTTTGCCGGGCGTAGGCCAGCAGCATCAGCGCATCATGCAGCGGCACCCTTTCAACAGGCATGGCGATGAACCGTATGCCCGCGTCCACCGCCTCCACGACCGCATCCTTGACCATCAGGCCCGGCACAAAGGTGACGGTGGCATCGAAGGAGCCGTGCTGCTGGACGGCTTCTTTGACCGTGTTATAGACCGGAACGGAACCGACGGTCGTTCCGCCCCTGCCGGGGGTCACGCCCGCCACAACCTGCGTCCCGTAGGCCCTCATGAACCGCGTCCGCGCCATACCCTCGCGGCCGGTAATGCCCTGCACCAATACTCGTGATCGTTCATCCAGCAAAATCGCCATATTTATCTCCTGTGCTGCTGCACCCTGTTCTAACGGTTATAGTTCCATCGGCAGCGAGATGCTCAGCGCATTCTGACCTCGCATCCGGCATTCAAATTCACACGCCAGGCATTCATTGCACTGGCGAGGCACGGCATCCAGGGGGATTCCCATGACCATCTTGCCGTTTTTGACCCGGTACAGATAGCCGCCGTATAAACTGCACGCCTTGACGCAGGCCAGCGATTTGCAGCCGCCGCACTGGTTTTCATTGACCCGCACGCTGCCGGTGCGGAAATCATACTTGCGGGTATAAGGGGCCGCCGGAACCGCCGCGGCGGGTTTCTGCGCAGCCTGCCTGTCGGCCCGATACTCGCTGACCATCTCTTTCATCCGATTGGCGACAAAACTCAGCCGGTGGATATACTCGCGTCCGAACAATTCAAAGCGGATATTCATCCCCGAAAACGCTTCCCGCATAATCGCCAGCGATTCCTTTTCCTTGTTGCCGGCGATCAATATCACCACCGGAAATCCGGGCTTGTCGTGCAGCGTTTCACGAAACGCCTTGACCAGCCCCAGCGCGTGATGCCACTGGTCCTGGCTGGCCATGACGGCGCCCATGAGGCAGTACCCTTCCAGACCGGGCTGAGAAAGAACAATCCTGGCCGTGCGATAGACCTTGGAGGCCGGCGGATTGCCGCTGGTTTCGGCGTAATTGGCCAGTTTGAGGCCGTGCCGCACCAGCATATCCGCCGCAAGCAGCGCTCCGCCGCCGCCGATGGCGTGATAGCCGATATAGCCGCCGGCCTGGGTATCGGTCGCCATCTGGGCAAAAAACGAAATGCCCCGATAGTCGCTCTCTTCAATCTTCCAGCCGATTTTATCCAGCGCCGTCGGGGCGGTGTCGCTTTCACGGGGGACCTCGATGCCCAGTTGGGGATGGCGAGACACGGATGCGTCGTCGATGCCGATGCGGCAGTCGGCGGCCATGACCCGTCCGTCGCTGGTAACCACCAGGGGGTTGATTTCCGCCGAACGGGCATCGTAGCGTCTGAACACCTCGTACAGCGAAACCGCCGCCGCCGCCAGCGCCTCCTGCCAGGCCTGCGGCACATTCACCGAGCGAACCATGTTCCGGGCGTCCTCGAGCGTGACGCCATCGAAAATGTTCACGGTCAGGCGGGCGATATTCTTTTCCTGGACGGCTTCGACATCGACGCCGCCTTCGGTCGTGAACATCATCACCGGCGCACGAACTTTATGTGAGGCGTCAACGATGATGCCGACATAAAATTCCTTGGCAAGCTCGAGCCGCTCTTCGACGAGCACCTTTTCCACCAAAAAACCCTTGATGCGGGAGCCGAGCAGTGCGGCCGTTTCTTTTCGGGCGTCCTCGGGGGTGTTTGCGAATTTGATGCCGCCGGCCTTGAATCGGCCGGTGGTCCAGACCTGCGACTTGATGGCCACAGGGCCGCCGATTTGCCGGGCGATCTCAAAGGCCTGTTCGGGCGAGGAAGCGACATCGCCCCGGGGAACCGTCAGACCCGCTTCTTTCAAAAGCTGCTTACCCTGATATTCATACAATCGTGCC
>JAKEGM010000155.1 GCA_022615575.1 Planctomycetales bacterium
AAGAAAAGGTGTTTGGGAAACAGAGAATTGAGCCGTCTGTCCCTGACAGCCATCGAATCCAATGGTTGGATTCGAAAATCATTGTGCAACGGGCTCTGTTCAGGAAAGGAAGGTTCGAATATGAAAACAGCAAAGAATAGGCGGTTTCGTTATTTGGCCATTGCCGTTTGGATTGGGCTGGCGCTTGCCGTCAGTTCCTGCCGAACGGCCGGCACCGCACAAGAAGAAAAGGCCGATTGCCGCGTTCAGACGGCTGAAACGGAAAACGTTTTGATATACACCAAAAACGGCGACGGGCATGTACATGACAACATCGCCGCCAGCGTCGAGTGCCTCAAAAAAATCTGCGCCGCAAACGGCTGGACATGTCTGGCCGCCGACGATGCCTCGATTTTTACCGCCGACAAAATCAAGGCGTTTGATGTGCTTGTTTTTTCCAACACCAACAATGAAACCTTCGACACCGAAGAGCAGAAAAAGGTCTTTGCGGACTATATCCGAAACGGCGGCGGTTTCGTCGGCATCCATTCGGCTTGCGGCAGCGAACGCCAATGGCCGTGGTTCTGGGCCAACCTGGGCGGCAAGTTCGTACGGCATCCTCCTTTGCAGCCGTTTGATATCAGGGTCATCGACAAAGAGCATCCCTCCACACGGCATCTTCCGGATACATGGAAATGGGAGGACGAGTGCTACTTTATCAATGAACTGAATCCGGCGATTCATCTTCTGATGGCCGTGGATTTGCGGACGGTCAAGGACCCCCAGAAAGATACCTATCCCGGCCGGGTCTTCGGCGACTATTTTCCGCTGGCCTGGTATCAGGAGTTCGACGGCGGGCGGCAGTGGTACACCGCCCTGGGCCACAAAATCGAACATTACAGCGACGAAAACTTCGTCCGGCATCTGACCGGCGGCATTCGCTGGGCCATGCAGAAAAAACACACACAAACAGAAAAATAGAACTTCTTATCCCCAAGCAAGAGGCGATGTATGAAACGGCGCGATTTTCTGAAAAACTCGGTTTTTGCAACCGGCAGCATCCTTGGCTTTCCGACCATCATCAAATCCTCGGTCTTGGCCGCCGGAGCAAAACCCAACGGCAAAATCAACATCGGACAGATCGGGTTCGGGCGGATTGCACTCACTCATGACCTGCCGGAAACCATCAAGCACGGCCTGTGCCGTGTGGTGGCCGTGGCAGACCCGGACAGCAAACGCGCCCGGGACGGCAAGAAATGGATTGAGGATTATTACACCAAAAAGACCGGCAACGCCGGCTATGTGAATGTCAAGGTCTATGCTGATTACAAAGAGCTGCTGGCTGATAAAAGCATCGACGCGGTGATTATCTCCACGCCCGACCACTGGCACGCCCAGCCGGCGATGGAAGCCGCCCTGGCGGGCAAGGATATTTACCTGCAGAAGCCCACGTCGCTGACGATTGCCGAGGGCCGGCAAATGGCCGACTGCGTCAAGAAAACCGGCCGCATTTTCCAGATTGGCAGCCAGCAACGGTCCGCCAGTCCCTGGCCGCAGTTTAAGCGCGTCTGCGAACTGGTTCGCAACGGCAAAATCGGCCAGGTAAAGAATATCATCATCGGCCTGCCCGGCGACCCTTCCGGCCCAGAAGAACCCGAAATGCCCGTTCCGGAAAACCTGAATTATGACATGTGGCTCGGTTCCACGCCGCTGGTTTATTACACCGAAAAACGCGTCCATCCGCAGAACAGTTACGATCGTCCCGGCTGGCTGCGATGTGAACAGTTCGGCGCCGGGATGATTACCGGCTGGGGAGCGCACCATCTGGACATCGCGCACTGGGGCATGGGAACGGAATTGACCGGTCCGGTCGAAATCGAGGGCACGGCCGAATTCCCCACATCCGGTCTGTGGAATGTTCACGGCGATTTCGACGTGCGTGCCAAGTACGCCAACGGCGTAACGATGCACGTCAGCGGCAAAAATCCCAACGGCGTGCGGTTTGAGGGCGATGCGGGCTGGATTTTTGTCAGCCGCGGCAGCGGCCAGGTCACCAGCAGCGACCCGGTTTCCGGCGATCCGAAGAACTCGCCGGTCTTAGTCAGCGACATGAAGATTTACGAAGCGCCTCTCGGCCCCAATGACATTCACCTCTACGATAGCCCGGAGCAGCACCTCAACTGGCTGGAGTGTATCCTGAGCCGCAAGGAACCGATTACACCGGCCGAAGTCGCCCACCGCTCGTGCAGCGCGTGCCTGGTGAGCCATATCGCCATGAAGCTTGGGCGCAAGGTTCGCTGGAACCCGGACAAAGAGCAGTTCATCGACGACCCCGAGGCCAATGCGATGCTCTCCCGCCCCCAGCGAAAGCCCTATGGAACCACCTGCGTCAAGGCCTGAAACGTTTTCCGGGGGTTGACACCCCCGGCTACTGTATTGTCATCCCTTCGGGATTTTGGAATCCATTCGGCTTCGCTCAGGACAGGTTTTGCTGTTTAATCAGATTCCTCCCCCTCCTTTGTCGGGGTCGGAATGACCCTTCTGCACGGGCACTGCCCATCCTGCTCAAACTTCAATCTCTAACTTAAAAAATCCGTGAAAATCGGTGGTTGATATTTATTCGAATTGGATATCGGAGAGGACGAACTGGAGGTCGGTGCGGCCGTTGAAGGTGTTGTACTGCGGCTCAAAGGCAACGCTGAAGGTGTCGGTCTCCAGCAGCTTCTTTTCGAGATTGCCCATGCCGAAGCCGATGCACCGCACGGCCCCGCTGGCATCGGCGATGGAAAGCTGCAAGTGGTCGCTGCGGGCGCCGACCTTGCGCGGCGGGGCAATCAGCTTGACCCCGCGGGCGGCAAAGAGCGGCTTGGGATTGCCCTGCCCGAACGGCTCGAGAAAGTTGAGTTCCTTCATCAGCCTCTCGGTAAAATCGGCGATGCGGGTTTCGGCGTCAATTTTGAGGCACGATTCGGAAATCTTCTCATTGAGCGTCTGTCCGGCGCAGGCCTCGAACGCCTCGGCAAACGCCGGGATGTGTTCCCGGTCGATTTTCAGCCCCGCCGCCATCTCGTGGCCGCCGAAGCTGACCAGATACTGCGAACAGGCCTCCAGATGGGCATACAGGTTGAAGCCCTCGATGGAGCGGCCCGACCCCTGCCCCAGCCCGTCGGCGGTGTTAATCAGGATGGTCGGCCGGTAAAAGTCGTCGATAATCCGCGACGCCACGATTCCGATAACGCCAGTATGCCAGTTTTCATCGGCCAGCACGATGGTTTTGCGGTCGGGGTGATTGAGGCCCAGCTGCAGGATGCGCTGTTTGGCCTGCTTGAAGATGTCCAGCTGGTGCTTTTGACGCAGGCGGTTCTGCTCTTTGAGGTATTGGGCGATTTGGATGGCGCGGACTTCGCTTCCGGTAGTGAGCAGCTCGACGGCCAGGCGGGCATGGCCCATGCGTCCGGCGGCGTTGAGCATCGGCGCCAGCCGGAACGCCACCGCATAGCTGTCCACGCCGGAGGCGTGCAGTTCCGCCGTCTGCACCAGCGCCCGGATGCCCACCAGATTGGAGGCCTCCAGCGCCTTTAACCCGTAGCCGGCCAGCACGCGGTTTTCGCCACGCAGGTCCACCACATCGGCAATGGTGCCGATGCCGGCCAAGGTGGTCGCATTGAGCAAATACTGACGCAGTTGAGGCGAAAGCTGGGCGCCTTTCCTGCAGGCATTGGCCACGGCCCAGGCCAGTTTGAACGCCACCATCGCCCCTGCCGAATGCGGATTGCCGTACTCCGGATCCAGCCGAGGATGCACAATCGCCGCGGCCTGGGGCAGCGCGGGGCCGGGCTGGTGGTGGTCGGTAACTATCGTCTCGACGCCCAGCTGGCGGGCCAGGAGAACCGGTTCGACAGCGGTGATGCCGCAATCGACGGTAATCAGCAATTCCGTCCCGCCGGCGGCCAACTGCCGCACGGCGTCGGCATTGAGGCCGTAGCCCTCATCGACACGGTGCGGGATGTAATAATCGACCTGCGCGCCCAGCAATTGCAGCAGGTGCCACAAAATCGCCACGCTGGTGATGCCGTCCACGTCGTAATCGCCATAAATGGAGATTTTTTTGCGGTTTTCGACGGCCTGCCGGATGCATTCGACCGCCGGACCGATGCCGTACATCCGCTCCGGCTCGATGAGGTCGGTCAGTTTGGGGGATAAAAACGCGAGGGCTCCTTCGGTCTGGTCAAGTTTGCGGTTAATCAGCACTTGGGCAAGCAGCGGCGACACCTCAAGCGCTTGTGCCAGCGTTGTCGCCTCCCGGCTGACCGGACGAATCTGCCAGACCTTTTTCTGCATCCCTGCCGCTATTTTCCGCATCGCTTTTCAAACCCTCATGGACGGTTATTTTGTTGAGTGATCAGTATATCGTCCGATTCGGCTAAAGTCAATAAATCTTCGTCAAGAGCAAGCCGCAACGACACTTATGCAGCGGGTGCACAGGTCGGGAAATTCCTTATTCTGCCCCACGCTGGGCCAGTAGTTCCAGCAGCGCTGGCATTTGGCATGGGCGCTTTTGGCCGCCGCAACCTTTAACGCAGGGCCTTTGGCGATTGTAACCTCGCTGACGATGCACAGGGCGGCGAAGTTTTCGATGCCCATCCGGTTGATTATCGCCAACAATTCGTCATCATCGGTCTCAATCCGCACCGCCGCTTCCTGATTGCTGCCGATAACCTGATTCCTGCGAAGCGGCTCCAGCGCCTTGAGCGCCTCGTCCCGCAAGGCCATAATCTTTCCCCACATGCTTTGATTGACCGCAGGGTCAATCGAGGCATCGGGCCGGGGCATCGTCGCCAGGTGCACGCTGTCAACGGGCTGGCTCCTGTAGGGAATGGCCGCCCAGGCCTCCTCGGCGGTGTGGGCCAGCACCGGCGCCAGCATCCGCACAAGGGCGTCGAGGATGTTATGCATGACGGTTTGACCGCTGCGGCGGCTGGGGCTTGCGGCCGCGTCGCAGTACATGCGGTCTTTCATCACATCCATATAAATGCTGCTCATCTCGACCGTGCAGAAATTATAAATCAATCCATAGACACGGTGGAACATAAAGCTCTCGTAGGCCTCGTGCACCTGCACGATGAGTTCCTGGAGCTTTTCCATCGCCCACTGGTCGATGACCCGCATATCCTTGTACGCAACCGACATCTCGGCAGGGACAAAATCGCTGATGTTGCTCAGGAGATACCGCAGGGTGTTGCGGATTTTGCGGTAGGTCTCCTGCAGGCGGCCGATGAGTTCATCGCTGCACCGCATATCCTCCTGATAATTGACGCTGGCGACCCACAGTCGCAGAATATCGGCGCCGTATTTTTCGATTTCCTCCAAGGCGCTGACATAGTTGCCTGCCGACTTGGACTGCTTCATCCCTTTTTCATCGACGGTAAAACCGTGGGTCAGCACGGTCTTGAACGGCGGTCTGCCCGTCGCGCCCAGGGCCGGCAGCAGCGACAACTGGAACCAGCCGCGGTGCTGATCCGAACCTTCCAGGTACAACTCCACCGGCACGGGCAAACCGGCCATGCGGATGACGCTGTGCCAGCTGCAGCCGGACTCAAACCACACATCAAAGATGTTCTCTTCCTTGTGCAGGTCGTCCCAGTCAAACCCCTGCGGCAAGCTGAAATTTTCGCCCAGAATTTCTTTCGGCGAATCCGTGAACCAGCTGTTGGACCCTTTTTTGCCGATATGTTTTGCCGCGGCCGCAACGGATTCCCGGGTCAACAGTGTTCTGCCGTCGCCGGTTATAAACGCCGGAATCGGCAGTCCCCAGGCGCGCTGGCGGCTGATGCACCAGTCCGGCCGGGATTCGAGCATGCCCTGGATGCGCTTCTGGCCCCAGGCCGGAACCCAGGCAACCTGCCCAATCTGCTCCAGCGCCATGTTCCGCAAGCTCTTGCTGCCGAATTTTTCGACATCCTTATCCACGCTAATAAACCACTGCTCCGTGGCGCGGAAAATCACCGGGGTTTTGCTTCGCCAGCAGTGCGGATAGCTGTGCAGGATGCTTTCTTCATGCACCAGCAGGCCGATTTTTTTCAGGTGCGCATTGACTTCCTTATCAACCGCCAGGACGCTCTTTCCACGCAGCCATTCAGGCACGGACTCATCGTAGGTGCCGTCGTCGCGCACCGGCGAATAAACCGCCAGGCCGTACTGCATCCCCGCCATATAGTCCTCGGCTCCGTGGCCAGGGGCGATATGCACGATGCCCGTGCCGTCTTCGGTCGTCACATAGTCGGCGTTAATCGCAAAATACGCATCCTTATCCGTGGGATTCGACGGGACATACGGATGGATATAGCGCAGCTTTTCCAACGCGCTGCCTTTGACCGGCCCGCTGATGGAATACCGGCCTTCCTGCAATCCGGCGGCCTTGATAACCGCCTCCAGCCGTTTGGCGCAAACAATCGACGTGAATTTCGCGCCGCCGTCTTTGCGGTAGGTCAGCCCCACATAGTCCAGCGCCGGATGCAGCGCCACGGCCAGATTGGCCGCCAGTGTCCACGGCGTGGTCGTCCAAATCATGAAGCACGCCCTGCTATCGGCCGGGGCGATGCCCATCCCCTGAACTTTTTTGGCCGATGCCTCGTCCATCGGGAAATTCACATAACTGCTGGAGGAAGCAACCTCTTTGTATTCCAGTTCGGCATCCGCCAGCGCCGTTTCGCAGCCGACCGACCAGTGAATGGGTTTTAACTGCTTATAGACCAGCCCGTTGCCGACCAGTTCGGCGAAGATTTCCAGAATCCCCTGCTCGTACTGCGGCTTGAGCGTCAGATACGGATTTCCAAAGTCGCCGAAAACGCCCAGCGATTGAAACTGTTTGGTTTGCACCTTGACATATTTAGAGGCATATTTCTGGCATTCCTGGCGGATTTCGGGCTTGGCCATCTGTTTGGCCCTTTCGCCCAGTTCGCCCATGACCTTGATTTCAATCGGCAGGCCGTGGCAGTCCCAGCCGGGGATGTAGGGGGTCTTAAAACCCGTCATTGTTTTGTATTTAACGACAAAATCCTTGAGCACCTTGTTGATGACGTGCCCCATGTGAATATCGCCGTTGGCGTAGGGCGGCCCGTCATGCAGAATATACAGCGGCGCCCCTTGGCGGGCGGCCATAATCCTGTTGTATATGTCCTCCTTTTCCCACGCCTTGCGCTGCTGCGGTTCGCGCTGGGTCAGGTTGGCCTTCATCGCAAAACTGGTTTGCGGAAGCGTCAATGTCTCTTTGTATCCCTTTTTTACATCTTTATCCGACATGCTGTATCCTTTAACTGAATTTCAAAAAGGTTATGGTATGTCCTCGTCCCCTATCTGTCAAGCCAGACCTTGTAATCGATGCGGGAAACCCTTAACATACCCGCATGACCCTTGAATCGGACATTAAGCAAAAGGCGATTGCTTTGGGCTTTGACGCCGTTGGAATCACCGCCGCCGAACCGGTGGACAGCCGGCAGATTGTCTATTTTCGCCGCTGGCTTGAAGCCGGCTGTGCGGCGGCGATGGACTATATGCAGCGCAATATCGACAAACGCTTTTCGCCGGCCAAACTGCTGCCGGGGGCTAAGTCCGTGATATGCGTCGCCCTGAATTACCGGCCTGAAAGCAGCCGAAGCTTCCAGCTTCGGAAAGGCAAGCTGGAGGATAGCCCTGCATTAAAAATTGCTCACTTCGCCCAGTACGAGGACTATCACCCGTTCATCAAAGAGCGGTTATTTCAATTAGCCGACTACATTCACCTCCAAAGCATAAATCCAGATATAACATTCAAGGCCTGTGCGGATTCAGCGCCTTTGGCTGAACGGGCGCTGGCTCAGCGGGCGGGGCTGGGCTTTATCGGCAAAAACCGCATGCTCATCCATCCTGAACTCGGCTGTCAAATTTTGCTGGGCGAATTGGTTACGACGCTCGAATTGACGCCGGATGCGCCGCTGGATAATCAATCCTGCGGCGATTGCGGCAAGTGTCTCCGCGCCTGCCCGACGGGGGCGTTGGCACCGGACGGCTCATTCGACGCTCGAAAGTGCATCAGCTATCTGACGATTGAACCTGGGAACGAGGGCGTCGCACCCGCAATTAAAAATATGTGCGACCGGGACGGTTGCGTTCCCAGGTACATCTTCGGCTGTGATGAGTGCATCCTCGCATGCCCGCATGAAATTAATGCGCCGCCGCGAAAAAATGTCGATTTCCACTTCCACCCTGAATGGCAAAACCTCACACCGGAGCAAATTTCAGAGATGACGGAAGAAGAATTTGCAAGGATTTTCGCCGATTCCGGCTTTCTGCGTCTGGGCCTATCCCGGCTGAAACGAAACGCCCGGACAAACCGCAAATCCGGTTACTGAAAAGCGGGAAATTACTCCAAAATAAAAACTTGCATAACCGACGGGGAATGCGTACTATAGCAGTACCGTTTTTCGAAGGAATTAAAAACGATAACTTTTATTAGGAGGCAATGTTATGAAACGAACCATCGCTTTGGCCCTGTGTGCTCTTGTCATTATGGCTCTCGGCATGGGGGGCTGCACCAAAAAGACCGAACCGGCGGCTCCCTCGCAGGAACAACCGGCACCACCGGCAACACCCGCACAAGAGCCGGCCCAGCCGGTTGCTGCGCCATCGGAGGCAGCCATTAAGCTGTCTTACAGCATTTTCTTCCCGCCCACGCATATCCAGTGCAAGACCGCCGAAACCTGGGCCGAAGAAATCAAGAAACGCACCAACGGCAAGGTGGAAATCACCCTTTATCCCGGCGGCACACTGACCAAGGCACCCCAGGTCTATGAGGGCGTTGTCAACGGCGTATCCGATATCGGGATGAGCTGTTTTGCCTATACGCCGGGCCAGTTCCCGCTGCTGGAAGGGCTTGACCTTCCGCTGGGCTACCCCACCGGCACGGCGGCCACGCAGATTGCCAACGAGATGATTGCCAAATACAACCCGGCCGAAATCGCCAATGTCCACCTGCTGTATGTTCACGCGCACGGACCGGGGCTGCTGGCGTCCAAGAAGCCGGTTGCCAAGTTGGAAGACCTCAAGGGCTTGAAGGTCCGTACGACGGGTCTCTCGACAAAAATCGTCGAGTGCCTGGGCGGGGCGCCGGTGGGCATGAGCCAGCCGGAAACCTATGAAGCCCTGTCCAAGGGCGTCGTCGATGCCACGCTGTGCCCAATTGAAACCCTCAAGGGCTGGAAACAGGGCGAGGTCATTTCGTATGTCACCGACTCGACCTGCATCGGCTATACAACAGCGATGTTCGTGGTCATGAATAGCAAGAAGTGGGAGGCACTGCCGCCGGACATTCAGCAGATTTTCAACGACGTGAACAAGGAATGGATTGCCAAGCACGGGCAGGCATGGGACCAGGCCGACCGGGAAGGCCGCGACTTCATCAAGTCTCTGGCGCCGCCCCGTGAGATTATTGCCCTGCCGGCCGAAGAACAGGCCAAATGGAAAAAGGCCGTCGAGCCGGTTCTGACCAGCTATGCGGCCGCCGCCAAGGCAAAGAACCTGCCCGGCGCTGAATTCCTGAAGAACCTTCAGGACAGCATCGCCAAAACGCAAACAGGGCAATAACGCATGTCGTCGGATGTTTCGGGGCGAATTGTGCGGATTGTCTATAAGCGGCTGCTTGTCGGGCTGGTGAGGGGGCTGTGTTTTTTGTCGGCGGCGGGAATCGTCCTGATGATGGCCATTACGACATACGATGTTGTCAGCCGAACTCTGTTCAAGTCGCCCCTCCGCGGCACCAATGACGTCGTAAGCGTCTGCGCTGCCATCACGCTGGCGGCATCGCTTCCCTACACAACCAGTTTAAAGGGACATGTCGCTATCGAGTTTCTGTTCCGCAAACTCTCGCGACGCGGGCGGCGTATCGGCAATGTCCTGGTGCATTCCGTAATCGCCGTTCTGTTTGCGCTCTTTGCCTGGCAATGCATCATGTACGGCAATGACATGCTGGGCAAAAATCAATCAATGGTGACGCTGCGCTGGCCGCTGTTCTGGGTACCGTATGTCATGGCCCTGTGCTGCGCGGCGACGGTCCTGGTGGTCTTTGAGCATATCGCCTGGCCCGATGAGGAGCTGATCAAGCCATGAGTCCAGAACAGAAAGGCGTTATAGGGTGCATCCTGCTGGTGGTCATGCTGTGTACGAGCCTGCCGGTGGCGTTTTCAATGGCGGTTGTCGGTGTCGTTGGCTTTGCATGGGTTCTCGGGGACATCAATCCGGCGCTGAACATGATGTCAATGAACCTGTTTGACATCTTTAACAATTATAACCTGACGGTGATTCCTCTGTTTGTGCTGATGGGACAGATTGCGTTTCACGGCGGAATCAGCCGTCGGCTGTTTTCAGCGGCGTATCACTGGCTGGGGCCGCTGCCCGGCGGATTGGCGATGGCTACCGTCGGGGCGTGCGCGGCTTTCGGCGCCATCTGCGGGTCCGGACCGGCGACGACAGCAACAATGGCCTCGGTGGCGCTGCCGGAGATGAAGCGATACGGCTACGACATGGGATTGGGAACGGGCACGGTCGCCGCCGGCGGCACGCTGGGGATGATGATTCCGCCCAGCGTGGTGTTTATCGTCTATGCGATTCTGACCGAGCAATCCATCGGCAAGCTGTTCATTTCCGGAATTATCCCGGGCATTTTGACGGCGTTCTTGTTCTGCCTGGTGATCTACTGGCAATGCAAACGCCGCCCGGAATTGGGGCCTGCGGCTCCGCCGACGACCTTTGGACGGAAGGTACGTTCTCTGTTGGGCGTGTCGGAAACGCTGATTCTCTTTGCACTGGTGATGGGCGGCATGTTCGCGGGATGGTTCAGCGCTAACGAGGCAGCAGCAATTGGCGCTGCGGGAACAATTCTGATCACCATGGTGCAAAGAAAACTGTCCTGGAAGACCTTTGGGCAGAGCTTGAAGGAAACGATGCGGACCTCGTGCATGGTGATGGTGATTGTAGCCGGGGCAGCGATTTTCGGCAACTTTCTGGCGATTACGCGGCTGCCGTTTCAATTGGCCGAATGGCTGTCGAACCTGGCGATTCCCGGCTGGGGCGTCATCGCACTGATTGTCGTGTTCTATTTGATTGCCGGATGTTTTGTTGATGCGCTGGCGCTGGTGCTGCTGACGGTTCCGATTTTTTATCCGGTGGTTACCGAACTGGGGTATCATCCCATCTGGTTCGTGGTGATGATTGTGCTGGTAACGCAGATGGGCGTGATTACTCCGCCGGTGGGTGTGTGCGTGTATGTCGTCAGCGGTATCGAGCGGGATGTGCCGCTGCAAACAGTGTTTCGGGGAGCGATGCCGTTTTTGTATATGATGATTGTGGCGGCAGTTCTCATAACCATGTTTCCGCAATTGTGCCTGTGGCTGCCGAATCTGTCACGCTGAAAGCAGCGGTTCAATGAAGCGTATGGAGTAATGTATGAATACCGATTCACTATTACCGGCCGGAACATACCGGAGAATCCTGTTCTGCACGGATCTTTCAGAAAACGCCGACTTCGCTTTCGGTTTTGCGGTGGATTCCGCGCAGCGGCACCCGGGGTGTGAATTGTACCTGCTGCATGTGATTCCGGAAACCGAGGCGCAGTTCTGGAAAACCTATATCTATGAGGTCGAGGACGTTGACAACAAAGCCAAACACGACCTCGACGAGCAAATTGCAAAGGCCTATCTATCCAAACTGCCCGACGGCATTCAGGTAAAAGTCGAATACCGCATCGGCAAGGACTGGCAGGAGATTCTGGCGTTTGCCAAAGAGAAACAGATCGACCTGATTGTGATGGGACGGCACGGACGCAGCGCATTGCAGAAGCCGCTGTTCGGAAACGTGACCGAAAAAATCACCCGCAAGGCCGACTGCGCCGTGCTGGTTGTGCCGCTGAGTTTCCAAAAACGAGTTGAACATCCGGAGAAAGAGTAATCCATGCGAGCGGTGGTGCAGCGGGTCAGCAGGGCAAGTGTGCAGGTAGATGGGCGCATCACTGGACAAATCGGGGAGGGATTGCTGGTTTTTCTGGGCGTCGGCAGGGAAGATTCACAGGCGGATATTGAATTTATGGCCGACAAAATTGTGAACCTGCGGATTTTTGAGGATGCCGACGGCAAGATGAACCTGTCTGTCAAAGACATTGCCGGCGGGATTCTGCTCATCAGCCAGTTTACACTTTTTGGCGACTGCCGCAAAGGCCGCCGGCCCGATTTTTCCGCTGCCGGACCGCCGGAAACAGCTAAACTGCTGTATGAAAAAACAATATACGCCATCAAAGAAAAAGGGATACCAGTCGAAACCGGCGTTTTTGCCGCCCACATGGACATCGACAGTATCAACGACGGCCCGGTGACGCTCATTCTCGACAGTAAAAAGACCTTCTAAGATGAAAAAACCACTGCTTTTGACTGTTATTATCCTTCCGGCATGCCTTTGCGGCTGTGCCTCGATGAATTATCCCGAGACAAAACGCATTTCCCATACGGATACGTACTATGGTATCACCGTTAGTGATCCCTACCAATGGCTGGAAGAAGACTGCCGCGAATCCAAGCGGGTCAGCAGATGGATCAGGGCACAGAACAAGCTAACATTTGACTACCTGTATGGTTTGGAGCAGAGAGGCCCAATTAAAGAACGGTTAACAGAGGTTTGGAATTATGAAAAAATGGGCATTCCGCGGAAGATCGGTCGGCGGTATTTTGTGTCTCAAAATGACGGCCTGCAAAATCATAATGTGATCTACACCATGCACTCGCTGAACGGTCCCCGCCGTGTTTTGTTCAATCCCAATACCTGGTCTAAGGATGGAACGACGGCCCTGAGCAGTATGTCATTTAACCGGGACGGATCACTTGTGGCCTATGCTGTTCAGAAAAGCGGGGCCGACTGGAATACATGGAAAATCCGGGATGTCAACACGGGACGCGATCTGCCGGAAATCTTTGATTATTTGAAGACAAGACACTTTGCCTGGACCCTGCATGATACCGGAGTTTATTATGCCAAGTTTCCGAAACCGGAACCGGGCAGAGAATTCATCGCTGTGAATACGAACATGAAGGTCATGTATCACCGCCTGGGAACCAATCCGTCCGAGGATACCGTTGTTTATTATCAGCCGGAGCATCCCGATTGGAACTACGGCGTCGATGTCACAGAGGATGGGCGGTACCTGGTCATTTCGGTGTTTCTCGGTACAGACGACAAAAACCGGGTTATTTACAACGATCTCCAGACGCCCGATGCGCCGATGACGGACCTGATCGCCCATTTTGACAACAGGTACTCGTTTATCGATAATACAGGGTCGGTGTTTTATTTTCTCACTGACAATGCCGCTCCCAACGGGCGCGTGATTGCCATCGATCTTCAGAAGCCCGAACCGGAAAACTGGAAAGAGATTATTGCCGAAAGCGACCGGCCCCTGGAAGAGGTCGACATCATCAACAACCTGCTGGTTTGCAGTTATCTGAAAGATGTAACATCCCAGATTGCCTTGTTTACGCTGGAAGGGAAACACGTGCGCAATGTCGACACCCCCGCGATGGGCAGCGTCTCCGGTTTCAGCGGAAAAATGAACGATACCGAGACCTTTTATTCGTTTGAATCGCTTACGACGCCGCCGTCCATTTACCGATATGACATGGTCACTGGAAAATCGGAGTTTCTGGAACGGCCCCGGATTAATATTGATTTCGATTTGTATACAGCCGAACAGGTTTTTTATACAAGCAAAGACGGCACCCGTGTCCCGATGTTTATCATTTATAAAAAAGGAATGAAGCGTGACGGAAGCAACTCCGCGCTGCTGACCGGCTATGGCGGTTTCCGTATTTCCCTCAAGCCGCATTTCGGGGTATCGCGAATAGTATGGCTCGAGATGGGCGGCGTCTATGCGATCGCCAATCTCCGGGGCGGGGGTGAATATGGGGGAACTTGGCATGAGGCCGGGAAAAAAATGCTTAAACAGAATGTATTCGACGACTTTATCGCTGCGGCCGAATACCTGATTGATCAGAAATACACCTCCCCGGAGAAACTCGGCATCTCAGGCGGATCAAACGGCGGATTGCTGGTCGGCGCCTGCATGACGCAGCGGCCGGATTTATTCGCCGCAGCCGTACCGACTGTCGGCGTCATGGACATGCTGCGGTTTGACCAATTTACGGCGGGACGCTACTGGACTGATGATTACGGCTCGGTTCGAGACAGCAAAGCAATGTTTGAATATCTTAAAGGATACTCGCCTTATCATACCATCAAAAAAGGCGTAATTTATCCCGCAACATTGGTGGTGACGGCCGATACCGATGACCGGGTTGTGCCGGGGCATTCATTTAAGTTTATCGCCGGATTGCAGGACGCCCAGGCCGGTGACAGGCCGGTTCTGATTCGAATCCAGACAGATGCCGGCCACGGCTCCGGAAAGCCCGTGTCAATGCAGATTGAAGAAACCGCGGATATTTATGCGTTCCTGGCCGAGAATCTAAACAGGGATAATTGATGGAGAAAGACGTTCAGGCGTGAGCATGGATTGATTGAAAAACGGTATAAACTTCAGACCATTCGAAACAGCGAAAACTTTCGATAACTCAATGGCGGATAAGCTGAAAATCCTGTTTTTATGCACGGGCAATTCCTGCCGGAGCCAGATGGCCGAGGGCTGGGCACGACATCTTAAAGGCGATAGTATCGAACCATATTCGGCCGGCATCGAGACGCACGGCCTCAATCCCTATGCCGTACGGGTCATGGCCGAAGCAGGCGTGGATATTTCCGGGCATCGTTCCAAACATCTGGACGAGGTCAAACAAATCCCGTTTGATTACGTCGTTACCGTTTGCGACAACGCCCGCGAAAGCTGCCCGATTTTTCCGGGAAACGCCAAGGTCATTCATGTGGGCTTCGAAGACCCGCCCCGCCTGGCAAAAGAAGCCAAAACCGAGGAAGAAGTCCTTAATTGTTACCGAAAGGTACGCGACCAAATCCGGGCTTTTGTTCGAACGCTTCCGGAATCCTTAAATACAAAGACATAATGCCGCGAGGATACGATTTTATGGCTGACAGTTCAGATGAAAAAATCAGAGAAACAGTGCGGAAAGGGTATGCGGATATCGCCAAAGGTCAATCCGGCTGCTGCTGCGGTTCGGCCTCGCCCGATAAACTGGCCGAGGCCATTGGTTATACACGCGAAGAATTGGAGGCACTGCCCGACGGCGCCAATATGGGCCTGTCCTGCGGAAATCCGACGGCTATTGCCGACCTTAAGCCCGGACAAGTTGTTCTGGACCTGGGCAGCGGCGGCGGATTCGATGTCTTTATTGCCGCCCGCAAAGTGGGGCCGACAGGTCGCGCTATCGGCGTCGATATGACGCCGGACATGCTCAGCAATGCGCGGGCAAGTACAGCAGCGTTCACGAAAAAGACCGGGCTTTCCAACGTTGAATTTCGGCTGGGCGAAATCGAGCATCTGCCCGTCGCCGACGGCAGCGCGGATGTGGTCCTCTCCAACTGCGTCATCAATCTTTCGCCGGACAAGCAGCAGGTCTGGAAAGAAATCGCCCGCGTCCTGAAACCCGGCGGCAAGGCCTGCATCTCCGACCTGGCGTTAAAAAAACCACTGCCAAAACAGGTCCTTGAATCCGCCGCGGCGCTGGTAAGTTGTGTCGCGGGCGCGGTTCTCATCGATGTTCCGGTGATGCTGATGCTGGTCAAAATCTGCCTGAGAACACAGGGCTGGTTTAAATCCGCCAAAGAATAACGTCTATGCCCTGTAGAGCAGGTACAGGCCGCCCAGAAGAACCAGAATGCCGCAGATTTTTTTTAAGATAACCGCGCCTTTGGATTGTTCGTTCCAGTTGAGATACCGCTGAACAACCTCTGTGAACGTGCCCGCAAAGACAATCACCGAGCAATGCCCCGCCCCGTAAGCCAGCAGGAGCAGGATGCCGTAAGCCGGATTCGCATCGGCCAGCTTGAACGTTACGCCCAGCATCGGAGCCATATAGGCAAATGTACACGGCCCCAGTGCAATACCGAAAACCAAGCCCAGAATAAAGGCGGCGAGTAATCCTTTTCGTTTCATTCCCACCTGTCCGGGGCCGCTGGACGGCATCGGGATAACATCCAACAGGTGCAGCCCCACCACAAAGAAAATCAGCGCCACAAAATAATTGCCGTATCGGCCGACATCGCCCATCATCCGGCCTGCGGTGGCGGTAACGGCCCCGATTGCCCCGATGGTAATCAGGATA
>JAKEGM010000156.1 GCA_022615575.1 Planctomycetales bacterium
ACACCCTGCCGCCTGGACGGGACGACCGTTGACTACGACAAGGTGCAGCTCCAGCCCGGCGACGCCGAGCCCGTGCCGTTTTCGTTCCTCAACGACCGCATTGACCGGCCCGCCGTCCCCTGCTGGATTACCTGGACCAACGAGCGGATTCACACGCTCCTGCGGAACAACCTGCACCTGGCCCCGATGTTTTCCGGCCAGATTCAGGCGACCGGCCCGCGCTACTGCCCCAGCATCGAGACAAAAATCACCCGCTTTGCCGACAAATCCCAGCACCAGGTCTTTTTAGAGCCGGAAGACGAGCACATCACGACCATCTACTGCAACGGCATCAGCACCTCCTTCCCCAAAGACATCCAGCAAGAGATGCTCCGGCTGATGACCGGCACCGAGCACGCCCGCATCGTCCACTACGCCTACGCCATCGAGTACGACTACTGCCCCGCCCGCCAGCTCAAACCCAACCTCGAAACGCGGCTCGTGCCGGGGCTGTTTTTCGCCGGCCAAATCAACGGCACCAGCGGCTACGAAGAGGCCGCCGGACAGGGCCTGCTCGCAGGCATAAACGCCGTCCTGAAATTAGCCAAAAAAGACCCGCTTATCCTGGGCCGCGACCAGGCCTATCTGGGCGTGCTGGTCGATGACCTGCTCACCCGCGACATCGATGAACCGTACCGCATGTTCACCTCGCGGGCCGAATACCGCCTGACCCTGCGCTCCGACAACGCCGACCGCCGATTAACAGAAATCGGCAGAACTGTCGGACTCGTCGATGATGCCCGCTGGAATCGTCTCCAGAAAAAATTGGCGGATATGCAGCGCTTCGAGCAGTTCCTCAAATCCACCCGCCTGCAAGGCCGCACGCTATGGCAGCTAATTCAGCAGCCCCAGCATCCCTTTTCGCAGAATATCATAAACGACCCTGATATTACCGGACTTGGATTCTCGCGGGAAGTGATAGAGGCGGTACTGATTGAAGCCCGCTATGAGGGTTACACCGCCCGGCAGGAAAAACAGGTCGCAAGCTTCCGCAACCTCGAAAATATCAAGCTGCCTGATGCGCTGGACTACAGCGTCATCCCCCATCTGCGGTTTGAGGCCAAAGAGAAACTGGCCCGCTTTCGCCCCGCCACCTTAGGTCGGGCCGGCCGCCTCGGCGGTATCACCCCCGCCGACCTGACCGTCATCCAAATCCACCTCAAAAAAATAAAAACTGTTTAGAACCATTTCCGAGACTTGAACGTGTGGCAGCACGTTTCGCGCAAGCGAAACCGATGGGGCTTTGCGCATCGCCCATCGGTTTGCCTTCGGCAAACGCGCTGCCACCCGTCGAAGCCCTTCCGAGCATGGAGCGTAAACGACATTATGAATGCCGTGTATCGCACGCCTTCATCGGGTCACTGACGTTCCCCGCTCGGAATAACCGCTTGCTTTTTGGCAGCCCGGCCGGTATGCTGACGGGCCGTAAAAATACGGTTTTATCCCAGAGAAAAGACGCTATGAAAACCATTATCCTGTTGACGATTTCGAATATCTTTATGACGTTTGCCTGGTACGGGCACCTGAAATTCAAAAGCAAGTCGCTGTGGATTGTCATCATCGCCAGTTGGGCAATCGCTTTTTTTGAGTACTGCTTCCAGGTGCCCGCCAACCGCATCGGGCACGGCCAGTTCACCGCCGCCCAGCTCAAGACCATCCAGGAGATCATCACGCTGACGGTCTTTGCGGCATTTTCAATCTTCTACCTCCGCGAGGAGTTTCGCTGGAATTATCTGGTCGGTTTTATTTTTATTCTGCTGTCGGTGTTTTTTGTCTTTTATGAATGGAAATGACGCCCCTTTCAAACGCACAACCCAAACAGGTGTTTATCAGCGCGCTGGAACACAGCGCCGAGATGCACTGCGTCAACCTGATTGCATCGCTGCACAAAGCAGCCCCGGCGATTCGTTTTGCCGGATTCGGCGGCGAGCGTCTGGCGCAGGCGGGCTGCGAACTGCTGGATAATACGGTCAGCCGGGCGGCGATGATTTACAACGTGCTGGGGCAGTTGGGGTATTATCGAAAACTCATCCGGCAGGCCAACGCCTACTTTGAGCAAAACCGGGTGGATGTGGTCGTCGTGTGCGACTCACCGGCCTTCAATTTTCACATCGCCAAAGCCGCCAAAAAGCACGGCATCCCCGTCGTGTTCTATGTCGCGCCGCAGTTGTGGGCCTGGGCGCCGTGGCGCATCGGCAAGCTGCGCCGATGCTGCGACCGGCTGGCCTGCATCCTGCCGTTTGAAAAGGACTGGTTCGCCGCCCGCGGCGTCGATGCCGAATTCGTATCCAACCCCCTGTTCGATGAGATGAACATTGACCTCGGGCACAACTTGAAAACGTACGCCGGCTACGACCCGACAGCGCCGACGGTTGCCCTGCTGCCCGGCTCGCGGGAAGCAGAAATCCGGACGCTCTGGCCGGCCATGCTTCGGATTGCGGCGGCATTGAAGAAAAAACATCCCGGCGCGGCGTTTATCGCCTGCGCACCGGACGCCGCTAAATGCACCCTGCTGAAACAGCTCAATCAGAACATGCCCGATGCCGATTTGCCGGTGGCTTACGAAACCGGCGCGCTGGTCGAAGCGGCCCGGCAGGCGGATTTTGCGCTGGTTGCCAGCGGCAGCGCCACGCTGCAGGTCGCCGCGGCGGGCTGCCCGATGGCCGTGATGTACCAGAGCAATAAATGGATGTGGCATCTGCTGGGCCGGTGGCTGGTGCGGCTGCGGTTTTTGTCGCTTCCCAACATTCTGGCGGGTAAAGAGCTTGTGCCGGAGTTTATGCCCTATTTCAACTCCATTGAGCCGATTATTGAACGCGCCCACGGCCTGCTTAGCACCCCATCCCGGCTGACAGCCGTAAGTCAGGCCCTGCTCGAACTGGTCCGCCCCTTAACAGAACGCCGCGCCAGCGACACGGTGGCCGACATCGTTTTGGACATGTTAAATCCTGCAAACCCGTAGGATCTGGGATTCTCTTATGATTTTAGAATTGACCTTAGCATCGCAATTCTTTACAGTAACCGAACATTAAAACGGCTTCGCCCGAAGGGCGTATCGTCATTTTTGGTATTTACTATAGGAATTATATGGCGCAGGACGAACAGGTATTGGTGGTTAGGCGGTCGGCGGTCGAAGCGGTCGGGATGTTTCACGGGCTGGCGTTTGACGTGCAGCGGTATCTGGACCGTCTTTTTGCGGCGGGGGCGGGGCAGTTTATCCCGCGCCCACAGGCCGAAAAAGACCCGAATTACAAACAATTGATCCCCTATGTGCTCATCACCTGCAATGGCCGCTACCTGACATACGTCCGGGGCAAGCGGGCCGGCGAGACCCGCCTGGTCGGCAACCGCTCCATCGGCATCGGCGGCCATATCAACCCCGCCGACGATATGTCGCTGTTTTCGCCGTACCAGACCTATCTGAACGCCGTCCAGCGCGAGGTCGAAGAGGAAATCCACATCCAGACCCGCTATACCAACCGCATCGCCGCTCTGCTCAACGACGACACCAACACCGTCGGCCAGGTGCATCTGGGCATCGTGCATGTCTGGACGCTGGACAGCGAGCAGGTCAATCGGCGCGAGCAGATGATTACCCAGCTTGAGTTTATGGATAAGGACGCCCTGCGGCAGGTCCGCGGCGAGATGGAAACCTGGTCGCAGTTGTGCCTGGACGGGCTGGACAAACTGGAATGCCATGCCTTATCGGGAAAATAAGAAATCCTCCGGCATTGGGAGACGACTATGAACCTACGGGGGTATTTTGAACATGCGGACGGGCTGGGGATTTTATCGACGGCCGACAAACTGGGCAATGTGGATGCCGCCCTGTATGCGGTGCCGCACGTCATAAGCGAGGACACAATCGCTTTCATCATGCGGCCGCGCCTGAGCTTTCACAACATCCAGCAAAACCCCAGGGCGGTTTATCTGTTTCTCGAAAAAGGCCCCGACTACAAGGGCCGGCGGCTGTATTTGGAAATGCTGCACATGGAAACCGACCCGGAAAAGGCAGCCCTGTTTCGGCAAAAATCCCGCCACAACGGCCACGATGAAGCGGATTCCAAGCTGGTCTATTTCAAGGTCGTGCTGACCCGCCCGCTGACCGGCGACCGGGAGGTCTATTGAAGATGCGCTGGCCAAGCCTGCTTGCGTGTGCAGCCGGGGCGTTGCTCTGTCTGGCGGTTGGGGGCATCAGCGGCCTTGCGGCGAACCCCTCGACAGGCGGCTGGTACGCCGCG
>JAKEGM010000004.1 GCA_022615575.1 Planctomycetales bacterium
GTAAGAGATTTTTTATTGATTACCGTTAACGCCTGCTTTTTTTGATTCGAGAACCTCAAGGTATTCCTGCAAAGGCGTAAGAAATGTGTTGTTTTGCTCCTTGGTCTGAAAGGAACCCATAATAACCTGCAGGAGTGCGGTTGCCTCATCATATCGTTGCCGCTGTTCAAGTACCTGCACAAAACTGACGGCTGTTGTTATGTCATCCGGATTGAGCAATACCACCGTTTCGAAGGCCTTGAGGGCCGGCTCGAATTCGCCGAGCATCAGGAGTGCGTTGCCCAAACCGATATGAGCGGAAATTGAATTTGGATCCTTAAGCAGCTGGGTCCGAAAGGCGGACGCGGATTTCATCGCGTACTCTCCGGCCTCTTTTTCCTGTCCGGACTTCTCCAGGGCAACGCTCAGATTAAGCTCGATGTCCGCGACATCGTTTCGGTACTTGATTTGTTCATCTTGGTAAAGAGCTTCTTTAAACATTTCAACGGCCCTGGCATAATCTTCCATTTGAATACAAATAAGCCCTATCCGGTTGTTTGCTTCTACGGTTAACTGCGGTTTGGCTTGAGCTGCCTTTTTGTAGCTGGCAATACTTTCTTCCAGCTTGCCTGAAGAAGCCAGCTTTTCCGCCCTGTTCATATGCTCGTAGGCAAGCATTTCCTGGGCAGCCTGACAGACGACGGGGGCAAGCAGATTCTCAGCAGGTGCATAGTTATCGGTCAAAATCAAGCCGGAAGATTTTTCTTTCAATTTATTTACATCAACGCTGCTTAAACACCACAACCCTGTCTTTTTTTGATACTTTGAGATAATATTCTGAATATCAAGCTCCTGCCTGGTGCCGACGACAACAAAAGTATTCCGAGCCCACTTGGGCATTCGACCCTCCACAAAAACATACGTATTGGGAAAGGTTTCCTGGAATGTATTCACGACAGCACCAAGGAATTTTCCGGAATCGTAAGTATCTATGATGGTTAACATATAGACACCTTCAGGGGCAAGAATGCGCAAAATTTTGTCGTTGAATTCTTTTGTTACGAGTTGATACGGTATGCAATAATCATTGCAGGCATCTCCGTAGATAAAATCGTAAAGCGTTGTTGTCCCGGTACGCTGCCGGTATAAAAGTTCATCGACATAATTGCGCGCATCCCGGGTCAAGGTCTTGATCATCGTATCCCGCTTAAGACCGAAGGCTTCGATAGCGGCCTTGGTAACGCCGGGGTCTATTTCAACTACCTCGATGGTGCTTTCCGGCCACATTTTTTCGACATACCTTGGAAAAACATAACCCCCTCCCCCGATGACCATTACAGCAACCCTTTCTTGAGGGGCACAAAGCTCATGCATGAGAGCGGCGTAGATTTCCGTATAGAAATACTGCAGGTTGGTTATGTCGTCCATGACTATCTTGCTGTGAACCAGCTTATCCTGAACAAAAACACGTTCGTCAGGTTGTTCGGACAGCCGTTTGACGGATAAATAACAATAGGGTGTTTCGTCATGGTATATCACCTGTGGGTCAGGTGCTTCACGTAAAGCCAATGCCCCCCCGGCAGTCCGGAACCCATGTATTCGAGTGGTTCCCGCTGCCATGGCAGACAGGAATATCGCGGCCCATATCAGGAAAGGACAATGACGAATGCAAAAAAGGATGGCCATCAGCAGCAGGATGCTGCCGACAGTCCAGACAATGGCGATAGTTCCCATCGCAGGGATAAGCCAATAACCTGCGATAAAAGTGCCGACGATGCTCCCCGCAGCACCCCATGCATAGACATCGCCTACCGTTCTGCCGGTAGGCAGGCCTTTGTCCAGTGCCATTTTGGCTACCACCGGACTTATGGTGCCTAATACAGTTGAAGGCAGCATGAAAACAAGAAAAACATGTGCAAATACTCGTGCGGGCCAATGAAGCGTCCATAACCATGTCCACTGGCCTGCAAGATTATTTAAAACCACAGTAACGACACATGCTCCTGAGGAAATCGCAAAAAGAACCGATAGCACTTTTCGTGCCTGGAAATAATCTGCAATTCGGCCGCCGAGGTAATTACCGAAGGAAATACCTGCCAGTACCACGCCGATGACGGCTGTCCATGTATACAACGAAGAACCCAGATGCCTTGCAATAAGTCTTGCCGCCGCCAATTCCAGTACCATAATGCAAAAACTGGACACAAATACTGTTACACTCGGAATCACTAGGGAAGTAAAAACGAATTTCCTTGGATTTTGTTTATCCGTATCCATAGTGTAACAGTATAACCGGCAATTTTGTAAATACAACCTCTCGGCCGGAAATGAGCAAAAAGCTGAATTGCTCACGTTTTTTTTCAAATAAATGAAGACGGTCAGATAAATCCGGACTTGACAGCGGCATAGACCCCGCGTAATATTTTGATAAGTTTATATACAAGATGGATTTGTGGAAGGGTAGAGCGATGACCAAACAGGAAAAGAGCTGGGAAAAGCGGCTCAGCGGTACGGCGGATGAACTGGCGGTGGAGTTTGTGGAATCCCTTTCTTATGACCGGCGGCTGTATAAGTATGATATCGCCGGCTCGATTGCCCATGCCGAGATGCTGGCCGAGCGAAAAATCATCACCAGGGCTGAGGCGGCGGATATCAAGAAAGGCCTGCTGGAAATCGGCGAGCAGATCGCTGCGGGTAAATTCACCTTTCACAAGACCCAGGAAGATATCCACATGGCGATTGAGTCGGCGCTGGTGGCCAAGGTTGGCGATGCGGGCAAGAAACTGCACACCGGCCGCAGCCGCAACGACCAGGTCGCAACGGATATCCGGCTGTGGATGCGGGACGAGATTGAGATTCTGCTGACGCGGATGACCCAACTGCAAATCGCGCTGGTACGGCAGGCGGAGAAATACATTGACGATGTGATGCCCGCCTATACGCATTTGCAGCGGGCGCAGCCGGCAACAATTGCGTCATACCTGCTCAGTTTTGTCGAGATGCTGGCACGGGACTGGAGCCGACTGAAGGACTGCCGGGACCGGCTCAACGTCTGCCCCCTGGGCAGCGGGGCGGTGGCCGGTTCGACCCTGCCGCTGGACCGGGAAATGACAGCCAAAAACCTGGGCTTTGCGGACATTACCTATAACAGCATCGATGCGGTCTCGGATCGGGATTTCTGCGCGGAGTTTATCTTCTGCTGTTCGCTGATTTCCGCACACCTGTCCCGCCTGGCCGAGGACTGGATTCTCTATACGTCAGCCGAGTTTTCGTTTATCCGCACGGACGACGCCTACTGCACCAGTTCGAGCATGATGCCGCAAAAGCGGAATCCCGATATGCTGGAGCTGATTCGGGGTAAGACGGGGGCGGTCTATGGGGCGCTGGTGGCAATGCTGACGATTCTAAAGGCCCAGCCGTCCACGTACAACCGCGATTTGCAGGAGGACAAGATTCACGTCTTTGCCGCCGCCGATACAACCGACGCCTGCCTGCAGATGGCCGCCGCGATTGTCAGCCATACAGCGTTCAACACCAAACGCATCGCCGACGGGCTGGATGAGGGCTTCCTCGATGCGACAGCGCTGGCCGAATACCTGGTGCGGAAGGGCATCCCATTCCGTCAGGCCCATGGCATTGTCGGCGGATTGGTGGCGTTGTGCGAAAAAGAAGATAAAAAGAAACTGGGCGACTTATCCATCGAGCAGTTCAAGGCTGCCTGCGATAAAATCGAGGCCGATGTATTTGAGACCCTGAATCCAAAAGGCGTCTGCCAATCCTACAAGACCGCCGGTTCCGCCGGGCCTGATTCGGCGAAAGCCCAGATTGTGTACTGGAAGGGAAAACTCAAAGAGCAATGAACTCAAGAACCTAAGAACTTCAGAATACAGAGATTTGTGAAAGAATGGAAATGAATAACCAAAAGCGTCCGGCAGCGAAAAGTTTTGAGGATTTGTTTGTATGGCAAAAAGCCCATGCACTGGTTCTTTCGACATACAAGGCGACAAAAGGATACCTAAAAGAAGAACTCTATGGTCTGGTGAGCCAGATGCGGCGGGCAGCGGTGTCTGTTCCGGCGAATATCGCGGAAGGATTTAAGAAGAAATCAAAGGCCGAAAAAATACATTTTTTGACCATTGCATATGGTTCGCTTGAAGAGGTTCGCTATTACCTGATTTTGTCAAAGGACTTGGACTACTTTGATACTTCAAGTATGAGTGCACAGTCGGATGAAGTAGGAAAACTATTGACGTTATACCGTTCAAAAATAGAAAATTCATAAGTTCTTATGTCTAACGAAGACCAAATCACATCCTGGTTTGCTGAGCAGTCAAAACTTGACGCAAGTTGCTTTCCCATCGGCATCGGCGATGATATGGCGCAGGTGCGCTCCGGGGAGGATGGAACGGTCCTTATCACGACCGATATGCTGCTGGACGGTGTGCATTTTGACTTGCGGCAGTGCACACTGGAGGAGGCGTCGTATAAAGCGATGGCCGCCAGTTTGAGCGATTGTGCGGCGATGGCGACGGTTCCGCTGTGTGCGGTGGCGGCGGTGGCGCTGCCGAGCGGCTTTGGTGAAAAGGAATTAAAGGAACTTCACGCCGGACTGACAAAAGCCGGAAGAAAATACGATTGTGAGTTGATTGGCGGCGACATCACCAAATGGCGGCACACGGAAGGGTGGTTTGCGATTAACGTCACAATGCTCAGCCGCATTTCCGGTCATCATCCGCCCGTCCGCCGCAGCGGGGCTAAATCAGGCGACGTTATCTGCGTCACCGGAACATTAGGCGGTTCCTTAGCGGGAAAACATCTGTATTTTACCCCGCGGGTTAATGAGGCCCTGCAAATCACAAAAGCCGCCAAGATTCACGCCATGATGGATATTACGGATGGGTTAAGCACGGATTTGAACCGCATCTGCACCCAAAGCCGGGTCGGGGCGATTCTCGAAGCGGCGGCCATCCCCGTTTCCGAAGCGGCGGCAAAATCGTCCAATCCGCTCGATGCCGTCCTGCATGATGGCGAGGATTTTGAGTTGCTCTTTACTTTAGCCCCGGCCGAATTTGAAAAACTGCCTCGGCTGGCGGACGCACCCATCACAAAAATCGGCGCGATAACCAACTCCGGCCGGATGGAACTGAAAAATCCCGCCGGACAGGTCAAACTGCTGTTGCCGCGCGGCTTTGACCACCTTTAAATTGTATATTGATTATTGTATATTGTATAATGAAGGAAAAGAATGTCGAGATTGTTACGCACAGCGCTGCAGAAACGGTAGAATTAGGGCGTAAAATCGGTTCTGTGCTGCGGGGCGGGGAAGTTATAGCCCTCATCGGCGATCTGGGAACCGGCAAGACGCACCTGATAAAGGGAATTGCCCTTGGTTTAGAGGCCCGCGATGCCCAGCAGGTTACCAGCCCGACCTTTGTCCTTGTCAGCGAATACCTCGGACGCGGCGGGACAATTTGCATCTATCATATCGATGCGTACCGCATCGAAACCCTTGCCGAATTCCAGGCCCTTGGTTTTGACGAATACTGCCGGCCCGATTCGGTTGTGCTGGTCGAATGGGCCGATAAAATTATGCCCGTTCTGCAGGGGGTCGAAACCATCGAACTGCGGCTGGAGCATATCAGCAAAAACCGGCGCAAAATTACCATCCAAAACGTCCGATTATCTTAAAGAATGATATTCACAAGCTAACAGGGATGCTAAGAAGCTTCCGGTTTTCTGTACCCACTTGGTGAGTGTGCCCGATTATTTTATCGTTATGGACAAAAATCTAACCAATATTGTGCCATGATTTCCAAGTCCGTCATGTCCACGGTTCCATTGTTAGTGATATCACCCGCAAGCGAAGGGCCGGTTTCCATCCAATGGCTTGCAAGTAATGAAAAATCCGTTAAATCCACTGCGCCGACGCCATCCAGATTGGCGGGGATTGAGCAAGCCGGGCATTCGGCCTGTATTCGCACAGTGGCACCGCGGTCAATCAGTTTTTGCCGTATGTCATCAAATACGGCCGCAACACCTTCGACGGTATTTGTCCCCAACTGGTTGTAGGGGTCATCCGCCGCGGCCTGAATCAGGACCGGTTCGATGCGATCAACAAATGCCAGGAGCTTGGCCTCAGACAGGGGACCGTTAATGAGATTACACATGATTTGCCTGTAGCGTTCTCTTAATTCAAGATTGCCGAAGATCATTTGCTGATACCCCGTCGAAGAACCGTAAATCGTTGTTTTGGTCTGAAAATTGGCGGCGTCGACGTCCCAGGGAAAGTACATGCGTTTGCGTCCGTCAAAGAGGCCGAAATCCAGGAAATGACTGTTGCGTTCGTGAGTAAAGAGCGAATCGGGATTGGAGACAAA
>JAKEGM010000018.1 GCA_022615575.1 Planctomycetales bacterium
CCTGCGACGGCAAAAACCGCGTTCCGAACAAACCCGGCTCGAATTTGACCAAATCCACATCTTTTGAAAACGCATTCATAAAACGCTCCTTTCTTTGAAATTTGATGGTAATGTAGGGTGGGTGGTCTCCACCCACCGCATCATATTTTTTACGCAACGGTGGGTCAAATGACCCACCCTACGAATTTTTTGATAAAATTTATCTTTGACAGACCTTTTTGCCGATTTATAATGAAGACATAAAAGACGTAATTAAAACTTTTTCACGGAAGGAAAGGATACAAATATGGAAAAGAAACAAAACCCTCTGACCGCAATGATTTTCATGATCGGCATCCTGTGTGCTTTTGTGATTGCCATCCCCATCATTTTGCTGTCGCGCCAGCAGCCGATTGGGATGGGATACCTGGCGATCCTGCTGCTGATGATGGCGATGCCGCTGATTTATGTGTCGCTGCGGGCGATTCTCAAACGTATCACCGCCCTCGAAGAAAAGAAATAATGTAGGGTGGGTGGTTTCCACCCACCACTATATTTTTGTAATGTAGGATGAGTGGTCTTTATTCACCATACGTGGGTTGTCTTGTTGCTAATAGGGCGAAGTTATGACAACACTGCCGCTCGCAAATGCCGTTTTACCACTATTTTTTGGCTTTTATTTCGGCATGATCTTCTTCTGCATTATAGTTGTCCCACTCGAAGCATATATCTTCAAAAAACTTGAAAGAGTTACCTTTTTCCGAATCCTGCCATATATCTTCTTTGCCAATATCGTTTCCTGGATACTTGGTTTAATCACTTCTGCACCGATTATGAATATGATAGAGTTTCATAAGTTCTCTTCGGATCCGGATAAAAACGGCGTGTTAGAAACATTTTTTGCCTTCATCGTTGCATTTATTCTAAGCTGGTTTATTGAATATATCTTTTTGAGATTTTTTTCTAAACATTTTTCCTTTTCGCATCTTTTCAAAACAACCTGCTATGCAAATATGCTCAGCTATCTAACGATTTATGTAATTGTTTTTGGCTGGATTATCATCGAAGGACTTTTAAGCTAAACATCATAAGGTACGCAGCATTGTAAGGTAGGCCGTGCCCACGCGGAATAAAAATTCACCACGAAGATCACGAAGTTAGTGAAGAAATAAATCTTCGTGCCCTTTGTGACCTTCGTGGTAGAAATTAACGCCGGCCACAATGACTCAGGCAAGATGCCTGAGCTACCTTAGACGGTTGTTAATCCGCGGATGACGCCGTGGGCCGCTTCGTTGCGCAGCTCCAGCGTATATTCGCCGATCAGTTCGCCGCATTCATAGTCACCGCCAGAGGCCAGCCGTTTGAAGTGAAAACTTCTGCCCGACAACGGCAGTACCTTCACGCGGGACGAATCCAAAAGCAGCACCGCATCCTGCGGCATCCACCGCGTCGTCACAATCCGGCACAGCCCAAAATCGCTCTCATACGCGCTCACGCCGTCCCGGTACGTCGTCTCGCCGGAGGTGTACCCGCGCACCGCGCTCAAAAAGTCGTTAATCTTGCGCTTCTGGAATCCGCCCACGACAATCGTATCCACGCTGCCGCTGCTGCTTTCCCAGATTTTCCGCAGCACATAGTTAATCATCTCCTCGTTCAGCGCCGTCCCCGCCGGAAATCCCGAATCGCCCGTGGTAAACAGGTTTGTCGCAAGATGCGCCAAAATCCCCTTCATCGTCCGCCGCACCGTGTCGCTGCCCTGCGGATTGGCCGACGGCGCGCCGCCGTTGATGACCGTATTCTCCAGGTCGCGAAGCAGTTCCCGCAGCCGCTCCTGCTTCTGAAAGTCCATCTCGTCGGCTAAGCCGATTTGCGAGGCGGCCAGGTCCGTCCCGCTGACCTCCACCGCTGCCGTGAAAATCTGCGTATAGTTGCCGCACCGGCTCCGGCTGGTAAACCGAGCCGCCGGCCGGTCACCCCCTTCCAGCGCCGCGTTGCCCAGGATGTGAATCACCTGCCCCGTCGCGATTTCCTCGGGCGTCGTACCCGCATACCCGCGAATCACCGTCAGCGTATCGCCCGCCACCGCCGTCACCAGCATCAGTTCTTTCGACCCGTCGCACTGAATCTGGTCGCCCGCGCGGAAGCGGTCCCCGTTGGCCGCATTGAACGCCGTTTCCGTCTCCGGGTCGCCGATCGACGCATCGTCAATGGCGTCCCTGTTCGGCAGGAGCGCGTCCTCCAGCCACTCATGATGCGTGCTGGTGGCCGCCCGCATCGGATCCCCCAGCGCATCCAAAAGCGGCGTCTCAAACGGCGAGACAATCGCAATCACATCCGACACATCCTCCGCCAGTTCCGGAAGATTCACTCCCGCACTGTATGTTGCCTTCCCGCTAAACGCCATAAAATACTCCTTTCTCAAAATTGTAAATTGGTTATTGTAAATTGGAAATTACTTTGCTTTGTCAGGAACGTGTAGATTGAAAAATATACAATGTAAAATTTACAATCTACAATTACGCATTAGACGAAACTTCGTCTAATGCGTAAATACTCCTGCACATCCGTCCGGCTGGCCGTGCGCGCCGCCCGCCTGGCCGCCTTCTCCAAAACCACGCGCCCGCCGCCCCCGCGCACCTCCTTGACCCCCTGCGTCTTTTCCGGCATCGCCGGCCTTTGCTCTGATTGAGATTTCATCTCCTCTCCGCTGCTAACTGCTGACTGTTCACTGTTCCCTGATAACTGGTGACTGTTGACTGATACCTGTTCACTGCTGACTGTTTCTTCTTCACTCATAAAAACTCCTTTCGATTTTAAGATTGACATTTTTGATGTTTTTTGTACGATTAAGGCATGATTATTCAAAAAAACAAATACAACACAAAGGGCTTCACGATTCAGGAATTAATTGGGCTTATTTTGTCTATTTTTTTCTTTTCTCTCGGCCTCTTATTAGCTCCAAAACTCATTCCGCAATGGGAAAATTTCAGCGAAAGTCCTTTTAGACTTTATTTACGGCTTCCCTGTGGCATAATATCATTTTTTATTTTTATGGTTTCATGCATGGGCATCGGAACGCTTTTGCAAAAGAGGAAAAAGAAAAACCAAAAATGATAAACATTTTTCTTCCAAAATCGCTTGCTCTGATACTTATTTGCATAGGCATCATTTTGTCAACTATGAATTGGGTCTGTCTGTTTCAGTCGTGGAGACAAAAGCGTTTTATTTCTGTCGTTCCTTTTGTTGGCGCTATACCTCTTGGGATTGGGCTTTTAGGATTTGAAAGCACCAGAACGTTTGCCGTTCTTGCCATCTTTGCCGATTGGGGAACGCTGGCCTTTTTGTGCGCAACCCCTAAACTGATCAAAGAAGCCTGGCAAACCAGCAGATTCCGCTTAGTTCATCAACTCAAAGCCCAATCAGATTGTGCCATATATACATTAAGATTATTTAAGAGCGGTATCTTTGTATTAAAAATCGAATTCAATCCGCCACAGGTTTTTAATGAACACGGAGCTAAAATGATCTCTTCAGGTATGCGAGGGCATTGGCAGCAGGACACCACATCTGTCATTCTAAAAGAATATCGGGGCAGCCGTGAAACTATTTTAACAAAAATCGATGATTCAACCTATCTTTCAAAAGAATCCAAATATCCTGAGAATGAACAATATAAATACGACTCTTTAGACAACATTGAATTCCAAATCGAACAATAGCCGCCGCAGGCGGTGATATGCTGTCGCCTCGGGCGTGTAGCCCGTGGGCAAGGAATTTCCCCCACAATAATCGAGCCCGCGCAGCGGGCGGCATCAACCTGCAATCAATATATCGCCCCCTGCGGGGGCTCAAAGATTTCGAGGGGACTTTCCTACCACACCCTCACGGGTGCGGCGACAACATTCCGCCCTGCGGGCTTATATTCCTGCCTTCCTGCATTCCTGTATCCTAATTCTTAAAGTTTTTCCCCCTTTACGCCCGATAACAAAACAGCGCTCTGCATGAAATGGACTCAATATATACACTTTAAGGAGACAAATATATGAATAAGAAAGGTCAAGCCGATTTGATCGTCATGGTCGTCCTGTTCGTTTCCGGCCTCCTGCTGATTGCCAGCGTTATCGACGCCTTCAAAAAAGCCCCGGGCAATGTCTTTGTCGGCGCATCCATTCTGCTTGCCGCCGCCCTTGTCTGCCGCGCCATGCAATGGGCCGGCAAAGACAAATCCTGACCTATCCGCAGATGGTCATTCCGAATCCAGTCCCGACGAAGGAGGGGCTGGGTGAGGAATCTATTAAAACAGCAAAATTCCACTCGGCCCGAAAGGCCGGCATAATATCGCCTTGGGTCAAAAGGCGTGTATATTATTTCCCTGCCCCGTAGGGGCAGTATCCGCAGTGTCAGTGGTGCCGCGCAGTTCCCCAAGGCCGCGCGCAAGCGGCCGATATGTTGTAGCCATGTCCGTCAGGACGTGGAGCAGAAATTCCCCCCAACAAACGAGACCGCGTAAGCGCCCGCCATACCCCCACCTGCCAAAAAGAATTGACATTCCCTCTCTCTCCGCATACGATAAAAGCAATATTTGATTTTTAATATGTATTTTTGCTTTTTGATATTTTATATTTGATATGGAGCGGAATTGTTATGAACACTCACTCCCTCATCCTGGTTACGATTGCGGCCTGCCTTTTTCTCTTTTCCGGCTGCCAGTCCTCTTACACTATTGAAACATCCATCCCCCTGGCCGCCGCCGATGCCCAGACAAAGCCGGTAAACCCCCTCGATGCGCAGGCCGCCGTCGAGAAAATCGCCGCCGGCGCCGGCCTTGTGCCCTGCGCCGCCGACGAAGCCGAAGACGACCTCCTGACCCTCGCCGACAACGAACTGCTCGGCGCCGGCCCCGCGGCCGCATCCGCCCGCACATGGAAACACCCCGACCATCCCGTCTTCCTGTCGATGACCCGTCAGTCCGGCGAAATTCTTCTCCTGCTCAACTGTGCCCCCAAAGCCAAACCCAGGGCTGTCCGGCTCTACAAATCCCTTGAAAAGCAGCTCTCCGCCCTCCCGGCAGCCCTCATCGCCAAGCCCCTTGAACAAAATTCATAAGCCCTTTATTCCTGCGTTCTTGTGTTCTTTCCTGCCCCTTACTCGTCCTCCGTCAGCGCCCGCAGCAGCTTTTGCGCTGTCGCGTCCGGCAGTTTCTCGGCTGTCCCGCTGTCTGTCCCGGCCAGAGCCTCCTGGACCTGGCGCTCAAATTGACCGCCCAGCGACAGAACATCCAGGCACGCCTTGCGGGCCGTTTCTTCCTTGTCGTTCAACTGGAGCATCCCAGTCAGTTTTTCAGCCGCCTTGGGCGCAGAACGCCCGATGATGATGCGCCCTTCCTGCTGTCTGATGCGAAGCTGCAATCGGATGGCCTGTTCAAAACCCGCATCATCCATCCACGCCCGAAGAGTCGCCGCCGACACGCCGCACCGGTTCATCGCATCCGCCAGCGACACCCCCTCGCCGCACCAGGCCTCAGCCAGCCGCTGCTGCCGGCGGCGATGGCGATTATGCGCCTTTTCCCTGTTCATAGCTGCTTTTTCCTCCCCAAAAACAGTTTTTTTAACTTTTTTTTTCGCGGCGGTATCCCCGCTTGAAAATCCATTGTTCCCGAAATCATCGGTCGTGATTTTCCATGTGATTTTGTACTGTTATCTGCTTTTTTTAACTAATTTTGCATTTCCGGCACAACAAAGTCCTGAATAATTAAGGACATCACAATGCGTAATAGCGTTTTGACCTCAAAATCCCCAAAAAACAGTTTATCAGCCGCAAAAACGAAATTTTTTGTTAATGCTATGACCCTAAAAGTTCGAAAATATACTCATAAATACGGCTCCTTACGAATTCTTCCAGGAGAGATAACCTATGAAAGACATAGTCAGCCCTATATGCCCCTTAGCGAACCAGTGTTCGTTTTATCAGCAAAGCAAAAGTTATATGCCCGCCGTCAGCAAACCGCTCCGGGACGAGTATTGTCTGGCCGACAATTCCCGCTGCGCCTGCCGGGCGATTCTTACCCAGCTGGGCCTCGAATGGGTTCCGCTGCACATGATGCCCTATCAGCACGAATGGGCCGAGCAAATCCTGACGGACATTGCCAACAGCCATGTTCCGCTGGAAGCCGCCGCCCCCGCCGGCGTCCTTTAAGCCCATTGACGCCAAACAGGCGCCCCTCTCCGCACAGTCGTTGCCAACCCCCTTGCGGGGGAGTGGGGAACAGGATGATTCAGGAATGGTCTTTGTTTAACAGATTCCTCGGCTGTCGCCTCGGAATGACGGTAAAGGGGCTGTCGCCTCGGAATGACGGCAAAAGAACGGGCGGCACGCCTTCCCGGCACTGCCGGAAGGCGCGGATGCGGCGAGAGGATGACAGAATTATTTCGCGTTGTGCGCTTTGACGCTTCCGGCAAGTTCCTGGGGCGGCTCGGCTCCGGGTGTTTCCGGGTTGATCCGACGCAGCCGATTGTTGGCCACCGCCCGCTGCATCCACAGCAGAATCTTCTTGCCGTATTTATAACTGTTCAAATCGCGCAGGTTGGCGGGGTCCAGCGGGCCGTCGGCCCCGATGACCTCGCCAAACGGCGTGCTCTTGACGGCGTAAATCTGGCCCGTCTCAATATGCTGCCAAAATCCTTTATCCGATTGCTGCATAAGTATAACCCCCATTCACACGCCCCTTCTAAACCATACAATACAATTCCCGCCCGGTCAAATTTTTCAGCCAGTACCGCGACGGCTGTTCCGAATCCTCCGCAGTCATGCCGGGGCGACGGACGGGGAACCGGTTAAAATGGAATATTTCGCCCCATGATGCAATTTGCAATCGGCTCAATCGTCAATTGAAAATAAACGGCTCTCTATTCACTTGTCAAAAAAGCGTACCACTGTTAACTGATGACTGTTGACTGATGACTGTCAACTCTCCAGTGCGTCGCCCAACGGATTCACAAATACAACCTCCACCTCCCGCTCGGCCGCACTGGTCGCGTACACCCCGGCCTTGTCCAGGACCTCCAGCGCCAGCCGGCAGATTTCACCAATCCCCTGCCCATAGGTAAGCTGCTTGCGGCAGGTCTTGCTCAGCATCCCCATAAACGTCATCTCCAGCGCCACCGCGCTGGACAGGTTGCCCAGTTTGTTCTTGAGTACGCCCGCCACGACCGGCGTTACTCCGCTGACTTTATCCATCGCCTCGCGCACTTCCTGAATATGCAGGTTCTCGCTCGGATTGGCCCCATCCCCGCCGAACTCCTCGATTGTCGCCTCCGGGTTATCCGTGCACCACATCCGCCCCGGCGCAACGGGCCTGTCGCCGATGCCCTCAAGGCCCTTGGCCAGATACATCTTGAACGCCTGCATCGTAATCCGGCTGGCCCGGTCGCTGAGCCGCGTGTTCAATTCATCCTGAAGCCCGCGCAGCTGCTCCACATCGCTGAGGCCCTCATAATACCCCGGCTGGGGCAGGTTCTGAATATGCACCACCGGAACCCGCCCCAGCGGATTGGCCCCCTGGGCCGCCAGCGTCCCCTCCTCGTACCGCTGCCACGCCGTCGGCCCCAGGATTTCCGTAACCGCAGACATCTTGCGGTCGCCGCCGCCGGCGCCGCCCAAGAGACGCCGTATAAAGGAGGAATCATCCGCCACCGCGTTTTTGACCTGCACGACATGCTGCACATAATAGCGGATGCGTTTATAATCCGTTTCTTCCAGGACCGGCAGTGCCCGGCCCGCATCGATCGGTTCCAGCGAAATATCGCCCGCCAGACGCAGAACAGAATCAAAATCCCGGACAGGTGTGCCGTCTGATGTGCCGAAAGACATGCCATTGACAAGACGTCCGGCCAGCGCCCCGCCCCACCGCACGATGCAGTCCACAAACCCGTACACGCCGCCGAGCACCGCCAGGTCCTGGAAGAAGACCGCGCCCCCGCTGCCGTCGAACACAGCTTTAAGTATCGCCTCAATGGCTCTGCGACGATCCGCCGCGGCGGCTTTGCTTTTGACGGCAATCGGCCGGCCGAACAGAAAATCCACCATCGCGTTGATGCGCCAGCCGATGTCGTTTTCAATCACCACTTCCTTGCGCTGGATGTCGCCGCCTTCGCCCACCGACCGCCCCGTTATCCGCGGCGGAAGTCCCGCTTCCTGCGCCTGCACATAGCCCCGGCTGCTGTCGGCGACCGCCGGCACCACCTCGGTCAGCGGATTGGCGTAATACGCCCACAGCCGACCGAAATACCGATTGGCCGCCGGCCACCGCTGCTCAACCAGCCACTGCACAAACGACGCATCCAGCGACGCATCCCCGAATATCCCCAGTTCAAACCCCATAGCCCGCTTCCTTTTCTTCATTCTCAATTCTTCATTCTCCATTTCTTTGCCTCTCCGTATAACCCGTCGAGTTGCACAAATGCGTCGAAAATTCCGATTATTCCACGCCGTGAGATTTTTTAAGTGACGATAAACGCAGCAGATAAATTTTTTTACTTTTTTGCCTCGCAGCAAAATAGTGCTTGCGGAATTGGTGCTATCTCGACCCCTTGCGTCCATTTATCAGTTATCGTGAATGCAGCATGAGGGTCATTCCGACCCCGACGGAGGAGGGGGAGGAATCTGTCGAAACAGAAAAATTCCAATAGCCCGAAGAGCGAAATGTTGCAGTCGGATTTGTGTGGCAGCGCGTTTGGCGAAGCCAAACCGACGGCCCCATCCGGTTTCCCCTGAGACCCCGATATCCTGATCTCCCCCCGGATTACCTGTTATCCCAATCCCCTCAACCTGGCCCACGTTCCAATTAAAACGGCGGC
>JAKEGM010000157.1 GCA_022615575.1 Planctomycetales bacterium
GACCCCCGCATCCCATGGCTGGGCAATCGACGCCTCCGATTCGCTTTCCATTGAATTTTGGCCCCAAAGTGTATACTTTGCTACCCTTGAACTATTGCTGTAGACAGTATATATGTAGGATCAGATCAAAGATAGCGTTCGCTTCTGGAAGTTTCCATACCGCCATGCGTTGATATTTTATAGCAAAGGGACTCCTGTTTAACGCTGTAGCTCCTGTTCAGAAAGGCTGTCGACGCAGGATTGATCGGTTAAATGGTTGGGTAACAGATATTCTTGTCCCTGTAATGAAATCCAGAATCTTGCGACGAAATAACGAAAGCTTTTGTTTTCACTTTCTTCTGGCTAATACTCCGCACAATGTTTATGGAGGGTTCAATGAGAGTATCAAATTATGAAAAACTGTTTATTATGCTCGCATTGTTTTTTCTGTTATCAGGATGTGCAAGCACAACATGGCAGCACAACCAAAAAGCGATCATCGGCGGAGTCGGAGGTGCTGCTGCCGGAGGATTAATTGCGTCGGCATTTGGCGCGAATACGGCCGGAATCGTGGGTGGTGCTTTATTGGGCGGTTTGATTGGCGGTGCCGTCGGCAACCGCATGGATGCCGCCGACCGGCAAGAGGCATACCGCGCGGCGCAATATTCATTGGAGAAAAATCCTTCCGGGACCTCAAGCCGGTGGCAAAATCCGGATAGCGGCGATTATGGTTCAGTTACGCCTTTAAACAGCTATCAGGGAACCAATGGCCGGTATTGCAGGGAATATACCCATCAGGTAACCATAAACGGCCAAACCGAGCAGGCCTATGGAACCGCCTGTCGGCAGCCCGACGGGAGTTGGCAAATCCAGAGCTGAAAGTTGGCCAAAGCAAACAGCGCACCAGGAGCAAACCTCGGCAACTTCTCCTATTTGAAGGCGGATATGCGTTTTTTCTGACCTCCTTCATCCTTGTCGGCCTGCATAAAATTCAGCGGACAGACCCGGATGGTATACCCTGGCTCGGCGTCGACCTCAGGCACCCTTATTTCTTCGGGAAAGTCAACGAGCACCGGACCATTTGAGAGGTCGGGTACGGCGGGATACCGCTGTGGCAAATCCTTTCAAATCCATTGTAACCTTCCTTTATGACTAATCGAACAAATTGGTCAAACTGACAAACTTCAGTAATTCCCTTATTTTACTTGAACCAATGAAAGAGAGAGGCTAAAAAGCGTTGTTAATGGATTCATCCCTATTCTTCAAAGGGATTGATAATATCCGTCATCGACCCAACGGAGCAGACCCACTGGCAGGCACCTGGAGCGATGGATGAATTCGAATCCACGAAGAAAGGGATCCCTATAAAATAAAACGATGATTTTTTAAGTCGCTGCCATTCGGGTGTTCTCTGTACGCAGCCCCCTTTTTGCGACCATGACCTCGGAGAAGGGGGAGACCCACCATATCATGGTTAATCTCAAGGAGGCCGGGGACGGAGCCCCTATCAAAGCGGCCGTGGGCAAAATCAAGGTGATCGCCCCGGACAAGCCCGAACAGGAAAGCGCTTTGAAGAACTACAGCGGCATCCTGGCCGCCAACTTCACTTTCAAGGAACCGGGCAAATACGGCGTGGTCTGCCTGGTGAAAAATGAAGACCAAAGACGGGTGTTCAAGTTCTGGTACAACCACATGTAGGTGCCGGTTTACGCGCAAGAGAGATCCGTCTGCAACAACTATGGGTGTCTCGGGGAAAATTTGCGCTCTAATGTATTCCCAAGAGCACAGCGGCGCATTCGGACCAATGCATTCCTAAAAAAAGAGGCTTCCTGATGATCAGACTCCGGCGTTTGCAGCACAAACTCATCCTGTTCGTTCTCCTGCCCGTGGCGGTCCTTACGGCCGCCATGGGCGGCGTCGGATATTTCTGGATCAAGGACCGCTTGGTGGCCCAGTGGCAAGACGCTACGCTTTTACGGCTGGGGCGGGCGGCCCACAATGTGGACATGCGTCTTGCCCATCTCAAGGACTGGATTCAGGCCTATGCCGAGGCCGTCGGGCAAACCCATTTTTACAGGACCGGACAGTGGCTGCTGGATCGCATTCGGAGCCTGGAAGGGGTGGAATCCGCGGATATTTCAGGCGGCGGCAAGACGTTCACCCCGCACGGTGCCATGATGAGCCATGGACATCATCAGCCCATGAGGCATATGCGGCTGTTTATTCCCGGAACGGGTGAAGAAGGCTTCGAACTATTGACCAGCGACGGCTTCATTAAAGGCGAAAATACGGTCACTCTCCAACACCGTTTCGAAAGCACTTCCGGGAGGAGCGACGGACAGTTGGACGTATCAGTCCGCCTCACCAGCCTTATACAAAATATAATGGACCCGAAAAGTTGGGAAAATGCCCACGTCCTGCTCGTGGACGATGAAGGCAGGGTGTTCATCCGGGGGCAGGCCGGCAAAGCTCTGCCGCTGCCGGTACCCGATAATACATTGGGAGCGCTGCTGGTCGAAGAGATCCGGGATTCAGCCTCCGGCACCACTATACGGGATTTTGCCGGATGGTCGGGGGAGTGGTTCATCGGTTACTACCGGCTGCACGAGGCACCCTGGCTTCTGGCCGTAATTGCACCGACCCGGGAAATACTGCATCCCATAGGCAGCTTCACCCGCTACGACACCTTCTCCATCCTGGTGTTAATCCTGATGATCCTGTTTATCATCCGTGGAACCACCCGTGGAACCGTGGCCAACATTCATGAGGTTTCCCGGGCGGCCCGCCGCGTGGTACAGGGCAATCTGGGAAATCACCTGGTAGCACGCAGCCGTGACGAGGTGGGCGAACTGATCGAAAGCTTTAATGCCATGACCGATCATCTCAAAGAACGCCTGCAGCTTAAAAAAGACCTGAGCCTGGCCCAGGAGGTTCAGCGCAGCCTTTTACGTCAGGCAGGCTTCCAGGCGGATGGCCTGGACGTTGCCGGCCAGAGTATCTCCTGCGATGAAACCGGCGGCGACTTTTATGATTTCTACGGAACCCTCAACGATACGAAAGATCAAGCTGTGGGTGCGGTGGGGGATGTCTCCGGCCATGGAGTGGCCGCGGCCCTTTTAATGGCCACCGCTCGCGGCTTGCTGCGGGGCCGTGTGGCAAATTGCGGCAAATATGCCGATATCGTGACCGACATCAACCGATTGCTTTGTAGCGACACATCCGAAACCCATGATTTCATCACCCTTTTTCTGCTGGGCATCGATCTGTGCCGCAATGAATTGGAATGGGTGCGGGCCGGGCACGAGCCCGCAATATTATACGATCCGGTGTCGGATCATTTCGAGATGCTGGAAGGGGCGGGGACGGCCATGGGTGTGGACGCTTCGATCCGCTACCATGCCAGCCGGCGACCGAAACCGCTACCGGGTCAGGTTCTGCTGCTCTGCACGGATGGTGTTTTCGAATCCCGCAACCCCGAAGACGAGATGTTCGGTGCGTCTCGGCTGAAAGATTCAATCCGCAAATCGTATCGCGAAACGGCCTGTGAGATAGTGACCAGGATTCAGGAAAATCTCGGACGGTTTACCA
>JAKEGM010000158.1 GCA_022615575.1 Planctomycetales bacterium
ACGCCAACGGCGTGGATAGCCTGTCATCTCCCCCTGTGCCACATGACGACAACTGGCACTGGCTCGTCCTCTCCCACCGCTTCCTGCCGGGGGAAACGACGCTCTTTCTCGACGGCATCCGCGTCGGCTCTGTCAGGGAAAGCCGCATCCCCCGCCAGTTTATCGTCGGGCCGGCCGGTTGCCATGATGCCGTTTTTCGCAATTTGCTTATATTTCGGGCTGCCCTCAGTGATGATGAATCGGTCCTGATCAGCCGGGGGAAACTCTGGCGAGGCAGCCTGGAGGTTTATGCTCCCTTGGGCGTTCCGTTCGGACCCGCCGCACCGGTGGCCAATCTGGCCCAGAGCAATTCCACAGTTTTGAGTTATGCCGAAAATCCCACAGCGGCGCTGGCAGCGATCGAGGAAAAAATTAAGATCACGGAGAGACAGCGGTTGAATGAAAAGATTTTCCCGGAAAAAACCGCTATCGAGCTTCCCCAAGAAAAATTGGCCTGCTATGCGGGCGTTTATGAGATCAATCCGGGAGACCGCATCAGCGTCGAATGGCAGAACGGCGCTTTCTGGATTATCGATCAGGGCAGAAAGCAGGACATTTATCCGGAAAGCCCGGAGCGCTTTTTCATCAAGCATCCCCAGCTTGAAATTGAAATCCGCTTCGCCGGCCTGCAGAACGGTCGCTATAGCGGATTGCAGATGACGGTCAATGGCCGAGTGCAGATCCAGGCCCGGCGGTTGGATCCGCCCACTGAGGTCAAAGAGTGATCCACGGAAAAAAAACGGTAATTAAAAAAGGAGAAAAAAATGAATTCATTAAGAAAAATATTGTTGTTCATGCTGCTTGTTCTTTTCGTGCTCATGCAGGCCAGGGCAAGCGGGCCACTCGATTTTTCTGTGCTGAACCCTGATCACAAGGTCGTCCCGATTTGCTTCCAGAACGGGGCATTCTGGTTCCAGAACATCAAGCTCCCGGTGATTGTCCTGGCCAATCCTTCCAGTTCCGTCACGACTGTCGAAACGCTGGCCATCATCGGTATGGCAGAGAACCGGGAAGTGATACGCCTGACCCTGTCTGCGAGCACCATCGAAGCGGGAGCCGCAACAGCGGCAAAGTTACTTAATCAGCTGTTGACAGATAAACAGAAAGAATATTTTCTGAACGCCTGGTTCGGAAGTGTTCCGCCGCTAAAAAAAACTTTGGTGGCGGGGCCACGCCTGGACAAGGATGATCAGCTGGCGCTCGATCTGTTCAAAATCACTCCTCTTGTCTATGCCGGCCCCTTGAAGCTGGATGGCCTGCAAATTGAAATCAGCGGCAGGCAAGGCGAAAAACCATTTAGTCAGCACGAATCCTTGCTGCTGACCCCATACACCAGCCGCGGTTCCTACCAATTCCCGCTGAAAGGCCGACTCACCGTCAGCAGCCTGCCGCTGGGCTACAGTCATCGTGGTGCCCAAGCCCAGGAATTTGCCATCGATATCATGGACATCCGCCGATTGGAAAACGGTGAATTTTCGACCTCCACCTGTGCGGCTCGTGGCGAAAATATGGTGATCCAGCTGTCGAACCAGGTCAATGATTACCACATCTTTAACCGAGAGGTATTGGCCGCGGCCGACGGCATTGTCTGTGATGTGGGCAACGGTTTTCCCGACGAGTTGGCGATCGATCCCACCGAGGACTTCATGGAGCGCATCGAAAAGCTGTCGCCCTCGCTCCTGAGCAATGGCCTGAGCATGCGTCATATCCGCAACGGCAACTACGTCATCATTGACCATCAAAATGGCGAATATTCAATGAACTGTCACCTGCGCCAGAGCATCCCGGTGAAGGTGGGCGATCGGGTCAAACAAGGACAGTGCATCGGCTTGGTGGGCAATACCGGCCTATCCATGGAACCCCATCTCCACTTTCAGCTTATGGACGCCGCCGACCCGGCCCGGGCCAACGGCCTGCCGATCCTGTTCAGCGACCTGCCGCTCGGCACGGCCCTCGATTCGCCGTTCTTCGGCGAGCGCAACAGCGTCCTCTATTCCGAGTTCATCTTCATGTTCGTGAAATAAGTCCTTTCAAGTAAAAAACCAATTTCCCATAAAAAATGACGTAACCTCCTGGCGCAGGAAAGGTATCCAGAGGCGGTGCGGACAGCTCAAAGTGCCCACCTGACAAACACATAAACCAAGGAGGTTTCATGAAGAAATTATGCGGAGTATGGTATTTCGTACTGTTGGTATCGGCAATTTTAAACAACCGCTCCCCGTTGCAGGCTCAAGCGCTGATCCCACAAGAAGCCAGACATGGCATGGTGGTCAGTACCCAAACTTTGGCCTCTGAAGCTGGATTGGGGATCCTGCGTCAGGGAGGCAATGCCATCGATGCCGCCATCGCCACTGCTTTTGTTCTAGCCGTCGTTTACCCCTCGTGCGGAAATATCGGCGGTGAAGGGTTCCTCCTCTATTATGGCAGCAACGGACAGAGTTCGGCAATCGATTTCCGACTACAGGCCCCGGCCTCGGTCACTCCCGAAATGTTCCTCGATGAATCGGGGAAAAATTGGGGGAAATCACCTGTTGAAGACCTACATATCACCGACAGTCCTCTGGCCATTGGCATTCCTGGCACTGTGGCTGGTCTTGCCTTGGCCCACCGCCGCTTCGGAACCATTCCCTGGGCCCAATTGCTGGAGCCGGCGGTGCGTTTGGCCGAGCATGGTTTCCCGGTCAGCTTAAGTCTGCATAAGGAAATGGCCGATTCACGCGAATTTTTTAAAAATTATCTCTCGAGTGTCCGTTTCTTTCTCAAGGTGGATGGCTCGGTCTATGAGCCTGGTGAAATCTGGAAGCAACACGATCTGGCCCAAACACTGAAACGCATCCAGCGGCAGGGAGCGGAAGAGTTCTACCGAGGCAGAACCGCCGAATTGATTGTGGCCGGCATCCGCCAAAATGGCGGGATCATTACCCTGGAGGATCTGAAAAATTATCGTGCCATCGAACGCCGCCCTGATCATAGCACGTACCGCGGCTGGGATATCTTTGCCATGCCGCTGCCCAGCTCGGGGGGGATTACCCAGACGGAGATTCTCAACATCATGGAGGGCTACGACCTGCAGGCGCTGGGGCAAAATTCGGCCCAATACCTGCACCTTCTTACCGAAGCCATGCGCCGCAGCTATCGTGACCGCGATTTTTTTCTTGGTGATCCCGACTTCAATCCGCAGATCCCCAAAGAGCGGTTGATGTCCAAAACCTATGCCGACGAGCTGAGAAAGGGCATAGATCCACAGAAAGCGAGTAAAAGTTCGGATCTTGACCTCAATCTGGACAGTCGCGAGAAGATGGAGACCACACACTTTTCGGTGGTCGATAGCCAAGGCAATGCCGTGTCGGTGACATATACTTTGAATGGGGATTTCGGCTCTTATCTTGTGCCCGAGGGCAGTGGGGTAATCCTCAACAACAGC
>JAKEGM010000019.1 GCA_022615575.1 Planctomycetales bacterium
CAGAGTCTAACAAATCAACACAAAACCTGCAATCACGTTCGTCCGACGGCTTTTAAGTCTCAGTTTTCAAAGAGCTTATGCAAAATGAATATTTGTACCCTTCAGGAGAATATCCGAGCAGCCATGTCTACATCTTGGCTGACGAGACAGGGCCGTAATGCGTCAGCCGAAATAGGGACAAATTCTTAAAATCTATTTTACAGAAAACCTGTCGCCTGTTCAAGGAAATTCGTCTCTTTTTTTATTTCAATAGACCCACAAAAAGACCTGACTTTCCCGGTTTTGGGGGTTCACGCTTCGCCCCTAATCATACTCGTCGTAATCGTCCTCTTCTTCCGGCTCCCCATACTGCGGCGGCGATTCGCTCTTCCGTTCCAGAATTCGAGGGTATTCCCGATTGTCCGCTTTCCCCTGCGTCCCCTCGACCGTGATGGTGTGCCACCAGCTGTCCCCGAAGTCAAACAGATAGTAAAATTGCTGTTTTTCGGTCAGTTTCAGGGTTTCGATGGTCGTCATGGCCGCATTGTGATGCTGCCGGCCGCCAAATTCCTGTTCCTCCAGATTAAACGGATGCGTATATTCGACCGATACGTCATAAATCCGCCGGGGGCGAGATTTCAGGGGGTGGGTCGGGATATAAAAGGAGTACAGATGCTCGTCATCCCTGTCGAATGCCTCAAAGACGATGGAATGCAGGTCGTGCAGGGTCTGGCCGGCCCGGATGGCGATCTTTCGCCAGATTCCGGGGGCGCTTTCCAGCGCCACCTTCAGGGTATAGACCGCCCCCGTATTGCAGGAATAGTCGGAATACTCCGGCTCACCGTCTCCAAACTCACTCGAGTAGCCGGACAGGTCATCGCACAGTTTCTCCAGCTTGTCCTGCATTTTTTCATTCTCTTCATTGTCGCTCAGTTCGGATATCTGATCCAGCAGGTCTTCGAGCTGTTCTTCATCAAGGAGGATTTCGTAGTGTTTGCCTTTGGGGGAAGCAACCGCGACCAGACGAAAGAGGTCGGGGTTCTCAAAATCGGTTTCGTATTTCAGGAGCAGGTTGCGCTGGGATGCTGAAAGCGGTATTGTTATTTTGTCGTCCATCGATTAATTCTCCACGCGGCCTTTCTTGGGTTCATACGCATACTAATAAAATTTCGGTTCTTTTATCTGATCCGTCGTCCCTGCGGAATTTGGGCTGTCGCCCGCGGAATTCACGACCCGCCCCCTTCGTCCCTGTCCGCCCTGTTCTTTACGGCACTCTCCTTGGCCCGCTGAATCAGATCGATCAGGGTCGTTAATTTAGGTTGGGGGGGCGAGAGAATACGATGAATCTGGTCCTGGGTGTAATGGTCCTGCATAAACCGCTCGATATCGAAGAACTGATACCAGCAGTCAAATATTTTCCGGCAGGGCTGAGCCGCTGCGCCTTTCCGGCAATAGGAAAACGGGACATCGTGTCCCATCGCCTGGCAGTGAATCTCCCGATTGTCGTTTTCTCCGATATTCATAACGGACATATCTTCTCTTGCGGCATCCGAATTGTCAAGAGAGCACCCTTCGCAATGATTAATCAATGCCCCTTTGACAGTGCCCCTCCGAAAAACAAGAACGTTAACTGATTGTATGCTAATGGGTTACAAGGAACGCAGGCGGTTTGAAATGGAGCAGACAAAGACAGCGAACAGGGAAACAGCGCTCTGTCAAACAAATCCATCTATTGACGTGTTCCGATTTGATTGCTTTTTATTTTGGCGTGAATCATCAGGGAAAGAATAACAACAGACCCGCCAATGAAAGCCCACGCTGTTGGTTTTTCATCCAAAAAGAGCAGCACCCAAAGAGGGTTTAAGATGGGTTCAAGCAATGGAATCATAATGCCTTCAAGGGCCGTGGCGCTCTTGATGGCTATTGAGTAAAGAAGGTAGGAAAGGCCCAGCTGAAAAACGCCTAACAGAAACAAGGCAATCCAGCTGTTGAAATCTTTGGGGACCGCACGAAACATAAAGGGAATCATAAGCAATGCCGTTATCACATTCCCCATAAAAATGGAACCGAGAGGATAACCGTCCTTTTGCATTCGCAGAAAAACGATCATCAATGCAAAGGTTACGCCGCTGGCAAGGGCCAGGATATTTCCCAACAGATTCCCGGGGGACACCTTGTCGATAAAAAATAAACAAATACCCGCTATGGCCGCAGTAATGACAATCCAGTCGGAGGGCCGCACGGTTTCTTTCAGCAGCCATATCCCAAAGACAGCCACATATACCGGAGCCGTGTACTGTAAAATAATAGCATTTGCCGCCGTTGTTAATTTGTTTGCACAAACAAATGAAATCATGGTTGCCGAATAAAAAACGGCCCCGGCCATTTGAGAAAACGAAAACGTAAAGCGGTCTTTCCGGATAACCAATAAAAGAACGAGAACGGCTATGGCGCTTCGCATCCCTGCGATAGCCATCGGGTTCCACATTACGGATTTAATCAGCAGCCCTCCAAACGACCAAAGGACGGCGGCTGAAATCAGAAACATGATTGCTTCAGTTTGGGGTTTCATCGCTCTCTGCTAAAAAAGTCCTCATCTGCAGGATACCCCCCGGGCGGATTGGGTTTACTAAAAAAATTCAGTATAAGCGGAAAAACCGCTCGAACCGTTAACAGCGCCATCGCAAACCAGCAACGGGGGCCGCAAAAACCAAAAGCCCGACGAAGACGGTAAAATCACATTTTACAGAGTCAGGTTAACTGCGGGCGAAAGGAGTCGAACCTTCACACCGCGAGGGTACAAGAACCTAAATCTTGCGCGTCTGCCAATTCCGCCACGCCCGCATTATTCTGCCATCCGTCGTCCGCTTAGAAGGGCGCCTCGTCTTCCGGAGATTCCTCATCGGCGCCAAGGTCCTCGTCCAGGACATCTTCCTGCGGCTCGTTCTTGTCTTCGGCGATTTGATCGATGCGTTCTTCCGCATCCAGCAAAATAGCCCTGCAGCGTTTAATCAGGGCCATCCCCTTTTCATACTGCCGCAAACTTTCGGCCAGCGGCACCTGGCCGGTCTCGATTTTATCGACGATGCCGGTCAGCATTTCAATCGCCTGTTCAAAGGACAATTTGTCCAATTCGTTTTTTTTGTCGTCCTGTTTTTTCGCCATAACTTTCACACCTGACATCGTTCTCCCCCTGCCAAGGGGGAGCGTCGCGCAGCGACGAGGGGGTCTTAAACAAGCCGCGGTGCAACCGTTTCCTCAATTTTGCATTTTTCCCTTTAACCTTTAACTTTCGACATCCTCGACCCGGCTGTGGATTTTCTGACCCTTCGCCAGTTCCGTCGTCAGCCGGTCATGGGTCTGCACCTGTGCAGTGTCCGTGACCAGTCGGCCCGTGCGTTCATTGATGGTGATGCTGTAGCCGCGATTGAGCACCGAGCGCGGATCCATCGCCTGTAATCTATTCTCTAACGCCGCCAATTGCAATTTGTTTTTAGCGAGGATTCGGACTGCCGCGGCCTGGTTTCGCCCTTCCATCGTCTGGATCGCCATCTGCCGTCGAGCCAGCAGGCGGGCCGGTTCGAACCGCTGGACCATCGCCCGTATCCGCTCCAGCCGGTCTTTGAGCCGGGCCAGAAATCCCCCGGCTGCCCCAGCCAGCCGCAATGCCAGTTCGTCAGCTCTTTGGGCGGCTATCTGCACCGGCCCCAGCGGCGAGCGGAAAACCCGGCTGGCCAGCACCGTCGCCAGGCGATTTCTGCCATGCCGGAGACAAGAATGCACATTGAGAGACAGCCGGCGGCTCAGCGAATGCAGTTTCTGCAACTCGTCGCGGGAATCCGGCACGGCAATCACGCCCGCCCGGCTCGGCGTCGAGGCCCGCGCATCGGCGACCAGGTCGGTAATCGTCACATCCACCTCGTGCCCGACGGCGCTGATGACCGGCAGCGCGGAGGCATAAATCGCCCGCGCGGTCGCTTCTTCATTGAACGCCCACAGGTCTTCCATCGAGCCGCCGCCCCGTCCGACAATCAGCACCTCCAGCCCCAAGCGTTTCCGCATCCGGTTGGCCTTGGCGATGGCCGCGGCAATCCGCACAGCGGCCCCTTCGCCCTGAACGGGCGTATCGAACACAAACAGCCGGGCACACGGCCAGCGGTTAAAGATGCTTTCTGCGATATCATGCAGGGCCGCGCCGGAACGGCTGGTAACAACGCCGATACGCATCGGGCAGCGCGGCAGCGGTTTTTTGCGGGCCGCCTCGAACAGCCCTTCGGCCTCCAGGCGGCGGCGCATCTGCTCAAAGGCAAGCTGCAGGGCGCCGATGCCCGCCGGCTCGAATTTGTCGGCGTAGAACTGGTACCTGCCGCCGGGCACATAGACCTCGACATGGCCGGTCGCCACTACCGCCAGGCCGTTTTCACAGCGGAATTTGACCTCGCGGAATTTGCTGGCCCACAGTGTGCAGGGAATCTGGCCGTCGGCATCCTTGAGCAGGAAGTAGCAGTGCCCGCTGGAATGCCGCTTCCAATCACTGATCTCCCCGCGCAGCATCAGCCGGGACGGCAGTTTTTCCTCCAGCGCCACCTGAATCATGGTGTTAAGCTGCGTTACCGTCAAAACCGGAAGTTGTGGTTTTGTTTTGGCCATAAGGGGGATTATACAACACTCGCAGGTTCAAAACAATCACGGGAAAACCCGCGTGAAAATAAAAGGCCGATGCCCTCCTGGCATCGGCCTTTCTATAAGAAAAAACGCTTATAGATTCGGGGTTCTATCCCGACCCCGCTTTGCCAATGTCCCCCTTACGGACACGTTGACAGCCACTGCGACGCGAACATCGCAAAGTCGCTCAGGTCAACCAGCCGGTCGCAGTTCAGGTCTGCACATTCCGTGCAGGTTGTATCCGGCAGGACAAGGTAATCCTCCGTTTCCCCAATGGCATACCCGGAACTGGGTCCGCAGCCGCCGGCGCCCCACGCCTGCTGCCAGGGTTGTTCGGATATGGTAATGCGCATCCATAACGGCGCAGGACCGTCTGTCGGATGCCATGACACAAACGGCAGCGACGTAACGGTATTCAGACCCGGCGAAAGTCCGACGAGCATCTGGTTTCGCACCGCCCATTCGGGCACATCGCCAAGGGCGCACCCGCTGACCTGATCATTCCAGTCGCCGTCGCGGTTGAAGTCGCACCAGATATTGACATAATAGACGCCGACTATGGTCGAAGGAACATTAACCGTGTAATCTACGTTCGTCCATTTGCACCGCGGCATATTCACCGGCAAAACCAACCCATCGTCAGCGCCGTCCATATCCGGCTGATCATTCACTGGGATAATGTTGTTGGTCGGGTCCTGATCCACACCACTATCCGCTTCGTCTTCCAGCGTTACACCCTGTCCAAGCCATGCATCGCTCAGCGGCGCCCAATGCTTGGGACCATATGGCGCAGTCCCACTAAAAACAGTCGGGTAATTTGCCAAAACGCCGGGAGGGCCTCCCGCCGGATAGGCTGTCATATTCACCCCGCTGCTGTTGGTGCTGTCGGGCGCATCGCCGAGGTCTGCCTTTGGACCTTCCTCGATGATAACTGGATAGTCCTCCACCTCGCCGTCCCATGCCGGACCGGTCGGCGAACCGACGCCGGCGGTACTGATACGGAATCGGGCGTATGTCTGCCCAACCACCGCATTCGCCGGCACCGTCACATACATGTTATAGTTGCCGTCCGGAAAATAGGTATTGTATATCAATTCAGCAGGTTCCCACACTTTATTCTGGTTGAAATCAATCCAGTACTCAACCACCCCGCCGCCGCCGGAGACCCACAACAGGATATACGCCGGCACCCCTTGGTACATCACCGGAATGATGGCGCCGTCTTCATCGTCTCCGTTTAAGTCGAGGTCATCGCCGTCGGCATTAACGGTCGGCTGGCCATCGGCCTCGCCATCCGGAGCATCCGGAGCATCTCCCAGCCATGGGCCACCAATAATGTGTCTGGCTCCGTTGTTGATTAACAACGTTGGGTACCCTATTGCGGTCGGGAAGTCCGGCGCGTCGCCGAAATCGAGTTCTGGCTGAAGAGGATTACCCGTGATGACAAACGCCAGGTCTTGCACGTCTTGCACTACCGTTTGGATGGGCTGCCAGAAATAGCCATCAACACTGAACATGGCCGGCTTCTGAAAAGGATTAGAAGCGGAGTTCTTCCAGCCCACTGCGGGCGGAGGCAGCCACGGCAAGTTTACTTTGACAACCAGCCAATAGGTGTTCCCTTGGTACTGAACCATGGGTTCCATCAAGTGGGTAAAATTAACCTGCCATACCCCGGAATGGTCCGGTGTGGGAAACGGAGGAACGATCAATGGCGGCGGACTGGGACATACCCAGCCCTGAGGCCCCTGGGCGTATGACTGGACTGCGATATTTCCACCCATGAAATGCCAAAGAACAGGACCGGGAATACCGCCGGCATCCGCATGAATACTGATGTCCCACATTGCAGGATCAATCAGGTCAAATACATCATCCCGCATGAAGGACACCCAGAGATGGATGTCATCGATAGTGCCGGTTTCCGTACAACGAAAGTCATCCGCCAGCCACTGACAGCACATGCAGACATCCCAACCGCCCTCGATTTGGGGTAATTGCGGATAATGCATTTTGTGTGGCTGGCTCGGATCCCAGTCGCCTACTGCAAAAGGAACACAAATACAACAGAAACAAAACAGGATTGAAAACAGCTTTTTCATTTTAATACCTCTAATTCGATTTCATTTGCAACCTGTCTTCTATTTGCGCAGAACGTCTGCGCTAAAACATATATATGGAAAAACTTCGCTTGAACGAAAGTGAAGATACACTGCGCCTCCCCCCAGAGATACCCTTTTCCTGTAAACATTGAAAGCATACGCTTTCTCCCGCCCCCCGGCATGTCCTCCCTGAATCAGCGAGCGGCATAAAACCTTCCGTTTACCGGCGGCGGCTGTCTGCCGTTCTCCATCAGCATTTTTTTACAGCATCTATTATATTCCGATAATAGGCACAGCGATATCGGGAAAAATACCTAAATTGAAAAATTATTTTCACATTTAGCCGCTGAAAACAGGAAAATACAGGGAATTTCCTCTCCGAATTGCTTTTAATTAAAACCCATTGTTGTAGTCGGGTTTGCCGTCGTCGCTGTCGTAGGTCAGTGTGTCGGGCGAGGCCTGGTCGCACAGAACGATGCGTTCGATGCGCTCGGCCTTTTGGGTGTGGCTGTCGGCCGTCACCACAATGCCGTTGAGGCGGACATCGCCGGCGGCCACTTCAAACGGATACGGCATCTGCGTGCGAAACGCCCGAATCACGCTTTCCGGGTTGCGGCCAAGCACCGAATCGGCGGCGCCGGTCATGCCGATATCGGTGATATAGGCCGTGCCGCCCGGCAGAATCCGTTCGTCCGCCGTCATGACGTGGGTATGCGTGCCGAAGACGCAGCTGACCTTGCCGTCCAGATAGTATCCCATCGCGACCTTCTCGCTGGTGGCTTCGGCGTGAACCTCGACAAAGACGATATCCGCCTGGCTTTTGAGCCGGGTCAGCAAACTGTCGATTTTGGCATACGGGCAATCCGCCGGCTTCATAAAAATGCGCCCAATCAGCGTAACGACAGCCACCGTGGCGCCTTTGGACGTTTGATAAATCGCGGCTTCCTTGCCGGCGGCATACTGCGACAGGTTGGCCGGACGAACGATGTTTTTCTGATTTTCAAGGGTGGGGATAATATCCTTCTTGCGAAAGCAGTGGTCGCCCAGGGTAATCAAATGCACGCCGTACTTGAGGAGTTTGTCATAAATCTGCGGCGTCAGCCCGGAGCCGCCGGCGGCGTTCTCCGCGTTAGCAATCACACAGTCGATGCTGTTGTCGCGCACGAAGCCAAACAGCTGCTGCGACAGGATGCGCCTGCCGGGCCGCCCCACAATATCACCGATGCAAAGCACGTTTATCTTCATAGCCGCTCTGTCTGATTATTTTTGACACAGATTCCCACAGATTTTCACTGATTATAATTAAAAATCCGCGTTAATCTGCGTTTAAAATTAAATTCGTGGTTTTATCATCTGGCGTATTCGATGCAGCGCACTTCGCGCAGCAGGGTTACCTTGATTTCGCCGGGATAGGTCATTTCGTCTTCGATCTTTTTGGCGATATCCCGCGCCGTCTTGACCGCCACATCGTCGTTGATCTTTTCAGCATCGACAATCACGCGAATCTCGCGGCCGGCCTGAATCGCATAGCAATTTTCCACGCCTTCGAATCCGGCGGCGATTTCTTCCAGTTTTTCCAGCCGCTTGATATAACGCTCCAGCGTTTCACGGCGAGCGCCGGGCCGGGATGCGCTGATTGCATCGGCGGCGGCGACCAGCGGGGTATAAGGATTGTCCGCCGGGATGTCGCCGTGGTGGCCCTCGACGGCATTGAGGACGATGTTGCTTTCCTTAAACCGGCGCAGGAAGTTGGCGCCAATCGCAGGATGGCCGCCCTCGATCTCGCGATCCATCGCCTTGCCGATATCATGCAGCAGCCCTGCCCGCTTGGCCACGGAGCCGTCCAGACCCAGTTCATCGGCCATAACCTGTGCCAGGAATGCCACTTCCACGCTGTGACGCAGCACATTCTGGCCGTAACTGGTTCGATAGTGCAGCGCACCAAGCATCCCGATAATCTTGTTATTCAGGCCCCGGACATCAACCTCTTCGGCGGCTTCCTTGCCCAGCTGAATGACGCGGGAATGCACATCTTTTTTGGCCTGGTTGACAATCTCTTCAATCCGGCTGGGGTGAATACGCCCATCCTGAATCAGCCGTTCCATGCTCAGCCGGGCGACTTCCCGACGAATCGGGTTAAATCCGCTGACCACAATCACGCCCGGCGTATCATCCACAATAACGTCCACGCCGGTTGCCTTTTCAAACGCCCGGATATTTCGACCCTCGCGGCCAATGACCCGCCCCTTCATATCGTCGCTGGGGATATCCACCATGGAAACGCTGACCTCGCAGGTCTGCTCCGCGGCATACCGCTGAATGGCCAGGTTGATGATTTCCTTGGCTTTTTCTTCGGCCATTTCTTCGGCTTGGGCGGTTTTTCGCTGAATGACCTGGCTCATTTCCCGCTCGCACTCGTCTTCCAGCCGGCTCAGCAGCAATTCCTTGGCCTGTTCGACATCCAGGGAGGTGATTTTGAGAAGCTGATTTTTCTGCTGAGCGACCAGATTGGCCAACTCCTTGTTTCGGTTATTGTAGGTATTAACCTGCCGTTCCAGTTCCTTGTCTTTGTTGGCAAGCTGTTTTTCCTGCTGTCCAACCTTGTCCTGCTGCCGTTCAAGAAAGTCCTGTTTTTTGGTCAGTTCCATCTCCTGCTTTCGCAGTTCATTTTCACGGGCATTGACCTCGGCGGAAAATTCCTGCCGTTTTTTCATCACCTCGCTGGCGGCATCCAGGCGGGCTTCCTTCAGAATGGTTTCGGCTTGTTTTTTGGCGGTTTCAATACGGGTCTCCAGTTCTTCCCGGGCGACTCTGGCACGGTTTTTGGTAGCCCCCTGGAGCACCGCAAAGACGATAAGCCCCCCCGACAAAATACCCACCACCCCGAAAAAAATGCTTGTTATGACACCCATTTCTGCAAGTATTTCCATTGTTGACACCTTTCCTGTTCACAGTCGAAGTTGCGTTTATAGACCCACAGAAAAGGCATCCTCGGAAATGCAGGCGACCGCTCAAGAAATGACTTGAAAGGGCTGGATATATTCAGGAAATCATAGACGCACGGGCAAATTCTGCGCACATTCCTCGCAGTGAGGACACAACCGCCTTTTTGCCATAAAAAGGCGGTTTTTTCACAGAAAACGCGTATTCCCTTGGTTTTATCCCCCGGCAAATCCATTTTATGCCGCAGGACTTCACAGAATGTATCACAAAAATTCCCTTTCGCCAAACTCACCGATTCACCCGGGTTGTGGACTTGGCGAAGTGTCAATCAATCCTTTCGCCTTTCGCCCTGCCGGACGATATCGATGCTCTTGAAGCACTGCTTGCAACCCGCCTTCCGCAGGTCGTTTCCCTCGCTTCCACCCGCAATAAGCCGGATGAAACCATACATAAGGGGTTTTTACTGCATAATCTCGAACATCGAGCTTACGCCTTTATGTTACACATTTTACCGCCGGGGTCAAGCAAAAACCTCCCGTAAACAGGTTCTTTTGCGACAAATGTCTGTAAATTTTCCGCCGAATACACGACACGAAACATCTTGTTGGCTTTTTATCGGACATACTGTTCTAAAAAACTGCCTTATTTTGCAAAAATACGGCATATCTATCATCGGTTAGTTATTCTTCCGGCTTCTCAAGCCGATGGATTAGCGCCGAAACAGATGTCGGCCGGATGGGATAATCGAACATGGATAACACTAACCCGGCCGTTGAGCCGCACGGAACGGATACGATAATGCATAAAAAAGATGTTTTAACAACCGGACAGGTCGCCCTGCTTTGCAATGTAGCGCCGCGCACCGTTACAAAGTGGTTTGATTCCGGCCAGCTTCGCGGCTACCGGATTCCGGGTTCAAAAGACCGCCGCATCCCCCTCAATGAGCTGAAACGGTTTATGAAAGAACACGATATTCCGACCAGTGAACTCAACAAACGGGTATCTCGTATTCTAATTATTGACAGCCGGATTGACTGCGCCCGACTTTTGGCCGAACAACTCCGCACACAAGCCGATTTCGAGGTTTATTGCGTCCATAACAGTTTTGA
>JAKEGM010000020.1 GCA_022615575.1 Planctomycetales bacterium
AACGCCGAGAGCTGGCTCGGTTCTATCATTACAGGCGACATAACTTACTGGCTCCATTAAGACTTAAAGAACGTAAATGAAATTACACAGTACAACTATAAGGGAGAACACAAATGGCTATCTTTTCATGCTGGAAAACAGGGATATTGATGGGGGTACTACTGAGCGGGACCGTAACGTATGGAGCCGACTGGCCGCATTGGCGCGGACCGGATTATAATGGCATCAGCAAAGAAACCCACTGGGACCCGGCGGCCCTCAAGGAGGCCAAAATCCTCTGGCAGGCCGAACTGGGAATCGGTTTTTCCGCTGTTTCGGTGGCGGGCGGCAAGGCCTATGCGATGGGCAACATCAACAAGGAAACGGATGTTGTGTATTGTTTTGATGCCGTCAGCGGCAAGGAACTCTGGCGGCACGAATATGCTGAAAAACTGAACCCCAAATACTATGAGGGTGGCACCAGCGCTACCCCTACGGTCAGCGAAGGGAAGGTCTATACCATCAGCAAGACCGGGTATGTTCTTTGTCTGGCCGCCGACTCCGGCAAGGTTCTGTGGGAAAACCGGCTTTCGTCCAAGAACCCGACATGGGGCATTGCCACATCGCCCCTGATTCTCGACGGCAAGGTGATTTTCAATGTCGGCGCTGCCGGCCTGGCCCTCGATAAAAACACCGGTCAGATCCTTTGGAAAAGCGACGACAGTGAACCCGGCTACGCCACGCCTGTTCCTTACACGCAGGATGGAATAAGCTGTGTGGCGATTTTCGGCAAGGATTCTCTGATGGGCATTCAGGCCGCCGATGGAAAAGTGCTTTGGTCCTTTCCCTGGAAGACCCAATATGATGTCAACGCCGCCGATCCGATTATTGCCGGGAAAGAATGTTTTATCACCTCCGGCTACAATCACGGAGCGGTTCTGGTCGATATCTCATCCGCCCAGCCCAAACAGATATGGGAAAACAAGAACATGCGTTCCCAGATGAGCGGGCCGGTACTGATTGATGGCTTCCTGTACGGCATCGACGATAATCAGTTGGTCTGTGTGGACTGGAAAACGGGTCTGCAGAAATGGGCTGAATCTGCTCCGAAGAAGGGGGCGCTGTGTGCGGCTGGCAAGACGCTGATTGTCATCGGCGAAAAAGGAACGCTCTGCACCGTCAAGGCCTCGCCTGAAAGCTATCAGCCGATTGCTTCGGCCGAGGTGCTGTCCGGCCGGTGCTGGACGATACCGGTTCTGGCCGATGGCCGCATTTATGTCCGCAATGCCGACGGCCGTCTGGTCTGCGTCGATGTGCAGAATAAAAATGCCGCTCCCGCTGTGCCGGCGAGCGGTCCGGCCGAAAGTTCCGCCTGGCCGCAATGGCAAGGCCCCAACCGTGACAACATCAGCCGCGAAACCGGCCTGTTAAAGCAATGGCCCGAACAAGGTCCAAAACCGCTGTGGACAGCCGAGGGGCTGGGCGAGGGCTATTCGTCTCCGGCGATTGCCGACGGCAGGATATATCTGACCGGCATGGTCGGAAACGACGGGATTTTGACCTGTCTGGATACCGGCGGCAAAATCCTGTGGACCGCCAATTACGGATCCGAGTGGAAACGGTCGTTTCCCGGTGTGCGGTGTACGCCGACCGTCCAGGCAGGGCGGGTCTATGTCATCAGCGGCGCCGGGCAGGTCGGCTGCTTTGATGCCCAGACCGGTCAAAAGGTCTGGCTGGTCGATGCGTTTGGTCAGTTTGAGGGTCAATACGGCAACTGGGGCATTGCCGAATCGCCGCTGATTGTGCAGGACAAGGTGATTTTCATCGCCGGGGGCCAAAAGGCCATGGTTGTCGCATTGAATAAAACGGACGGCTCCGTTGTCTGGACGACGCCATCCAATGGAAACCGAAGTGCCTATTCGTCACCGATTGCGTTCGAATGGGGGGGCAAAACCGTCATCGCCGGCATGACAGACAGCATTTTGTTTGGCCTCAATGCCGCCGATGGGACTGTTTTATGGACATGGCCGATTGAGGAGTATGCCGCCGCGAACAAGCGAATTCACCCGAACACGCCGTACTTTAAAGAGGGGCTGATTCTGTATTCCAGCGGCTATGATATGGGTGCTGTCCAGCTTCGGCTGGCGGCGGATGCGGCTGGCGTCGAAAAGGTCTGGTCCAATCCCGACATCGACTGTCATCACGGCGGTTTTGTGATTCTCGGCGATTACATCTACACAACCGACTGGCGCGGCAACGACGACGGCCAATGGCTTTGTGCCGATTGGAAGACCGGCGCTGTCCGCTGGATACATCCATGGATTAACAAGGGCAGTATGACGTTTGCCGACGGGATGCTCTACTGTTATGCGGAAAAAGAAGGACGGGTGGGTCTGGTTAAGCCGTCGCCGGAGGGCTTTGAACTGATTAGTTCATTTGTCGTTACGCTGGGTCAAAAAGAACACTGGGCGCATCCGGTGGTGTGCCAAAAAACACTTTACATCCGCCACGGCGAGGTTTTGATGGCCTTTGACGTCGCCGGCTGAACTCCGTCCGCGTCGAAAGGGACTCCGGCGAGTCCCACATCGGCTTAATCGGCGGCATTGACCGTACCGTTTAATAGCAAGCAGAAAACAAAATCTCGTTTTTGAGAAGAGGAATCAAGATGAGTAACTTAAAAGGGTTAAGGTGTTTTCCGATGGCTGTAATACTTACGGGTGTGCTTCTTTGTTTGGGCTGTTCACAGAGGATTATTTCAGGAAACGCATGGGAAGACAAACTGAATGAAGACCTGCTGCTTTTCGGACATCGAAACTGGATTGTCGTTGCCGATTCTGCGTATCCGAAGCAAAGCAGGCCCGGGATTGAAACGGTTGCGGCGAATAAAGATCATCTCGAAGTTTTGGCATCGGTTGTGGAGTCCATTGAGAAGGCAACACATGTAAAGGCGAATATTTATCTCGATGCGGAATTAAATTATGTTTCCGATGAAAATACGCCAGGTGTGAAACAGTATCGCGAACAATTAAAGAAGATGCTTGGCAGCCAAAACATCAAAGAGCTTCCTCATGAAGAAATTATTTATAAACTCGACGAGGCGGCGGAGACATTTAATATTCTGATTCTTAAAACCGATTTTGCCGTACCCTACACCTCTGTTTTCTTTGAATTGGATTGCGGCTATTGGAATGCGCAGAAAGAAAGAGAATTAAGGCAATCGCTGTCGGCCGAAAAATAAATGCCCCGCTTCAAACAGAAGGTCGCAGCGGGGAACTTGAAATTTGCCGGATGGCGTCGAGGGTTTTTTGTGTGGCGCCCTGGTTTTGCCGGATAATATTCTGGCCGTTAGCCCCGATACGGCGGGCATAATTGCTGTCAGTCAGGCACTGCAGGGTCTTCTCGCAGAGGGCATTTTCATCGGCGATCTCAATGGCGCCGTTCCCTTGCAATAATACTTCAACGGTCTGCTTGAAATTAAAGGCATGCGGCCCAAAGAGCGTGCATTTTCCAAGCCCGGCCGGCTCCATCATATCCGAGCCGCCCATCGGGACCAGCGTGCGGCCGACAAACACGACCGACGCCAGTGCATAAAACTTTTTCAAATCGCCCATCGTATCGCCAAGGATGACAGCGGGCTTGCCGGCCGTTTCTGAATCGTCTGCCTTCAGGACACTGTAGCGGACGCATCCAAAGCCCGCTTGTTCAATCAGGGCGGCAACCTCGTCAAATCGCTCCGGCTTTCGCGGGATGACGGCCAGCCGGAGATTGGCAAGACGATTATCCTGCCTGAGTTTCGCAAAGACATCCAGCGCAATTTTTTCCTCGCCGGGGCCGGTTCCGCCGACAACCCACAAGGGTTCGGTGTCAAGATGAATCTGCTGCGCCAGACGGTTGGCGCCGGGGACGGGGCCGCTCGTTTGTGCGGTGTCGTATTTGAGCGAACTGGTAACGATGACTTTTTGGGGATCGCAGCCCAGGTCGATAAACCGCCGGGCGTATTCGTCCGTCTGGGCCAGCACAAGGGCAACCTTGCGGAACATAGCTCGTGTGAGGCGGCGGATTTTCTGGTATTTGGGGAAACTTTTATCACTCAGGCGGCCGTTGACCACGACCACGGGGATGCCCTTTTCGGCGGCGATGGAGGCCAGGTTCGGCCAGACCTCCAGCTCCATCAGCAGTATCATCGCCGGATTCAGTCGGCCAAAGGCTCGTTTCATAATCCATGAAAAATCGAATGGGAAGTAAAAAACCGCCAGCTCTTTTTCATACAGCGCCTTGGCGCGGGCCAGGCCGGTATCGGTGGTCGAGGAAAGCGCGACTTCGTAATCGGGCATTTGTCGGCGCAATTCATCGATGAGCGTGCGGGCGGCGTTGACCTCGCCAACGCTGACGGCATGAATCCAGATGCACGGCTTGTCGGGACAAATTCTATCGACGTACCCGCGCCGCTGACGCCAGCCGCCGCGATAGCGGTCTTCAAACAGCCGGCGATAGAGAATTTTCGGGCTGTACGCCGCCAGCGCGACGCAATAGAGCAGATTCATCAGTGTTCGCATACAGAAATCATAGCCCCAAATGGGGCAGATGTCAAACACTCAAAGGCGCGGAAAAAGAGGACGGCTCTTTCGTTTTTACGGATTTTGGGTCCATTGCTCCAGCCAGCGGAGCAAATCAGGAAGATCGACGGCATCGGAAAGATCAAGGTCAGCGCCGTCGCAGGCGCTGTTGGAGCCGCAATCGTTCATCATCCAGCGCTGGGCGAGGAATGCAAAATCAGCCAGCGTGACGCCATCGGGGCAGACCCAGTCGCCCGCGGGAATCTGCCAGGTCAGGCGCGGATAGTTGGTTACTCCGCAGATGCTCCAGACATCGACAAAATCCCATCCGGCATTGGTGAAGGTCGAACGGGTTTTCATCTGATAAGTATAAAGCGGCGTACCGGCGGCGCTTTGCGAGAAAACGCCGCTGGTCTGGCGGTCCCAGAAGCAGTTGGTTACCGTTCCGCTGATTAATTGTCCCAGAAAACCGCCGTACGATTGACGGCCCTGTACGACACCCGTCGCGTAACAATTTTCCACAACGGCTGATGCGTTCTGGATACGCCCGATGCATCCACCGACGCCGGTGTCGCCTATGACCGAACAATGACTATAGCAATTACGCACAAAACCGGCTGCCTCGGCGCCGACAAATCCTATCAGACCGCCCATGTTGGCGTTACCCGAACCCTGCTGAATACTACCGCGGCTGTATGAACTACTGAGGGTTCCACCCTCCAATTTTCCGACAATGCCGCCGATATTGCTGCTGCCCCATTGGTTGGGATTGATAGAGATGTCCGCAAAACAACGATGGATAATACCGCTGGAATAGCCCGTAATGCCGCCAATGTAATATCGCCCGCCGGTTAGTGATCCGATCACATGGCAATTTTCGATAGCCCCGGATTCCTGAATGCCGACCAGGCAGCCGCGATAAACACTTTGAAAGTCATAAGCAGTCGGAACAATGACAACATTTTCCAGTCCCAGATTTTTGATCGTCGCATTCTGAGCATAGCCGAACAAGCCCAGGTAGTCGGCGGCGTAAACATCATCAATGCGGAAGTTCCGAACGACATGCCCGTCTCCGTCAAAGACACCCTTAAAGGTCACGCCTTCAAAGGTCTCACCGCCGCTTCCCCCGACATCGGGAGCAATCAGGGCGGCATTAAAGGAGTATCCGGCAAGATCAATATCGGCAGTTAATCGGAAAGCGTTATCATAGTCATCTATGTGCGCCGACAGGTACAGCAAATCATTGACATCTGCGATTTGGTAAGGGTCAGAGAGTGTTCCCAGCCCGCCGGAATACGCCGAAAAAGAAATACCGGACGTGTAAGCAAGAACACAACCAATGAATAGAAAACAAAAAAAACGTTTCATCACCGGATTCCCGCAAAATGCTATGGTTCAAAATCTGCCTTATAGGAAAAGGCATTTAGCCATCAAAATCAATAAAAAAAGCCGTTTCGGATATCTCACAGCGGCCGTTGAGGTCAGAAAAAGACGCTACAGGGCCAGGGGGCTGATGAGGTCGCCGTGTCTGGCTTGGGCGTCTTTGAGACGTTTACGGACGGCCGCAAAGGTATCGTAAACCAGCTGCGGCGTATCGGCCACCTTGTCGCGATAAATCTTTTCGACGCGGTCGTACTTGGCCAGCAGGTTGGCTGTGCGAATCGCAAACTGCTTGACGTAATCATCTTTGGTGTACTTCTTGTTCAGTTTTTCCTTGAACAGCGGCGCCAAATCCTCATATTTCGGAATCCAGCCGGTCGGCGTCTTAATCGCGTCAACATCGCCGTTGACGCGAAGCTCCGCCCACAGCAGCCAGATCATCTTGTCCAGCTTGCCGTTGAGAAACTTGTTTGTTTCATCCCGCAGGAAGTAATTCACCGAAAAAATCGCCGGCGGATTCTTGACGCCGTCGGCAAAATTCAGGTTGTTCTGGATATACCGGCCCAGCGGGATTGAGACAAAATCCTGATTGGCCATAATGTTGAATTTCCGCACGCCGTGCTGCCCCAGTGTGGCGGCGGTCGTCTCCGACTCGATGGAGGCGCCCTTGGCGATAATGCCCTCGGCCCAGTTGAACGCCTGTTCGACCGGCACCTGGGTATCGCTGTCGCGGCCGCCGTAGATAATGCCGCCGACGGGCACGCCGTTGGGGTTTTCCAACTCCGGGTCGAGATTGGCCAGTGCATCCAGCCGGATGGTATAGCGGGCGTTCTTATGCGACGGCGGAATCACGCTGCCTTCGGCGTCTTTTTTGCCTTCGCACCAGTCGCCCTGAAAATTGACGCCTTTTTTCGGCAGGTCACACCCCATGCCTTCCCAGTACGGTACGCCGTCAACAATCAGCACGTTGCCGAAAATCACTTCGCCCGGCGCTTGCAGTGCCTCATAAATCACCGGGTCGTCATTGGGATTGACATCACCGATAATGCCGAAAATGCCCTGTTCAACGTTGGCGGTGTACATTTTGCCGTTGCGTTTGCGGAAATAAGCGATGTCGTCGCCGATAATCGTCTGCCCCGGCAGCATCGCCGTCGAGGTCTTGCCGCAGGCCGACGGGAACGCGCCGGCAAAGTAGGTGGTGCGCCCTTTGGGGCCTTTGGCGCCCATGATGAACATGTGTTCGGCCAGCCAGCTCTCTTTGGAGGCCTTCTGGATGGCTAAGCGCAGCGCCAGCTTTTTAAGCCCTACGGTATTGCCTGCGTACTGGGTATTGACCGAATAAACCATATTGTCGATTAAATCGATATAAACGCGGCGTTTTTCCCAGTGGATGCTGCAGCCGTTTTTGTCCACCTCGCCTTCCGAGTGCATGAAGCGGAAGAATTCGTCATTGGGGTCGAGCTTTTTGAACTGCTCATAGCCTGGACGATAGAGAATACTTTCGCTGTGTGCGACATAGGGCGAGTCGGTTACCTGTACACAGGAGATCGCAAAATCCGAACCAGTCGGGCACAGACACCAGAAACAGATAATCATCCGGCGGCCCTTCATGCTGTCCTTCAGGTAGCCGCGAACCTCGTCCAGACCCTGCCGGCGCTCGATGGAGTTGAGCGATTCGCCCAGTTCCATGTCTTTGGGCAGCAGGTAGCGCGTGCTGAATGTATCCCGTCCCTGGTCGTTGGAACCGTCGAAGTGATACGTATGCCCCGGCTTGGCCAGCGGTGTCTCGCCGCCGCCGTTCCTGGCCATTTCACGAATATTCGCCAAATCCTGCTTGGAATCCGTAACCACCAGAACCTCCGACGGATTCAAAAGCTCAATCGCCCCGGCGATATAAGCGTGCAATCTCGGGTTCTTAATCGCGGTCAATAATTTGAGGTTTTTCGGGTCTATTTTTTCTTCTAAAATACTCATTACCTCGGCCAATTTAATCCCATCCCTTTCTTGATTAAAAAGGTTTTTTCTCGACTGCGTGTTCTACAGGCACAAAATCCGCCGGATTGTAGAGGGTTTTTTTAGAAAATCAAGAAAGTTTTTAAAAAATCAAAAACCGGAAACAGCCAAGCTTTTTGAGGCCCAGCTGTCCCCGGTTTGTCAATTACGGAAGATTGTTTGGGTAAACTCTTTGTCTGTAAATCGGCTATGTTGGATTTTTGGGGGTTGCTTGGGATTTCGGGAAATTGGCCGGCATCCATTCAGGCAGGTCTGCGATGGATTTTTTCGCGGCAGACGAAACCGGTATGCCCCAGGCGTCAAAATAAGGCCCCAGATTTTTGCCCAGCATCTTAGACAAACGCACGAGCCACTGATCCCGTTTTTCGGCGTCATTTTGCGGCAGTTTGCCTTCTTCCTCGGCGCGGTACTCGACAAACACCTTTGTGAATGGCTTCCATCCGAACTCTTCCTGTATCATCGAGTACATATACAGTGCCAAAAACGGGTCATTTTTCCACTTTTCAAAATTCGCTCCGTCTGCCAGATATCCTTCCAAGTTCTTCTCTCGGTTGGCCGGCAGCACGCCGTCGTGTATATTGTCTTTCGGATAGAGGCCGCACATGTTCTCAAACACATAGAGCGAGAACAGGTTGACGGTTACTTCCGTCGTTCCGTTATAAACCCACATGGCGTCCTGATGATTGTGGCCGATTTCATGGAACAATCCCCATACGCCGCCATGCCCGTTGCGTACAATACGGGCCTTATCGACCAGGGTGCTGCTGATATCCAGCCCGGCCATCAGCGGATAGCCCGAGTGCATATACCCCGCGCTTATCTGAACATCGGTGGCGAACCGTTCAGCGCGTTGCCGGTTGTGTTCTTTGCCAAGCAGGTCGGCGCACGAATCCATCACGCCGTCCCAGAAGGCCATCAGGTCATCCATCTTTTCGAGCTGGCGCACATCCTTGGCCGGCAGTGTCAGCACAACCTTATCCGTTTGCAGTTCCGCCCACGGCGCGGGGTTATTGCGAATCGTCTTCCACTGCTCATCGGTGGTTTTGCCCGCGACATACCAGGGCATCGGCACGGCGCCGTCGATTTTCACGCTGAACCGGCCCAGTTTGCACGTGTGCGGCGTTTCAATGTAAATGGGGCCGCCGAATGCGTTTGCTGCGCGGGTTACGGTTTGGGTGATGTCGAACACGCGCGTAATCTCCGGGGCACGGTGCCATTGGTTGAGATGCCACAGTGAATCGGTATGCACGCCGATCCGGATGTTCAGACCAGCGGTTTCGGCGCCTTGGGGAACCGTTACGGTTATCACGTCACCCGGGGCGGCGTACAATCCGGTGCTCTGCATGTCCTTCTTGTCCCACGCGGCATAAATGCCGCGATTGCGCCAGCCGGGCCGGTCGGTCCATAGTTCGACCTCTCTGCTGACACGCTGAACGCCGGCTTCGACGGCGCCCGGGAATGCCGCCGCCGCAGGATGCGCCTTGACCTGTTCAGCGGGCACATCTTTCTGGCTGCGCGTCTGGAGCGTTATAATCGTCCAGTCCAGTTTCTGATTCCTCGACAGAGCTTTGTCGGGGGCGGGTATCATGCTGTCTTTGCGATACGCCTGGAGCTGTTCCAGTTTTGCCAGCAATACAATCTTGTCCATCTCTTTTGCGGCGGCTTCTATAACGGCCGCCGCCACCTCGCCATCAGCAACTGTGCCTGACGCCTTGGCCTCCTTAAGCAGCTCATCCAGCTTTGCGGCGGCCTCCCCGGGGCCGATTGGCGGTATATCTCTGAGCCGTTTGCCTTCAACGGGGCGGGAGCCTCGCGGTGTGGCAAACTCGCCATTCAGGGTGTTCCCCTTGAGTTGGCCCTTGAACTCCATCGTCATTGAGCGTTCGCCGAAACCCGTCTCCACCTTAAATGTAACGGTATCCCCATTCACTTTGAAATCTTGAATCGGGGCGTCGCTGTCCCGCGTCTGATACGTTCCGGTCATATCCTCCTTGAGAGTCAGGACTCGGATTTGTGCGCCCCGCGGCGACTGCGTCGTAAGTTCCCACCGGCCGAATACGCCGGATTTCTCCGCCCCGACCGCTTGGGCGGTCAGGAAAGCCGAGATTAATGCAAGTGCGGTCAATCCTACTAAACTTTTGGCCTCTTGATTCATTGGTATTCCTTTCTAAAAATCGAAAATAATTAGAATACATTTGTACTCCCCAATACGCATCGAAATGGTACTTTATTGCATCGATATTAGCAGGGGTAAAGCAGGCAGTTGAAAAAAGTCCCCATTGCCGTTTTCCGGCAATCTAAACGCGACCGAAACAGTCGTATTCCCATGTCTGCCATGCTGGCAGGGTAAGGGATGGAACATCTGTCGAAATTGGGGGCAGATTAGAATCATAGCAGAGCAATCCATATTTTCGTAACCCCTTTTTTGATAACGAGATATTGACTTTATGGCGGTTTTTCTGTTGGCTGGCACAGTGTTTGCACCTTAAGAGTTTTAAGTTTTTAATTCATTGTTTGCGGTTTGCAGTTAGAATACGAAGTTATTGAAAATAATGGAATTTAGAGACCATAGGAGAGAAGCAATGAAAATCAGACCATTAGGGGACAAAGTGATTGTCCAGCGTTTGGAAGCAGAAGCCAAGACAGCGGGCGGCATTGTGCTGCCAGATTCGGCCAAGGAAAAGCCAAAACGGGGTAAAATCGTGTCGGTCGGCGACGGCAAGCAGCTTGATGACGGTAGCCGGGCCGAAATGAGCGTCGAAAAAGGTCAGGAGGTACTGTTCAGCAGCTATGCCGGCACAGAAGTCAAGATAGACGGCAAAGAATATCTGATTATGGACGAGTCGGATATTCTGGCAATCGTTGAGTAAAAAGAAGAACACGGAACTCAGAAGATTATCAGGAGAGTTGAAATATGGCAGCGAAAAAGATTGCATACAATACCGAGGCCCGCGCGGCAATTCGCGAAGGTGTTAAGAAATTAGCCGCGGCGGTCAAGGTAACATTGGGGCCGTGCGGCCGCAACGTGATTCTGGAAAAATCCTTCGGCAGCCCGACCGTGACCAAAGACGGCGTGTCGGTCGCCAAGGAAATCGAATTAGAGGATTCCTACGAGAATATGGGCGCCCAGATGGTTAAGGAAGTGGCGTCCAAGACCAGTAATGCGGCCGGCGACGGCACCACGACGGCAACGATTCTGGCGGAATCCATTTATGAAGAGGGCCTCAAGAACATTACCGCCGGAGCGAACGCCATGCAGGTCAAACGCGGCATTGACAAGGCGGTCGAGGCGATGGTGGCTGAACTGCAGAAAATGAGCGTCAAGGTCGATTCGGCCAAACAGGTCGAACAGGTAGCCACGTGCTCAGCCAATCAGGATGCCGAAATCGGCCGGACGATGGCCCAGGCGATGGAAAAGGTCGGCAAGGACGGCGTGATTACCGTGGAGGAAGGCCAGTCGCTGGAAACCACGGTCGAGCTGCTGGAAGGAATGCAGTTTGACAAGGGATATTTAAGCCCGCACTTTATCAATCATGTCGAAGACCGCACCGTGGTGCTGGAAAAACCGTATATCCTGATTCACGAGAAGAAAATCAGTGCGATTAAGTCGCTGGTACCGCTTCTGGAGAAGGTGGCCAAACAAGGCCGTCCGCTTCTGATTATCGCTGAAGAGGTTGAAGGTGAGGCACTGGCGACGCTGGTGGTCAACAAGCTGCGCGGTGTTTTGCAGGTCTGCGCGGTCAAGGCGCCGGGTTTTGGCGACCGCCGCAAAGCGATGCTGCAGGATATTGCCGTGCTGACCGGCGGACAGGCGCTGTTCGAGGATTTGGGGCTGCAGCTTGAAAACGTGGAGCTGAGTCAGCTCGGTCAGGCCAAGCGCGTGACCGTTGACAAAGATAACACGACCATCGTCGAGGGCGCCGGCAAGACCAGCGACATCAAGGGCCGCATCGAGCAAATCAAGAAGGAAATCGATGCCTCGACCAGTGATTACGATATTGAAAAACTTCAGGAGCGTCTGGCTAAACTGGCCGGCGGCGTAGCCCAGATCAATGTGGGCGCTGCGACCGAGGCCGAGATGAAGGAAAAGAAGGCCCGCGTGGAAGACGCCCTGCACGCCTGTCGGGCGGCGGTGGAAGAAGGCATTCTGCCGGGCGGCGGGGTGTCGATGCTGCGGTGTGTGCCGGCGCTGGACAAGGTCAAATGCACCGGCGACGAAAAGATCGGCGTGGATATTGTCCGCCGGGCGGTGGTGGCTCCCATCAAGCAGATTGCCATCAATGCCGGCTTGGACGGTTCCATCGTGGCTCAAAGGGTCATGGAGTCGTCCGAGAAGAACTTCGGCTACGATGCCGTCCGCAAGGAATACGGCGACATGGTCAAGTTCGGCGTGATTGTGCCGACCAAGGTTGAACGGACGGCGCTGCAGAACGGCGCGTCGATTGCTTCGCTGCTGCTGACCACGGATGCGATTGTGTCTGAGATTCCGGAAAAGAAGAAAGCCCCGGCGATGCCTCCCGGCGGCGATATGTACTAAACATAACCCCAAAGGCCTCCGTGATGGAGGCCTTTTTTTATGCTACAGGTAAAAGGTAAAATTAAGAATGCTGTCCGCATTCGGCGACTGAATTATGCGTACGATTGAACTATTAGCTCCGGCAAGGGATTTTGAGGCGGCGCGGGCGGCGGTTCTGTGTGGCGCCGACGCGGTGTATATCGGCGCCGAGCGGTTCAGCGCGCGAGCGGCGGCGGGCAACAGCATCGAGACCATTCGGCGGGTGGTTGAGCTGGCTCATCCGTATTATGTGCGAGTGTATGCGGCGATGAACACCCTGCTGACCGATGACGAGCTTTCGGCTGCCGAAAAGATGATTTATCGGCTTTATGAGGCGGGTATCGACGGCCTGATTGTTCAGGATGCGGGCCTGCTGGAACTGGACCTGCCGCCGCTGCCGATGATTGCCAGTACACAGATGAACAACGACTCGCTGGAACAGCTTCGGTTTCGGGAGGCGGTTGGGTTTTCACGGGTGATTCTTGCCAGGGAACTGACGCTGGAACAGATTCGGCGTATCCGCCGGGATACCTCCATTGAACTGGAATGCTTTATTCACGGGGCTTTGTGTGTGGGTGCCAGCGGCCAGTGTTATCTGAGCTATGCGCTGGGCGGCCGCAGCGGCAATCGCGGTCAGTGCGCTCAGCCCTGCCGTCGATTATACACTCTGAAAGATGCGCAGGGCAGGACGATTGTCAAAGACCGGTATTTGCTGTCGCTGAAAGACCTCAACCTGTCGGAGCATCTGGAGTCGCTGATGGATGCGGGGGTAACATCGTTTAAGATTGAAGGCCGCCTCAAGGATGCAGCGTATGTGGCCAATACGGTTGGTTACTACCGGCGACTGTTGGATGGGATTCTGCATCGAAAGGGTTTTCTAAAAAGCTCCTCGGGGATAAGCCGTTTGACATTTAAACCCGATCCCCATAAAACCTTCAGCCGCGGTTTTACCGATTACGGCATCAACGGCAATGCCGGTACTATGGCGTTTATCGATACGCCCAAATCCATCGGCGAATACGTCGGTACGGTAAAAAGTGTGCAGTGCGATTCGTTTGTGCTGGACAAAAAGGCGGACTTGCACAGCGGCGACGGGCTTTGTTTTTTCGATGCGGATAAGAATCTGGCCGGGACAGCCGTCAACCGCGCTGAAGGGCAAACCGTCTGGCCGCAGAAGACCGGGCAGATGAAAACCGGAACAAGGGTCTATCGCAATTACGACCATCTGTTTTATAAGCGGCTGCAGCGGCCGGGCGAGCGCAAAATCGCGATTGCGCTGACGCTGCGGGATGCGGACGGAGGTGTTGCGCTAGCGGGGTGTGATGCGGATGGAAATGAGGCGGTCTTTGAAATGGCATGTGACAGGCAGCCTGCACAGAAAAAAGAACAGGCCTGGCAGACAGCGGCAACGCAGCTGCAGAAATTGGGCGGAACGCCCTTTGAATGCGGCAATGTCCGTATCGCTACGCAGGATAGGTATTTTTTCCCTGTTTCGGTTTTAAATGGACTTAAACGGGGAGTTGTTGAGGCATTGATGACGTCAAGAGAGAAAAACCGTCCGCGGCTTGCGGGGGGTATCGTGAAAAATGATGCGCCGTACCCCGGCAGGCATCTGACCTTCCGCGGCAATGTCCTCAATGAAAAGGCGCGGCTCTTTTACGCACGGCACGGCGTCGAAAGCATCGAACCAGCTGCCGAATCCGGCCGCGATCTGCACGATGCCGTTGTGATGACGACGAAATATTGCCTGCGGAAGCAGTTGAACCAGTGCCCGCAGGATGGGCAAGCGGAAGGACCGGAGCCGCTCTTGCTGGAAGATGAAGACGGCAACCTATTACGGGCCGAGTTTCGCTGCGGCCGGTGCGGTATGGATCTGTACTGGATAAGCTGAAATCGACATTTGTAAAGGCCGTTGGATATTTTCAGTTTCAAATTTTCCGCCATAGAACGAGCATAAAACTTATCGGACGTCCAGAAACGTTTTATCGCTTTCATATTTGATAACATCTTTTCAATGGATTGATTACCCATATCCTCCAGTTCTGCCAGCAAGCACTCTATGGTAGTTGCAGGTTCTCCGTAGTTACATATTTCACCATTATATTATCGGACTGTATTTTGGTGGTGTTAATTTGCCCCGTCTTTTTGACCGGTGTAGGGTTGTTTCTTACATTTTAGTTGGTACTTCGTGCGGACATGCGGCGGCGGCAATAATTTGATGGTTAACTCGCCTGGGGATATGGACGACACAACAGCGGATACCCCTGAAGAGTCTTTGTACTCCAAGGCCAGTTAATTTTGGAAAAGACCCGAGCGGCTCGATCAGTAACTTGAGGGATTATATGGTGTTAGGTTTCAACGGAAAAAAAATCTGCCCGATTGGTGTTGATTTGGGCAGCGGCTATCTTCGGATGGTTCAGCTTGGCAAGAACGGACAGGGTCTATGTCTGCAATCGGCGGCTCTTCGGGCCGTCCCCAAGGAAATCGAATTTCGCAGTGCCGCCTGGCAGCGATGGGCGGTGGATGCTGTTCGGGTACTCGCACAGGAGGAGAATTTCAAAGGGAAAACCATTGTCACGGCGATGCCTTCGGACGATTTATTTATTGATCCGATCAAGGTTCCGCGTTCGGCGCTGGACCGGCTCCATGAAACGATTCCCGGAAAGCTTCAAAAACGGCTGCCGTTTGCGGTGGCAGATGCCCTGTTCCAGTATGTGGTATCCGAGGCCCGGGAAAAGGGCTCTTCAGAGGGGGTAGATGTGCTGGCGATGGCAGTCAACCGCGAGGCGGTCAACCGCCATCTGGCGATTTATGAGGCCGCGGGCCTGGATGTTGCCAAAATCAGTATCTGGCCGACGGCGATGATTACCAGTTTTTCCCACTTCTTCTGCCGGCGCAGCAATGAGCAAGCTATCGTCGCCCTCCTTCTGAATGTCGGCACTCATCATACCAATGTTGTCATTACCCGCGGAACGAACCTGTTGTTTGCCCGCGTTATTGCGATTGGATACGTTCAGCTTGAACAGACCCCGATGATGCAGCGGCTGCTGTCGGAGATCGACGCCTGCGTGCGGTATTTTGAGGACAGCCCGGCCGGCCTGCGGATTGAACGGCTGGTATTTCTGGCCGGAGCAGGCGCCAGCCAAACCCTGTGCAACCGGTTTGCGGAACTGGCCCAGAAAATGCAGGTGGTGGCGCAGATTGGCGATGTGACCAGCGCCATCGAAATGAATCAAGGCCCCCAATGCATGATTGACCGGCGAAACAGCCGGGTGGACTGGGCGACCGCTTTCGGGCTGAGTTTGGAAGGAATGACCCATTAAATTAGGAAGACACTTATGGCAACGATTAATTTTGTTCCGGATGATTATGTTCACCAGCGGCGCGCCAGTCGGGCGAACGTGTTGTATCTGATGCTGCTGATGGCGGTGCTTGGCGCCGTCGGCGTAACCTTTGGGTTTATCAAGATGCGGCAGCGTGCGGTACAGGCCCAACTGGCCGAATTGAATACGCGGATGGTACAGGCCCAGCAGCAGATCGCCCAGTTGGAGGAACTGAAAAACAAAAGCAAGACGATGATGAAAACGATGGTCATGACCGCCGAACTGCTGGAGCCCATGCCCCGCAGCGTGGTGCTGGCCTCGCTGACCAACAACCTCCCTTCCGGGGTGTCGCTGGTGGAGTTCAAGCTGGATGAAAAGGAAGTGCAGGTGATTAAGGCGGCTCCGGCCAAACCATCCGGCGGCAATCAGTATCGGCAGTCCGCGTCCGCCGTCAAAACGGCTCCTGCAGCGGATTCCGCCCCCCGTATTGAAACGAATCTTGAGATCAAGGGACTGGCCCCCAGCGACATTCAGGTGGCCGGCTTTATTGCCCATTTGAGCGGGGCGGTTTTGTTCGACCAGGTTTCGCTGGTAGAATCCAAGGAAGTTGAGGTCGACAAAATCAAGTTCCGCGAGTTTCTGCTGAAAGCGACCCTCAAGCCCGGCCTGACGCTGACCAAGGACGATATTGATTCGATTCGCGAGAAACGCAACCAGGTGATGTAATCACCGGGCTGAATGAAACGTCTATAGAAAGGAACCTCAAGATGACCAGTGGGATTCGATATTTAATCTTTTTTGTGCTGATTGTGGGATTGTCGTATGTGTCGTGGGCCTACATGATCAAGCCCGCCAATACCCATCTGGCGCAGGAACGGGCCAAAGCGGAATCGCTGCGGGCCAAGCTCAACGAACTGGAACGCGCCACCGCCGCCGCCGAAGACATGAATGCCCAGCTTAAGAAAATTGAAGAAGCCATTGCGGCGTTTGAAAGCAAGCTGCCTCCCAGCAGCGAGATTCATACAGTGCTGGAAAATGTGACGCTGATTGCGCAGCGGCAGGGGCTGACGCCTAAATCGATCAAAGCACTGAAAAACCGGGAGAACCGCGGCTACATCGAGCAGCCCCTGTCGATGGAACTGCACGGAAATTTCAATTCGTATTATGCGTTTCTTCTGGAGCTTGAGAAACTGGACCGCATCACCAAGATCCGTGAATTGACGCTCAAGAAAACAAAACAGGAAGGTCAGACCGAAGCCACGTTTGTCATGAGCATCTTCTTCCAGAGCGCGGCTTAAAACCTTAATCAAACCCATGTGTGGAGACCGATTATGCTGTCCTATTTAAAAGATGGAAGTCAAAACCCCGTGCTTTCCGAGACCCCGGATGCGCAAACGCAGGGTTCGGATGCCGCAGCGTGCCAGCCAGCGGACTATCTGACTGTTTCCGGACACGGAAAAAAAGTGCGTCAAAGCACGATGCTGGTGGCGGCGGTGTTTGCGGTGGGCGTGCTGGGGGTGTGGTTTATGGTTAAAAAGGCCACCCCTGCGACGGCAGATGCCGCATCCAGTCAGGACCAGTCGCAGATTGAAGCGGCTCTGACGCAGCTCAATGCCATGCAGACGGAAATGAATACCCAGATGAATTCGGTCGTGGGGCGGTTTTATCAATTTTCCAACGTTGACCAGGTTGGCGTTGACGAATTGAAAAAGAACCCCTTCCTGCGGGAACTGGATTTTACCGAAGAAACGGGCGGTCCCGATACGGACGCTTTTCGCGCCCAGCAGCAGCTGCGTTTTCAGGAAGAAGCCCAGCGGCGGCAGATGAGTCTGGAATTGTGGAGCGTCACGGCAACCCCCAAGGGCATGTGCTGCATGATAAATGACAAGGTCCTGTATGTGGGGGATACCTTTCGTGATATGACCGTTACCTCGATTGAAGGCAAAACGGTCACGCTGGACTATAAAGGCATTCCTGTTGAAGTGAAGATGGACTGATGAAACGAATCTTCGGAAAAAAGACGGAACCGCAGGCCGGCAGCGCAGCGCTGCTGGAGCTGGATACCGGGCAAACGGATTTAGCGCCCGGGCTGCAGAATTTGTACAGCCCGCAGGTGACGACCCAGACCCGCCTTCGTGATATCGCCGACATCCTGGCGGAAGATGAACTTCTGTCGCTGGGTACGCTGGATCAGATTCGTCAGGAACACCAGGCAAACGGCGGAGATATTGAGAAACTGCTGATGGCTCAGGGCCTCAGCACCGAACAAATCCTCAGTGCCAAGGCCAAGCTGTACGGGTACCCCTTCGAGAGGATTACGCCGCAGGATGTGGACCGCAAGGCATTCGGCCTGCTCGAGATAAACACCATCCGCACCCAGCATATAATGCCCGTGCGGTTTCAGGAGGACGGAACCCTGGTTGTGGCAACTATCCAGCCGTCCAACGTGTTTGCGATTGACGATGTCAAACGTCAGACCGGGCTGACGGTGGATGTTGTGGTCTGCATTCAGGAGGATATTGATGCCGTCTGCAGTGAATTTGATGACAGCAAGTTTGACTGCAACGTCGAAGAGTTTGGGATGGAGGATATTGAACTGGTGCAGGACACCGAGGAGGAAGTCGAAGACCTCGAAAAAAGCGCCGGCCAATCACCCGTTATCAAATTTGTAAATTTCCTGCTGAGCAACGCCCTGCATGAAGGGGCCAGTGATATTCATATCGAACCCAAGGAAAAATATACCAAAATCCGCTACCGTATTGACGGGGTGCTGTTTGATGTTAAACAGGCGCCTTGCCGGATGCATCCGGCGATTGTTTCGCGTCTGAAAATTATGGCCAACCTGGATATTTCCGAACGCCGTGTGCCCCAGGACGGCAAGATTGCCGTGATTATGGGCGGCCGCGGGGTGGACCTGCGCGTCTCGGTGCTGCCCACCTGCCACGGCGAAAAAGTGGTGATTCGTCTGCTGGACAGCAAGAGTATCATGATCGGCTTGGAAAAATCGGGCATGGAACCTCGGCTCCTGACGGCGTTTCAGGAGCAGATCAAACAGCCGCACGGCATCCTGCTGGTCACCGGACCGACCGGCTCCGGAAAAAGCACCACGCTCTATTCGGCGCTGGCCCAGATGGACAGCGATCGGCTGAATGTCTCGACAGTGGAAGACCCGGTTGAGTACAATCTGGAATTCTGCAACCAGGTCCATGTGAACGAAAAAGCAGGCCTGACATTTGCCGGAGCGCTGCGGTCGCTTCTGCGTCAGGACCCGGATATTATCATGATCGGCGAAATCCGCGATCAGGAAACCGCGCGCATCGCGGTTCAGGCGGCCCTGACCGGCCACCTGGTGCTCAGCACCCTGCACACCAACGATGCGCCCAGCAGTGTTTCACGCCTGGTGAACATCGGCATTGAACCCTATCTGATCGCCGCATCGCTCAACGGCATTCTGGCGCAGCGCCTGATTCGCCGTATTTGCACCAATTGCAAAGAACCTTTCGCGGCCCCTGAAGGGCTGCGGAAGTACTTAGATATGGCCGGCATTCAGCCGCATGAGCTGGTGTACGGCAAAGGCTGCGATCAGTGCCGCAACAGTGGCTACGCGGGCCGCTGCGGGATTTACGAGCTGCTGATTGTGGATGATACCTTCCGCCAGATCATCAATATGGATGCCTCGGTCAACAGCATGCGTACGGCGTTTCGTCAAAGCGGCTGGCCCAATCTGTTTGAAGACGGCCTGGCAAAGGTCAAACGGGGGATTACGACCATTGAAGAAATTCTGCGTGTCGCGGAGGTGGCGGATGCCGCCGATGCGGCGTCCGTATGTAACAATTCCGGTTCAACGGAAAATACTGCCCAGTCCGGCAATGCGCCGGCCTGCGCCTAACCGGCTTGAGGAGAGGCCTGATTCAGGAGCTTAAAAATGATTGATACCAAACAAATGCTGGCAACCGCCATCGAAAGCAGCGCTTCAGACGTGCATATCAACGTGGGAATGCCCCCGATTATGCGAATCAACACCGAATTGATTATGATGGATCTGCCGGAAGTGTCCAATGACGACGCCGGCCGGATGATTCTTGAGATGATCGGCGAGGAAAAATTCAAAAAGTTCATCGAGAAGCGCGACTGGGATTTCTCGACCATGATTGAAGACGGCAGCCGCTTCCGTGTGAACGCGCACTTTCAGAAGGAAACCTTTGCGCTGTCGTTTCGTGCAATCTCCAACAGCATTCCCGACATCGATGATCTTCACTTGCCCGATGTGATCAAGGAGCTGACCGATCTGCCTCGCGGCCTGGTTCTGGTGACGGGACATACCGGCTCAGGCAAAAGCACCACTCTGGCGTCGATGATCAACGAAATGAACCAGAAATACCGCAAACGTATTATCACGCTGGAAGACCCGGTGGAATACCTGATGGAAAACAAGTCGTGCATGATCGAACAGCGCGAAGTCGGGTCGGACTGTCCCACGTTTGCGTCCGGTCTTCGCCATGCCCTGCGTCAGGACCCCGACATTATTCTTGTGGGTGAAATGCGCGACCTTGAAACCACCAGTTCGACAATCACGGCGGCGGAAACCGGGCACTTGGTGCTCAGTACCCTGCATACCATCAATGCCTCGCAGACCGTTGAACGTATTATTGATATTTATCCCGCCAGCCAGCAGAACCAGATCCGTGCGATGCTGTCCAATACGCTGCAGGCGGTGATTTCGCAGACCCTTTTCCGCCGGATAGACCAGCCCGGCATGGTGCCCTGCACGGAAATCCTGCTGTGTACGTCGGCGGTGCGGAACTGCATTCGTGAAAACCGGATTTACGAGATTCCCAATATCATCGAAACCTCACGCCGGCTGGGAATGCAAACCATGGATCACGGTATCCAGCAGATGTATATGAAGGGGTATATTGACCGCGAAGAGGCCATTATCCGCGCCACAAACCCCGGTAAAATGGAAAAGAACCTGCCCGCTTCGCCCCAGGGCGCGCTGCAGGAACAGGCCTGATGTTAAGGGAGCCAAACAATGTCACTGATCCAGAATCTAAAATCGCAGGGAAATAAAGCCAACCCCGCACAGCGCAGTCAGCATGCGGCGGCGGCGATCGCCTCAACCTCGACCGGAACCGTCCGCAAAGGAGGCGTTCATTTTGAATTCGGCCCGAGCAAAAAAGATGTGCTGAACTTTACCAACCAGTTGGCCGTCATGCTCCGCGCGGGCATCAGTTTGCAGGATGCGCTGGAGTCAATCGGCAGCCAGATTGTCAAGGAAAAATTCCGCCACGTGGTTCTGGACCTCAAGGCCCGCATTGAAGGCGGACAGAGTTTTTCGCAGGCGCTGGCCGCCCATCCGGAAGTTTTTACGAATTTGTATATCAACATGGTGGCGGCGGCGGAAATCTCCGGTTCCATGAGCTCGATGCTGCAGCGGCTGACCGAGTACCTGGACCAGGAGGCCGAAACACGCAGCCAGGTTATCAGCGCGATGGTCTATCCCGGCATTATCGCCACGATGGCGGTTGTTTGTGTGACCTTCCTCCTGACATTTGTCCTGCCCCGTTTCCTGACGGTGTTCGCCGGCAAGGAACACCTGCTGCCAGGGCCTACCAAGGTCATTATGATGCTCAGTATGGTCATGCGCAACTACTGGTTTGTCGTATTCCCCGCCATCGGTGCGGTGATGATGGGTTTCTGGTATTTTACCAGCAAAACACCCGTCGGCAAATACTGGTGGGACAAGACCAAACTGCGTCTGCCGCTGCTCAAGACCCTTTGCCGCAGCTTGTACATCACACGCGGCCTGCATACGATGGGGGTGCTGACCAATGCCGGTGTGCCGATTCTTGACACGCTCTCCATTACGGCTCATATTTCAGGAAACAGTTTGTTTGAAAATATGTGGAAGGGCGTCTTTGAGGAAGTCCGGCAGGGCAAGAAGATTGCCCCCTCGCTGGCCAGCTACGGTCTGATGCCCGGCAATGTCATCCAGATGATTCAAAGCGGCGAGGAGTCCGGCACGCTGGGCGACGTGCTGCGGGATATTTCCGAGTTTTACGCGCGGGAACTGAAAACCGTGATTAAAACCGTTACCAGTATGATTGAACCCATCATGATTGTGGTGATGGGCGTGCTGGTCGGCTTTATTGCCATGAGCATTATTCTGCCTATCTTCAAGATGTCCAGCGTCGTAACGAGCTAAACAGATTTATTTTCAATTTTCAAAGTGGAATTTTCAATTTGAAAATCTGGAAATTGAAAATTGAAAAACTTTGAAAGTGAGTTGCGTATGAATAGAAAGAATAAATCCGGCTTTACACTGCTTGAAACGCTGTTTGCGGCGATGCTGATCGGACTGGTCATTGCGGCGCTGGTTGCTTCCAGCGGCGCCTTTACTATGGCCAACGGCTACGGCGTGGACCTTTCCACCGCCGAATTTCTCGGCGAGCAAATCCGCGAACTGACGGCACGTCCTGAGGTGATATTTGATAATGATCCGGATACCCAGGATACGCTGCTCCTGCTTAACAATGTCACTTATTCGCCTCCGAGGGATACCGGCGGGGCCGTTCTGACCGGGTTTTCCGCGTTTGCCCAAAAGGTAGCGGTTAACTATGTCCAGCCCGGCAATCTAGCGCAGGTTTCCGGCTCACGGACGGATTTTGTCCGAGTGACCGTGACCATTACCAAAAACAACATGCCTGTCAGTTCGACAAGCTGGATTCGCGCGCGGCGATTGACGGTTGACAATTGACAATTTTCGACGGACGTTCACCTTTTGAAAATTTTCGAAAGAGAGTCGCTTATGAATGATAAAAATAAAACCGGCTTTACCGTCATCGAAGTGATGATGGCGCTGGTTATCCTGGCGATGCTCACGACCGCCGTCGCCTTCGCTTTTGATGCTTCGATTAAGAACTATCAGGCCAACCAGGGCATTTATCAGGCGGTCAATACCGCCCGAGCGGCGCTCTTGCGCATCACCAACGACCTGCGCACCGCTCAGGCCGTTACGCTGATTGCGGATGAGCCCAATACGCAGGTCAGTTTGCTAACCAGCGGCGGGGGGGATATTACCTATCGCTTCGATGTCGGGACGCTGTATCTTGTCAAAGACAGCGACAACGACGGGGACTTTGAAAGTTATGCATTATGCAAAAATGTCGTTGCGATGACATTTAACGGAACCGACAAGTATGTAACCATGGTCATTACAGTAACGGATGGCGCAGGCAAGGTCCAGACCCTGGCGGCTGCCGCGCTGGTTCGGCGTAATCTATAATCCGCCGGTCTTGTGTGTTTTTAGGGTCTGCCGAATGGTTTGGAAGTGCCGCTGCGTATCGGCCTGGAGCATGGCATAAATCGTGCGGACTTCCTCCGGTTCGCCCTCGATGACCTCAAAGAATCTGC
>JAKEGM010000159.1 GCA_022615575.1 Planctomycetales bacterium
TTCTCTGGTAACAACCATAGCAAGGATAGCGGTATAGGTCGAGAAAAGAATGTTTTATGCTGAAAGATCAAAAAGTCCCCGGCGAAGCCGGGATAAATTTTATATGTTCAGACGGTTAACAAGGTGAAGAGGTAGTGCAACTGACCGTTTTAATAAACCCGGGGGTTGCAATTGTTGTATCAAATCTCGAAAAGGAATGTTGTTATGCGTACCGATACTTATCACCAAACAGGACATCGTATCGCTGTATTGATGGCGACAGCAGTGGTCGTTTATGCATTCTGCCCGTTTGCTCAGGCGGCGACTTTGCCAAATGATCTGAAACTGGTGGTTACTGTTTCCGGCGTTGGACAGCAGACGCTGCATCTGCACAAGCGTACCGCCAGAACGAATGATTTCGTTCTCTACCTGTGGAGTTCTGCCAATGGCTATGCCGCTCAACCGACCCCGGAAGTGCGTACATACCGCGGCACAGTCGGGGAAAATCCCAATGCGATCGTTATCGCCTCGATCGACGGCAGCAATAAGCTTAAGGCCTACTGCAATGATATGGAATGGGGGCATAACCGGCGATGGAATATTGATGTGGATGTTTCTTCGCAGTTGAGCAACCCACAGACGCCGAATCCCATGCCGAGCCAGAGCGTGGCCGCGCCGGCCAACGGTACGGCCGGAACGCCCAACATCGGCCCCAAAGTCCCCACCGGCACCTCGGCCGGCGGCGTGCCCTATGGTCAAATCGTCGAATTTGAATTCGCGCTGGATCTGACCGTGGCTGCGTACAATCGGTACGGCGGGAACATCGACACCATCCTGGCCCGTTACGAGGTCGATGCGATGCTGTATGAATACATGATGACCCGTGATGTCCTGATTCGGGTTGCTGTGCCCACCGTTGTAATCCGCACGCAGAATTTCTACACCGGCGACCCCGGCAACATATCGCTCACTGAGATAAAAACGGAATGGCTCAAGCAGCCGCTGTATTCGGCCCGGTGGGATAATGTTTGGGGTTCGGAAGGGTATTATGCTAATGGCAACGGTGTGGGCAAGGATGAAAACTCCTTTGCCGCCGGCGCTCTCTATCACGAAAACGCTCACAACTGGACGGCCTCCCATCTGGTGTATCAGGCCGATACCATGGGCGGCAACAAGCCGTCCCTCGGTCCGATCACGGTCGAGAGAATCCTGAACAAACGTACGGAAGCGATCAATGAAAACAAGCTTCCGCTCGCCCCGGCGTTTAGCGATCCGCTACCGCCTCACACCCATGTGGATGCGGTCCGGGTTCAGCAGAATACGCCCGTGAACATTGATGTTTTGGCCAATGATCACGATGCCAACGGCGACGCACTCTCTGTTGTTGACTTCACCGCCGCGACCGTTCCCGGCGGAACCGTAACGCTCAATCCTGACAAAACGCTGCGCTACACCCCGCCGGCGGGTTATGTCGGCAAGGACCTCGTCGTCTACACGGTGCAGGATAATTCAGCAATGGCACTGAAGACCGTTGATATCCTGCATATCGAAGTGGTTAATAACGGGCTAATGCTGCGCTATGCGATGGAAGAAACCGCCGGGACCTCTGCGGCTGATTCCTCCGGCGTTGGCCGGCCCGGCGACCTTATCCGAACAGGGCCATGAGGACGCCGGCCGCGGCGACCAGGGCGATCGGCCCGGCCATGGCGATCACAACCCGAAGCAGCGATGTCTGAAAATAGCTTGCCGACAGCGCCAGACACAGATGGATGGGGCTGACGGCCAGCCCGCAGACAATGCCGGAAAAAGCCAGCGCTTCAAACCCCAGGATGGCCTGCGGGCCTGTCCCGATGAAGGGAATCAGGAACGGGAACGTCATCGCCGCGGTGGGCATCGTCAATCCCGTCAGGCAGACAACCAGAAAGGGCAGAAAAAAGATAAGAACGCCCGGCGGCACATTCAGCGAGGTCAGAAAATCGACGACCGCCGCAACAGCGCCGCCGGTTTCGATGTTGAGCTTAAACAGCAGTGCCCCCAGAATCAGCAGCACCACGTCAAATTCGATTCCGGAACGGAAGATCGTTTTGCATTCATGAAACGGGACCTTGTGAAGAATCAGAAACAGCACAATCGCCGCCAGCATTCCGGCCGCCGGGGTAAGGTTAAACAGGCCGTACAATCCGGCCACCACCGCGATCGGCCAGAAGGCGTGCAGAAAGCCGCGCAGATGAACGCGCCATGCGCCCGGGGCGGCAGGGATCGCTTTTTTGGGGGGCAGCCCCGGCAGCAGCAGGAACAGAATGCCCCCCAGGGTTCCGCCGAGCATGATCGGCAGGTTGTGTAAAATCAGGGCGCCGGCCTGCACCCCCAGCATCCCCTGAATCAAGGGGACCGCCGGAAACAGCGGCCACACCGACTCCCACTGGTGACGAAACAGGTAGTTCAGAGCCGCCTGGCGATTTCGGTCGATCCCGATCTGGTCGCCCAGTTCGCGAATCATCGGAGCCGACAGCATGATCCCGCCGGGCGTGGGCAGCATTCCCATCATCAGGGGGATTCCCGCAAGGGCCGCACGCCGGCTTCGGAACAGCCCCTGGATCGACGGCAGCAGACGCTGTGCAACGCCGGTATGATTCAGCGCGATTCCAAAGATGTTCACCAGGGTCAGCAGGGCGGTCAGGGTGACAAACAAATAGCCCGTGGTTTGACTCAGCGGCTTGTCGGTCCAATCCCGTGCGACGGTCTGTAAAAAAGCAAGGGGGGTAATCTTCAGGAACACCGCCAGCGCCAGCGCCGACAGAATCATCGACTGTCCAAGCTTCATCTTGAACCGCAGCAGCACCCCCAGCAGGGTCAGGGTCAGACAGATGGCGCCTAATTCATACATGCGTGCCCCTTTTCATGGCCGCCGGTGATTTATGACAATTTGTATCGTTCATTATACGCGCCGCTTCAGCAATCTCTCGCATCGGACCCTATTCATGCGTCTGGCCCGGCCTTAAAGTGATGCCGGACGGGGGCAGGGTATCGCTCTGCGCGTCGATGCGGATTGTCCCCGCCTTACCCGTCGAAACCAGAAGCCCTGTCGCAATGCCCGCTTCGACGGGAGCATCCGCCGGACTCGCCAGAACGGCCTGCCCGGAAACACGGAATAAAACATGTCCTGTAAAATCCGGAACCGCTTCGCCGTTTGCATCCACCACCTCCGCACGAATGAAAACGGCATCCAAACGGTTGACGGCTAACGGCCGATCCAGCGTTTCCACGCTCAGCCGCAGCGCCGCCGGCGCCCCCGGCGTCTGCCGGACAAAGGCAATTACGGGATTTCCGTCAATGTATCCGACCGCCTCCAGTTTTCCGGCCTCGTAGGGTACCAGCGGGAAAGTAAAAGGCGCGCGGTCAAGATGACGGCAATTGTTGCCGGTGAACAGCGGATAATGGCGGGGCTGTTTTTTGCGTTCTTCAATCATCGTCTCAAAATTCTGAATGGTTTTGCCGGTCTTCATGTAGTTGATCAGCATGTCTTCCTCCGGATTGGGATCCCCCAGTTTCGCGTCAGGGCCGTCATCGGGCCGTTTGCGGGCAACGGCTGTTCCGTTAAGACGCAGTTCCACTTCATCGCAATTGGAGAATACCACAACCCGGGCCGGCGAGGGGCGGCTGTCCCAGTAATGAGGGATGAAAATAGCGGGTTCGCCCCGGCCCCGCTGGCTTTGGAAGAAGTAATAGGAGAATTTAGGGAGACGGGTCCATTCCAGGACGCCGCAGGTGCTGATCGGGTTTTCGATTGAGCATCCCCGGAAATGGTCAATGCCCACCCACAGGCAGTCGCCGATGTGCCAGTTCCATCCGCAGTTGGTGTTATGCGTCCACTGATGCGACCAGGCCTGGGAGAGCATCGCCGTCTCGCCTTCGCGGCGGAGGATGCGGGTGTTGATGCCGGTATCATTGTCGCCGTATTCGCGGATGAAGGAACATCGGGTGTTTTCAAACCCCGGGGCCGCCGGCCGGTTATAGCCGTTGCCGGGCCAGCCGCAGTACGGAATATCGTAGTGGCTGACGTCCGTGCTTGCGTAGCTGTCGCCGGCGCAGAGGCAGCCGGGATATTCTTCACGGGCGATGGCGCAGCATTCCTTGTAGAAATCGTCATGCCCGTAGGTCTCGTTGATGCTGACCTCCCAGATGACTGCGCTGGGGTGATTACGGTGCCAACGGATCATTTCGCGGATGTTGCGCCTGGCCAGATTGACAAACTGCGGTGTGTTGTCGAACCACTGCCAGCCGGGCGTGCAGACCATCGCCATGACGCCCAGCTCGTCACAGGCCTCCATGACGGCTTTGGAGTGCGGGTAATGGGCCAGCCGCAGGAAGTTGAAGCCGGCGTCTTTGAGCCGTTTGATGTCACGGTACTGCGCATTGTCCGGCACCGCATTGCCCAGCCACGGGAAATCCTGGTGGTAGTTGGCCCCGCGGATGCGAAAGGGTTTGCCGTTGAAAATCAGACCCCGGGTCGGGTCCACCGACACGGTGCGGATGCCGCAGCGGGTGAGGCGCGTTTCGATGATTTCGCCGTCTTTCAGGAGTTCCGTCCGCAGGGTGTAAAGAACGGGATGCTCCGGACTCCATGGGGAAGGTGACGGTACGGACAGCCCTGCGGAGAATAACTTGCGGCTGCCAGCGGCCATCGTGTCGGCTTTCACTTCCGCCGCGGCCGCCCGGCGTCCGCGGCTGTCTAACAGCGAAAACCGCACAGCGGCGATCGCCTCGTCAGCGCCTTCATTGCGGATATCGGCCCAAACGGACAAGACGGCCTGCCGCGCATCGAGGTTCTCCGTCCGGACAAATACGCCCCCGCCGGAATCGAATTCGAACTCGCCCGAAATATGCAGGGGCGCTGCCGCTTCGAGCGTAACGCCGCGGTAAAGGCCTCCGGCATAGGTGAAGTCGAGACTGCCCAGCGGCTTGCCGGGCGGAACATGAGGATTGTCGCGGTTATCCAGCCGGACCGACAGGCAATTGTCTCCGCTCCATCGCAGCTGCGGCGTCAGGTCCACGGCAAACGGCAGGTAGCCGCCTTCGTGTCTTGCTATCGGGACACCGTTGAGCGAGAGGTCGGCCACCTGCATGGCGCCGTCGAAACGCAGCATCACTTTTTTCCCGCGCCAGGCCGGATCCGCCGTAAAGTGACGGCGATAGGTGCAGATCCCCTGGAAATGACCGCCTGCCTGGAAGGGTTGTTCGATTCTCGGCGTATGCGGCAGCGCGACGGTCTCCCAGCCGGAATCGTCGGCGTTTGGGGGCGAGTCCGCCAGCGTAAATTTCCAATCGCTGTTCCAGGTTGCCGCGCAAGAGATCGCCTCGTTATGCGGCTGTGCTGCACAGTCGGCCATTGCCGATAACAGCGTCAGAATGACAGATTGGGTTATACCTGTTCTTCTCATGGCTAAAGATGTTCCATGGTCTTATTTCCGGATTTCAGCGGCATCTGGGTACGGGGCGATTTCGGCGGCGCCGATGACGGCACCGTTGATGGTCTGGCGCAGGCCCAGAGCGATGACATTCTTTTGGCCGGGGCCGAAGTTCAGCCAGCACTCGGGAAGGTAATATTCGCGCTGCTGGCCGGCCTCGAAATGACGGCCGATATTGTGGCCGTTGAGATACATCTCGCCGTTGCCGGATGCAAGGATTCGCAATGCCCAGGGGACAAAAACAGCGGGATCGGCAGCGGGCAGTTCAAACTCCATGCGGTACCAGGTCAGCAGCGCATCCGGCTTGCCCTTGAGCTGGATGCCGTTGCCTTTGCGCGGAATAACAGGGGATGTGTCAAGGTCAAGCTTCTTCCAGCCGTCACGGGAGGCGCCGGGAAGGTTCCATCCGCTGACGATGCCGCCTAGGTCGGCAGCGACTTCGAGAGTCAGCGGCTTGACAATCGCCCCGTCGGTGTTGCCAAGTCCGGCGGTGCGGATGCCGCAAAGTTCTTCCATCGGGATATAGCCGTGTTCGTGGCCGATGTTTTCGTAGAGGAAGACAAACTCGTTTTCGCCCTCTTTCAGCAGTCCGGCGGCATCGAAGCGGTTGTCAAAATCCGCAGGACCGATGCGGGTAAATGACGTGTCGAGGTTGCGATGGGCGCTGGCGGCATAGGCGTCGGACGGGTGGGTGCGGTTCGGCAGTTTGCCGTTGATCTGGACGGTTACGATGTCGCGGCTGAAAGAATTGACCAGCAGGCGGGTCTGTCCGGACGCTTCGCCGGCGGAAAGGGAAATTTTGGCGCGGTAGAGCGTGTAGCGCTGGTCGTCAACGCCCAGTTCAGGAAGTGATTTGCCCTCGGGCAGCGGCTGCCACCGGGCGGCAAAATCCTCATCGCGGCGAAGTACGCAGGCAATCCGTACCGGGGCCGGAAGCGTTGCAGGACGGGTGATTGGCTCCTGCGGCTTGGGATACCAGACGCCTTCGGCGGGGGTTTTGCCGGGGGGGATGACCAGCACCCCTGCGCCGAGCGGTCCGAGGTCGTAAGCAACCTCGAATGGCGGAATCGCGGTGGCTTCTGCCGCCGTCTGTTTAATATCGATCAGCACTTTATTGCTGTTCTGGTCAATGTTATAGATGGTGCCGGAGGGCTTGGCTGTTTGCCCCAGCACCAGAGTTACGTTGCCGGCGGCCGGTTTTTCGGGGTCGTTGTTGAGCAGGAAGACAAACCGTGTGCCGTCGGCCGCGATGCGCACACCGCCAAAGAGGGATTTTTCGGCGCTCTGGAGCTGGCACGGCCCGCCCTCGGAACGCAGGAGCCGGGCTTCGTTTTCGCGGATAAACTGCGCAATGCCCCGGGCGGCCATGTACTTGGCGCCGCGGGCGCCCCATTCGCGGATACTGGCGTTAAAGTCGTAGCTGGTGGTCTGGCCGCGGGACCCCCAGTTGCCGAAATGCGTGCCTCCGACAAATACATAGGGGACCAGGCCGCTTGCCCCGCCGAGGAGGGACATCCAGTGGATGGCGCTGAAGTGGCGGGAATCGGAGTAGTGGTCTTCGCTGAGAGAGCCGCCGATGGTTGCGAACCAGCCGTTCTGCAGTTCGGCAACAAAGCCCGGCGCGTCCGGCTGCTGCTTTCGCAGGTCCGCCATGCGCAGCGCACAGGTTGGAGTGTCGGTAAGGCCCACGTAATAATTATCGCAGTCAAAAACCTGGGAGAGGGCGGGGTCCTGGCTGGCGCGGCATTCGTTGGTCAGGCAGGTGAAGACGGGGATATCGATTCCGGAACGTCTTACGGCGTCATACAGCGCCAGGAGGAGTTTGGCCTTGTCGCGGCAGTCGTGGTAATTATACTCGTTTTCAATCTGAATCATGATAATGCCTTTGCCGCCGACGGGTTTGCAGGTAAGCTGTTCTCTGGCGAAGAGCCTGCAGACGGCATCATACCAGTGAACGCTCCAGGCGATGTGGTCTTTGTCTGCGCTGCGCAGCCAGAAGTCGCCCTGACCGGGGCCGAAGGCCGCCAGCCATCGGGGGTACCCGCCGCCTGCCCATTCAGCGCAAATAAAGGGACCGGGACGGACAATAGTGTAGAAGCCGAATTCGTCTTGAGCCATTTTCAGCCATGCTTCGAGTTCGGAGACATCGACCCCGGAAAAGTCATCCAGTCCGGCCGGCATCCGGCGTTCATGCCGGTTCCAGGGGGTGTAGGTTTCGACAGTATTGAAACCGGCATCCTTGATTTTTTGGAAGCGGTCGCGCCACAGCTCTTTTGGTGTGCGGAAATAATGGAAGGTGGCGCAATAGAGAAACGTGTCTTTGCCTTCGATCTGAAAACAATAACCGTCGTAACGTATCCGCTCGGGATGGGCAAACTGTTTTTCAGATAAGGGCTTGACCTGCTCGGCAGACCCTGCATCGCCGCCTTTGGACGGATTGGGGACGGCAAGGGCGGCAGAGGCAGTCAGTATCGCAGCGGCGATAAGCCGGTTGATTCTGACGGGCATATATCTGGCCATTTTCATTCTCCTGTAGATGGCGGGTATTTGATTTAAATATCCTGTTTCTTTCCGTTTTTTTCGTCGTGTTGCCGGCGGGATTATTTATCCGCATCGATGCGGATGCCTTAAAATACCCCGCGATCCGAAGCGGTGATAGTCGCCGCTGCCGCTGTCAGGCCGTCGGCGGCTGCCGTGACGGTAACGCTGCCGGATTGTCCCTTTTTGGCCCGGACAATCACCAGAGCAAGCCCGTTAAAGGCCGGTCGCCTGTGACTTCGGAACGGAACAAAACTGGTGGGGTCCCCGTTGTCGGTTGCGACGATTTCGCCCGGTCCTTCGATGGAGAACGTGACAAGGTTATCCGCCCGCGGGACGGTCAGACCGTCGGCGTCGGTGATTCGCAGCGTGATAAACGAGAGGTCTTGTCCATCGGCCTTTATCCTGGAACGGTCGGCAGACAGCGCTAGTTTCGCGGCGGGACCGGTGGTTTTCATTGTTTCCGTCGCCCACGGCTTGCCGTTCTTATAGGCGATAACCGTCAGTTCGCCGGGCTGGTACTTCACCTCATCCCAGCGCAGGCGGTATTCAAACCGGCCGCGTGTTTTTTTGCCGAGCGATTCGCCGTTGAGGAAAATTTCCGCCGAGTCCCCGGAGGTATAGACATGCACCGGCGTGACCAGGCCTGCGCGATCCGGCCAGTTCCAATGCGGCAAAATGTGCGCCATCGGCAGGTCGGGGCGCCAGCGGGCCTGATAAAGGTAATAACGGTCCTTCGGAAAACCCGCCAGGTCCACGATGCCGAAATAGCTGCTGCGCGACGGCACGCGGATTTTTCCCAGTTCTTCAAGCTCCTTTTTCATCGCGGCCATCTTGGCGGGGTCCTTGTCATGGATGTTGAGCAGGTTGCTCATGTCGTTGTTGTAAGGCGTCGGCTCGCCAAGATAATCGAAACCGGTCCAGACAAATTCGCCGGCGAACCCGGGATTCTGATCCAGAACGGTAAATTCTTCGTCCGGCGTGCAGGCCCAGCCTGGCGCATCAACGTCGTAGGACGAAATATGGAAGTTCACACGCGAGTCATTGCCGCGTTTGACGGGGAAAAAGTATTCGCCGCGCGAGCTGATGCACGACGACGATTCGCTTGCGTAAAACGGCCTGTTTTCATTGCCGGGGAAAGCCAGAAGCTCGCTGTAGGTGCCGATGGCGTAATTGAGACCCTGCACATCGACGCCGAACCGGAAATCGCTTCTCGCCGCACCGTCCCAGACGCCTGCGGAAACCGGCCGCGTGGGGTCTTCGGCATGGACAATGTCGTGCAGTTCCTTGGCCGGATTGAGCGAGTCCTGCTCGCCGACCTCGTTGCCGGTGCTCCACATGATAATGCTGGGATGATTGCGGAAATGCCGCACCATCGCCTGCAAATCCCGCTTGTGCCACTGTGGAAACAGCCGCGCATAATCGTTCGCTTTCTTGCCGGCGGTCCAGCAGTCGAACGCCTCGCATTGCACAAGGAAGCCCATCCGGTCTGCAAGGTCGAGCAGTTCCGGCGCAGGAGGATTGTGCGAGGTGCGAATCGCGTTGCAGCCCATCGCCTTCAGGATTTCCAACTGGCGCTCGGCAGCGCGTCTGTTGAAGGCCGCGCCGAGTGCGCCCAGGTCATGGTGGTTGCAGACGCCGTTGATCTGCACTCGTTTGCCGTTGAGGTGGAACCCGTCATCGTGCTTGAATTCGAAGGTTCGAAAGCCGAAAGGCGTATCCTGTCTATCGACAATTTTATCGGCCACCGAAACGACGGTGCGGGCGACATACCGGGCGGGGTTTTCCAGATTCCAGCGTTTGGGCTTTGTCACGGTGCATTCAAGTATCGTTTGAACGCTGCCGCCGGGACCAACGACAACCACCTGTTCGCTGCTTTGCCCAACCACCCGGCCGGGGACGCCGTCGGCAGCCAGTTCGCGAATCTCCGCCCGGACAGCGGTCCTGGCGGCGGCATCGCCCTGGTTCTCCACATTGACGGATATGTTCACTTTGCCCATGGCATCCGTCAGTTCGGGCGTTGTCACAAAAATGCCCCAGTGGGCGGCATGGACGGGATTTGTTTTTACCAGGCGCACATGACGGTAAATGCCGGCGCCGGGATACCAGCGCGAGCCCCATTTTTCCGTATCCAAACGCACGGCAAGCACATTTTCCCCGCCAAACTTGATGTACGGCGTCAGCTCCACACGGAATGAGGCGTAGCCGTAGGGCCAGTCGCCGGCGAGCTTGCCGTTGCAGAAGACCTGGGCATTGGCCATCGCGCCGTCGAAATCAACGAACAGGCGCTTGTCGGCATCGGCGGCAGGAACGGTGAAATGCTTGCGGTACCAGCCGATTCCCTGCCAGGGCAGTTTTCCGGTGTTGCCTTCAATATCGTAGCGGAACGGCCCCTCAATCGCCCAGTCGTGCGGCAGATCAAGGTTGCGCCAGGCGGAATCGGCGAAGGCCGGCTCCGAAGGCGGCTCAGATGCAGATGCGGAAGGCATGCGGTTGGCGATCGCCTTTCCCGCGGCATCGAAGAGCCTGATTTCACGGATGCTGGCCCATTTCCCGGAAGGGGCGGCGGTAATCCGGATGCGGAGAAACCGGGCGTCGCCCGGCAGCGGTTTCCATCCATTGCTGTCCGTGCTGCCCTCAATCGTACACTGATACGTTCCGTCCGTTTCCCAGTCGATATCGGCCTTCGCCACCGTCTGTGTATGGCCCATGTCGATCTGTATCCACTGCCCGCCCTCCGGGCCGCTGGCGCACCATCGCGTTTCCGGGTCGTCATCCATCGCCGCAGCCGCGACATTCCCTTTGCTGGTCTCCTCGCTGGAGGCGGACAGTTCGAACCGTTGTTTCAAGGCGCCCGGCTCGTCCAGGCGAGAGCCGTCGGCCTGAAGACCGTACCGGGCAAAACGCCAATCGCCGTCAAAGGAACTCGCTGACGGCAGCGCGTCCCCGCCGGGCCGCACCATACAGCCGCACAAGAACACAAGGCAAAGGATAACAGCAATCAACGGTTTCATAATATACTCCTGTTTGATAGTTCTCTTTTGCGTTTTTAGTTACTCGATTGCCGCCCAGTTTAGCCGTTTAAGGGGAATGTGACAAGGGAAATCTCCTGCCGATGGGCTTGTCGCCGAAATCAGAATCCCACGGTGCTTTTGCGGATTTTCCGGCCTGCACCGGGGTCATCTGCAAGGCCGATTTGGGGAGCCGTCCCGCCGGATTCTGCAATTAGGGCTTGACAGACGCTCCTTCGGCAAGCTAAATATACGGAGTTTTGCCCGCTGTCGAGCGCCCGTAGCTCAGCCGGATAGAGCAACGGATTTCTAATCCGTAGGTCAGGGGTTCGAATCCCTTCGGGCGTGTTTTTCGCCGAGAAAATCCCCTCGATTTTCAATAATTCGGGCGGGCGTGGTTTTTCGCTTGTAATTTGATGGAGGTGTGATATGGTGTCCCCTGATTTTTTTGGGAATTAAA
>JAKEGM010000160.1 GCA_022615575.1 Planctomycetales bacterium
ATTGTCGTTCCATGACGTATCCTTTCCATGGGGACTATTCCCCTGGAAAGCTATTCGTATAAATGACTTACAAATCTTTAATAAATTACACAGTACAAATACACAGTGCAAAAAGTAATGCCAAAAAGTTATATTGCAATGCATATTGTTTCAAATCTTTTCTTCGAAACAACAAAGAACGGTAAAAAAAGATCATCCCAAGTGTTCCCGGACCAAGAAAGAGAATACAGGATATGAATAAAAGAGGCAAGAGAGAAAGGATAAAGGCATTTTCGTGAACAGGGATATGTTTAAGATTGTACACAATGAAAACGAATACTCCGATATACAATACCGACAAAAACGAAAGACACAAATTCTGTTTCGGCGAGATCACGATATTTTGAATGAGTGCAACATCTGTGAGGGGCTGGGTTTTGCTTGAAATATACGATACGATTTTTTCGGAAAGGTCAGGTTCCGGAAGCGGGATAGAAAGCTTTGTTTGTTGATAAAACAGATTCAGGAATTGATAGTCAGAGAGTTCTTCGTGAGGGATCGTCCCTATAAAACGCATTTTTTCCCATCGTATTTTCCGGACACTGTCTGTCTTTATCACAAAAACATCGGGTGTAATCTGATAGCAAACTTTTTTTCGCTTTAACAACATGGGCTGAATGACATATAAAAGCAATGGTGTCCCCAACGCGATAATGATACCTGCAATAACAAATCGCCGTACAAAAGAAGGGATTAACGCAGCAAATTCGGGACCGTATTTATAAAGTATTACAATGCTTGGGATGAGTAAAACCATCTCAATAAGAAGGGCCATTATGAGCGTAAATGGGATAACTTTTCGACTGCGCGAGCGCAACCGGTTAGCGTCATATTCGATAATTTCCCGCGGCGCATGCCATTCAAAAAGAATTTCCGGGGCAAGTTTCATAAATACTCCTAAACAGGCACTCATTATCATACATAAAGTGCCAAAATTAGTCAACGACATCGGAAAATTCTCATCTTTTATTGCGAATTTATGGAATTTCGCTATAATCACCCCCTATGGCAATGGCAGACGACAACCTGACGCCGGCGATGAAGCAGTTCCGTCATTTCAAGGCGAAAAAAACTGGATGCGTTGTAATTTTCACAGGAACCCATGATGAACAGTAAAGAACGATTGATGGCAACGTTACGAGGCGAGCCGGTGGACCGCCCGGCGGTGAGTTTATATGAGATTGGCGGCCTCGTCATGAATCCGGACGACCCGGATGTTTATAATGTCTATAACGACCCGTCCTGGAAACCTTTGCTCCGGTTGGCCGAAGAGCAGTCCGATATCATCCGGATGCGAAGCGCTGTCCGGGCGCAGTCCCATCAGGCATGGGAATCTGTCCAAAGCGGTAAAGGCATCCGAGATGAATTTTTCAAGGTTCAGATGTCTGTCGAGGGAAACCGCCGCACGACACGTACCACCCTGACGGTTTCCGGCCGTACCATGACTTCGGTTACGTATCGCCAGCAGGATATTGATACCCTCTGGACGAGCGAACATTTGCTCAAATCCACGGATGATATGCGGGCGTATCTTGAATTGCCCGATGAAGTGTTTCGGGAAACGATTGACATCGCCCCGCTTATCGAAGAGGAAAACAAACTGGGCGACCGGGGTATCGTGATGGTGGATACGGAGGACCCGATCTGTGCCGCCGCCGCTTTATTCAGCCTGGAAGATTACACCATTATTGCGATGACGGAGCCGGAACTGTTTCACCGGCTGCTGGAAAAACACGCCCGGTACATCTGGCATCGCACCGAACAGGTCGCCCGGCAATTTCCCGGCAGATTATGGCGAATTTACGGCCCCGAATACGTGACCGAACCCTATCTGCCGCCGCGGTTTTTTGAGGACTACGTTGTTCGATATACCGGCCCTATGGTCAAAATGATTCAGAAGTACGGCGGGTTTGCCCGGATTCACTGCCATGGCCGATTGCGAAATATCCTTGATTTGATAATCAAGATGGGTGCGGACGCCATTGACCCGGTGGAGCCGCTGCCGCAGGGAGACGTCGAATTAAAATTCGTGCGGCAGCGTTATGGCGACCGGTTGGCGCTTTTCGGAAATATCGAAATGACGGACATTGAAAATCTTGACAGCAAGGAGTTTGCGACCTTAATCGACAGGGTACTTCAGGATGGAACCTTCGGCTCCGGCCGCGGTTTTGTTCTGATGCCCACAGCGGCTCCCTATGGCCGGATTATTACGGACCAAACGCTGAAAAACTACCGAACAATGGTCGCAAAAACGCTTGATTTCGCATCATAAAGTCTGTTTTGGAGCGGAAAATCTGTAAATTGCAGGATATTTCTACGAAAAACCCGTGCCGGAGTTGAGAATTCCGATAAGTTCGCTATAATCACCCCCTATGTCAATGGCAGACGACAACTTAACCCCGGCGATGAAGCAGTTCCGCCATTTCAAGGCCAAATACCCGGATGCGGTGCTGTTCTTTCGCATGGGCGATTTTTACGAGACCTTCTTCGAGGATGCGCAGACGGTTTCGCGCGTGCTGGGTTTGGTCTTGACCAGCCGGGGCAAAAACGCCGGCAACCCCATCCCCCTGGCGGGTCTTCCCTATCACGCAGTGGACGGCTACCTCAAAAAAATGATTCAGGCGGGCTACAAAGTGGCCGTCTGCGAGCAGGTCGAGGACCCCAAATTAGCCAAAGGTGTCGTCAAGCGCGATGTGATACGGATAGTAACCCCCGGCACGCTGACCGACGACATGCTGCTGGACGCCAAGGAGGACAACTTTCTCTGCGCGGTCTGGCTGGGGCGAAAAGAAGCCGCCCTGTCGTGGGTGGATATTTCCACGGGACATTTTTTCGTACAGGAGGTCGGCGAAAAGCAAATCCTCGACGAACTGCTCCGGCTGGGGGCGCGGGAAGTCCTTTTAGCCGAATGCCGGGGGCAATTGTTCGAACCGGAACAAAAGAAACTCGTCAAGCAGATTCAGCAGCTTACCGGCGCGGTTATTACCGAGCGCCCCGGCTGGTATTTTGATCCGTTCAGCACAAAAGAAAAACTGCTCAAACATTTTCAGGTCGGCACGCTGGAGGGTTTTGGCATTGCCGATGATTTTGACGGGCTTTGTGCCGCAGGGGCGATTCTGGAATATCTGGATGAAACGCAGAAGACCGCGCTGAACCATATTACCACACTTCGTTTAGTCAAACCGAGCAAGTATCTGCAAGTCGATCCGGTTTCGCTGCGGTCGCTGGAAGTGTTACGAACAATGCGCGGCGAGTCCACCAAAGGGACGCTCTTGGAGTGCATCGACCAGACGGCCACCGGCATGGGGTCGCGGATGCTGCGAGCGTGGGTGTGTATGCCGCTGCGCGAGGTTGCGGCGATTGTTGCCCGGCAGGACGCGATTGAGGAACTTGCCAATAATGATGCGTCATGTGCGGATATCCGCAAGCAGTTTAAGCACATTGCTGACCTTGAACGTATCGTTGCCCGCATCAGTACCTACCGCACCTCGCCGAAGGATTTAGTGGCGCTGGGCGCGACCCTGCGAACAATTCCACTGGTGCGCACATTGTTGGCCGACTGCGCAGCGGTGATGCTCAAAGACCTGCACGGCCGCTGCGACAGCATGGATGAACTGGCCGACCTGTTGGAACGGGCGATTGAGCAAGAGCCGCCGTCGCATCTGCGGGACGGCGGGGTCATCCGCCCCGGCTTCAATGAAGAACTGGACAAACTCCGCTCGATTTCAAAAGACGGCAAGACATGGCTGGCCGAATACCAGCAGCGCGAGATTCAGCGCACCGGTATCGACAAACTCAAAATCGGCTTTAACAACGTTTTCGGCTACTATATCGAAATCGGCCACACGCACGCCGACAAGGCCCCGGCGGATTATGTTCGCAAACAGACGATAAAGAATGCCGAGCGGTACATTACCGACGAGCTGAAAAAATACGAAGAGCAGGCGCTGGGGGCGCGCGAAAAGGCGCTGGAGCTGGAATGCCGCCTGTTTGAGCAGGTGCGGGACGAAACGACAAAATACATTCGCCGCCTGCAGGAACTTGCCGCTGTGCTGGCGGTGTGCGATTGTCTTTCAGCACTGGCGTATCTGGCCCGGCAGAACCGCTATACCAGACCGAAAATTACCGACGGCAAAGAATTAGTCATCATCGAGGGCAAGCACCCCGTCCTGGCGCAGACGCTGGGAGCGGAGTTTGTGCCCAACGATGTGAATTTAAGCGACGACGGCAAGGATTTGGCCATCATCACCGGCCCGAACATGGCGGGCAAGAGCACCTATATCCGCCAGGCGGCGCTGCTGGTGCTATTGGCCCAGACCGGCTCATTCATCCCCGCCAGGAAGGCGCAGATCGGCGTGGCCGACCGCATCTTTACCCGCGTCGGCGCCTCGGACGAACTGACACGAGGGCAAAGCACGTTCATGGTCGAGATGACCGAGACCGCCAATATCCTCAACAACGCCACCGACCGCTCGCTGGTGATTCTGGACGAGGTCGGTCGCGGCACCAGCACCTACGACGGCCTGTCCTTAGCGTGGGCGATTACCGAACACTTAGCCAACGCCGTCAAGTGCCGAACGCTCTTTGCCACGCACTATCACGAACTGACGGAACTGGGGCAGCTTTTGGTCAATGTCAAAAATCTCAACGTGGCCGTGCGCGAGTGGGCGGGCGATGTGGTCTTCCTGCACAAAATCATCCCCGGCGGCACGGACAAAAGTTATGGCATCCACGTCGCCAAACTGGCGGGCATCCCCAAACCCATCCTGACCCGCAGCAATGAAATATTAAAAGAACTCGAAAACACCTTCGTCAAAGAGGCGGCGGGCGAGCACCTGTCCAAAAACAAAACCGCCGACGAACAACTCCTGTTCGTCCAGAAACACAAATCTGTCCTCGATAAGCTCACCGGCCTGAACATCAACACCCTCACCCCCATCGAGGCCATTAACCTACTGGCCGAGATCCAGAAGGAAATGGAAGGATGAACATGCTTTTTATAAAATGTTTGAGGAATACGTTATTCATTTTCTCTGCATTAGTTCTGGTTGGCTGTTCGCATCAGAAGGATATGTATCCTTATCAACCCCTTGTAAAGCCACCCAATACAGTTGAAGGGATACTAAAACAAGAACCTTATACCCCGGAGAGTTTTGCGTCTGAATTAGTCGGCAAATCGAGTCCACCATCCCGTCTTTGGTGGAAGGTGAGCTTTTTGACCTCATATAAAGCGGATAAGATAGTGGATATTTGTTTAGATTATCTTGCGAAAATTGGCGCATCACCTCAAGTAATTTCTATTCCAATAGAACAGTGGCCCAACGATACACGGTATCCTTGGTTATGGTTTGATCGTGCCCTTTCGTCTCGTACTGCGTATTATGATAATTCCGGCAACTTAAAAGTCAAAAATCATAATCAATCGGGTTTTGACACAATCAAAACAATTGTTTGTTTGAAACCTCTTGTTGTTATCAAAACAAAGGGATTAATTATCGATGGCCATTATTCAGGTGCTGTATATATCACCCGGCATTCCCCGCAATTAAAAGAAATTTTTGATAGGTTTGGAACATATACGTTGTGTGCTTTAAAGCACGGCTTTGCTTATGGAACGCACATTCCATATGCTGAAAATCCGTTGTGGTTCTCGCCGGATATGGGAATTCCTCCTCGTCCTGTTGAAATTGACGAGAATGGTACAGGCCACATTCCTCTTCCCTGGGGTGAGCTTGTTTTGACCAAACAGGCAGATGAGTGGATTGTTATGGCAAAAACTATATAGAGAAAACGAGAATCGGCTCTTGTCAAGTACCAGGTAAATGGATATAATTCGGTTATTATGGTAAATTTATCCCGGCTTCGCCGGGGACTTTTTGATCTTTCAGCATAAAACATTCTTTTCTCGACCTATACCGCTATCCTTGCTATGGTTGTTACCAGAGAA
>JAKEGM010000021.1 GCA_022615575.1 Planctomycetales bacterium
GATTGCATCGTTCATCTCCTATTCAGGGCTGCGGCGGCTTTCCCCAAATTCATGGTGGGTCAGCTCCTGCGACTATTCATTTCGAGGCCTGCTCGGTGTTCACTCACGTTAAGGCCTGCCTGCTCGCCAATCGCCATAGTGCGACTTTTACATCGAAAGCTCCGACAGCTTCATTGCTTCCAATGCCGTTCCGATTGCTACCGGCTGGAACGACCAGTTGCCGGGCGGGTCTATCTCCCGCTAAAGACCAGCGCCTTTCACGGCGCACATGAATTTTTCAAAGAATTTTTAAAATTTTTGCTACACACGGCTAAAATCTTACAATTAATTTTTGACGGGATTAACCGGAATTACCAGATGGTTTATGCTGAAAGGTGTTTTGTCCGTTAAACTACTGATATTGACAGATAAAAACAGGATTCTTCCTTTTCGGAATCTTCTTGACAGATCAGCATGCATTTTGTATAATTAGGTGTTGCATTTTGAGGATGTATTTCTTGACAATTTACAGATGTGACTGTGCTGTAAAATAAGGCGGGTCGGGTAATGGATGGGAGAAAACAAAACCAAGTACCTTGTTTGCGGTCTTTCCAAGACCCTTTTCCAGTTCCTTTTCTCCGCATCCAGCATGCGCAAGCATCGAATCCAATTCGATCTATTCACTCTTCGTTTGGCAATGGCAAGAGCGATAGAAGCATGAGCATCCTTTCGGTGCAGGGGAGCGGGAAATGAAAAACACGGCAATTCTCATACTCGCGATATTCGGCGCAACAACACCCGCGGCATGGGCGGCCTACGGCGGGGGCAGCGGAGCGGCGGTAGATCCTTGGCAGATATGGACGCCGCAGCAGATGAATACCATCGGTCTCAATCCCGGGGACTGGGCAAGCCATTTCAAGCTGATGGATGACATCGATATGGCCATCTATACAGGCACACAATATAATATCATTGGGAATTCAAGCAACCCCTTTGCCGGCACATTCGACGGGAATGGACATGTCATCCGCAATCTGACCTATAAGACAACCGCAACTACTAATTATGTCGGTCTGTTCGGTTAACGACCTGAGTGTTACGCTTCTGCCAACTCTGACAGAAGGACCCCAGGGGCCTGCCGGTCCGCAAGGTCCTCAGGGCGAACCAGGCAGCGATTCCGTGCCAAGCGGATTCTGCATCCTTTCGGTTGATCCCAATGCGCCCGCGGGTTACACCTATACGGGTCACTCGATTTTTGAAACGACTGGCTGCGGTTCAGAAAACGGCTGCTGGACACAGAAAGCACCTATGCCAACCCCGCGATACCGGCATGCTGTCGTTGCTTTGAACAATAAAGTATATGCAATTGGAGGTCAACGCTCATCGGGAGTTCTATCCACAGTCGAATAGTACAATCCTGTGACGAACGCATGGATAACGAAAGCCCCCATGCTAACCGGAAGATATGATTGTGCAGCGGCCGTCGTGAATAATAAAATCTACGTATTTGGCGGCCTTGACCTCCACGGCAGCTTTCTGGCGACATGTGAAGAGTACGACCCGGCAACCGATACATGGACAGCCCCAAGGCCGCTATGCCGGAACCCAGAGCCGGGCACACGGCTGTTGCTTTTTTAAACAGCAGGATATACGTAATCGGAGGATGGATGAGCGGTATCGGCGCTACGGGTATAAATGAAGAATATAATCCCGCTACTGATACATGGACAACAAAGGCCCCGATGCCAAACGGTATTGAGATAGCAGACCTCCCCGCAACGGTCGTTCATGGTTTTATTTATATCTTTGACTATTATGAAACCTACTCCTACAGCCCTCTAACGGATACATGGAATCGTTACCTTTCAGAGAAGCCAACCATGAGAAGCCGATACGGTATCGGTGTTCTCAATGACCATATCTATATCATCGGTGGTTCTGTTCCTGCAGTGGGAATTCCTCTGGATGTTAACGAAGAATATGATCCTGCTACGGATGCATGGACGACGGTTTCTCAAATGCCGTCCTTTCGAACTGGGTGCGGAGCCGCAACAATAGGTAATAAAATTTACGTTATCGGAGGGAGGGATCCATGGTGGACATATTTAGGTACCAACGAGGAGTTTACTTTTGAGCAGGACACTTATCGATACTATATCCATCGCAAGAATTAAACACCATCAGACAACCGCGTGGGCAAAATTTTTTTGCCCACGCGATTATTTCTCGATTGCACTTTTCAATCCTTCATGAGGCGTATTATCTCTTTGGGCAGAGTGACCGCACGGGCACCCCTTTTTGCTGAAGCTACGCCGGACAAGCAGCCCACCCTGCCGATTACCGGCCCTTTGCAGGGTGAGCGTTTAGGGTGACCATCGCGGCCAAACTGCTTAGCGGGCAATGGCTGTGCGGCTGGGATGCCGTAAAAGCGAAACAGGAAAGCGGGGACAGGTACAGCAAGGGATAAATTGAGAATATAGCCGTTTGGAAGCCGGCGTCAATGGCGACAGGAAAATGCCCTCGGCACCAAAATCCTGAGTTTTCCGTATAAACGCATCTGTTTGACAAATCATACAAATCGCCCCATCGCTCTCGGCTTCTCCGGGAAGCGATGCCGCGCGAATGGCTGGATGCGGTCAGGATCGGATGAGGGGCCGGGGTTGGGGGGAGGCGGAATCTGGCCGCCGGCGTAACCGGGATGGCCGCCGCCGGGAAGATGGACTGCGTCAGAATGGACGCCTGTTATGCCCTGGCGACCATGACGATATAATTTTTGCCGTAATGTTTGGCGCATTTTGGGCAGTACGCATAATAGGCATAGAGTTTTTCGGGCGTCAGGCCTTTTGATTTTACATAATCGGCCATCTGGTTATAGAACTTTTTCACATCCCTGTAGGGGCCGTCGAAGACCTTTGTCAAGAATCTGCCCGACAGTATTGCCGTCTGCGAGTCGGGGGTCTGTTTGGCCGCTTCCAGATAGATATCCGTGTGCCAGAATGAACTCTCATCGCAGAGCATTATCGGCGGCTCCGGCGGCATCGCACCGGCCCGGACAAGGGCATTCATCATTCGAGCGATAACCGGTCCGAAATTCAACGGAATATGACCGACGCATTTGACATGGTCCGTTATGAACAGTTTGTCCTGCCAGATGCGTTCTGAATGATCCCAAGGGTGCGGGTCAAAGCGGGGGCAGCAGCCGGTTTCAGCGTTGTACGGGTTTTCCATTCCAGACACTCCTTTCCTGTTTTTTCATTGTAACGTTCCGACAGGGTCAAGTATAGCTTGTCCCCAGCCGCTGTCAAAAAAAATAACCGGACGCAGACGGGCTTCTCGTTTATGATTTAGATGAGTTTTTCGGGTTTGGGGGAACTGCCTGCAACGTCCCTGACGAAGCGGCTGATGAGCTTTTTTTCAAGTTTTTTGATTTCCCTGCCGGAAAGCCCGTTCAGGGGTATCTGCCCGCCTGCGTAGCTGGGGTGGCCGCCGCCGGTGCCTTTGCGGCCGACCATGCGGCATATTACCGCGTCGGCACCAAGCTGTTCCTGGTCGGTGCGCAGGGAAATCAGCATCTTATCCTTCACACAGCCATAGACCATAACCCAATCGGTCAGGTCGTCCCGCAGGAGCAAATCCGCCGTTTCGGCAATCATATCCGGGTTGTCAATCGAGCCAAGGGAGGTAACGATTGCATTGGCATACACCTGCGCATTTTTGAGCGCATCGCCGAGCATCTGGAAATAATCGCGTTCGACTATACCGTGCTGGATTTGGCTGAGCATCCGCTTGTTGGCAACGGGCAATAATTGGGTCAGGGCTGCAATATCGGCGTGCGTGGTATCCCTGCCAAGGTCCTGCGTGTCGGAGCGAATCGCATACAGCAGCGCGGTTGCCAGCGGAATATCCGGTTTGATTTTAGCACACCGCAGGTATTCGGTCAGAATCGTGGCCGTCGCGCCATAGCGGCTCCGGATGTCCGTGAACCGGCACAAGCGGGTCTGGGGACGGCAGCGGTGATGGTCGATGACGATGTCCGGTTCGACCTGCGGGGGCAGGGAGTTGTTACCGGTTCCCGGCTGGGTATCCACCAGGGCCACCCGCTCAAACTGGACGGTATCCACCTGGTCCATGGGGCGGAGATTGAGGCCGAGGTATTTGACCATGGCGCGATTTTCGCCGCGTCCTACCCGGCCGCCGTGCGCGATGGAACACTGAATATTGAATAAGGTATTGGCCAGCTTGCGGAGAGCAACCGCCGAGGCAATGGCATCGGGGTCGGGATTGTCCTGCAGCACAATCAGCAGGGTGGTGTGACCCTGCAGGACGGCTTTTAACTGCTCCAGTTTTGCGGCTGATTTTTTCATAGAAAAAAACTCCTGTTACCCCTTTCGAGGAAGACGGAAAAGCCCGAACAGGCCGGATTGCGGGTTTCGGGAAGGCGTAATAAGACGGCTTTCGGAAACACGGTCAACTTCTTCAATGGTATAAAAGGCCTGGGGGTTGAATTGCTGAATAATTTGTATGATTTCATTAACGTGGTGACGCGACGCAATGGTAAATACAATGTTCACCGGCCCGTAGGCGCCTGTTCCTTCGATGCGGGTGACGCCGTATTCGCTTTTTTTGAGCGATTCGACCAGCGAATCGGCGCTTTGGTCGGTAACGACCCGGATGAGAATAAAGCCCAGCGACAGGCGCTCGGCCAGTGTTATGCCCAAATAGTTTCCCATCGCAAAGCCGGACGCATAGGCAATATAACACAACGGATTGGACAGGTTCTTCATAATCTGCCCAATCGCCAGCAGCCAAATCAGTACCTCTATAAAACCGGCCACGGTCGCCAGGATGCGATAGCCGCGGGAAACAAAAATCACCCGGGCTGTTCCAATCGTTACATCCACAATACGGGCAACAAACATGAGTACAGGAATCACTACCCATGTTACAAGACCGGAGCTTAACAGTACGCCATCCACCATAACCTCTCTTGCTTATCGCTTTTCACTTGAAGAATTCGGGTTAAAACCATTTGTTCCGACGAAACACATACAGCATGCCCAGGATCAACAGGACGATAAGTCCCCAGAAACCAACGGGATAGGCCCATCGCCACGCCAGTTCCGGCATGTGGTCAAAATTCATGCCGAACACCCCCGCCACAAACCCCAGCGGGATAAAAATCGTAGCAATGATGGTCAAGACCTTCATCACCTCATTCATGCGGGTGCTGAGCATCGACAGATTCAGATCCAGCATCCCGGAGACGACCTCGCGGAAACTCTCGATGGTATCGACAATCTGAATGGTATGGTCATATAAATCCCGCAAAAACGGGCGCGTGGCTTTCTTAAACAACGGCGATTCGGACCGTTCCAGAACGCCGATCATCTCGCGCAGCGGCCAGACGGACTTGCGAAGCAGCGACAACTGATGCCGGGTATGATGCAGTTTCGGCAGCGTCTGTTTATCCGTCGCATAAAGAATTTCCCCTTCCAAATGTTCGATCTTTTCTCCCATCGCCTCCAGGATGATAAAATAATGATCCACAATGGCATCGATGAGGGCGTAGGCCAGATAGTCGCAGCCCATTTTTCGGATGCGTCCCTTGCCGGAACGGATTCGCTGACGCACCTGTTCAAATACATCGCCTTCCTTGTCCTCCTGGAACGTAATCAGACAATGCGGAAAAAGGACCAAACTGACCTGTTCGACTTCGATTTGGCCGTCGGCCGGATTGAACTGAAGCATTTTCAGGACGAGGTACACATAGGAATCGTACTCTTCCATTTTAGGCCGCTGTCCGATATGAACGATATCCTCCAAAATCAACGGATGCAGTTGATATGCATGTCCCAGTTTTTCCACAATGGAAATATCGTTGACGCCATCCACATTGATCCATGTGCGGGTGGTCGTTTCCTTAAACGCAAAACAATCCTCGGTCGATTCGGCTGTTCGTTCGGTTATGCCGTTCTCATCATAGTCGATGACGGTAATTTTGACCGGTTTTTGCGGCTGATTGCCGGTATAAACCATGGTTCCGGGCGGCAGGCCTGTTTTTTGTGACTTGGGATAAAACAGGGATAAATCAAATTTGATCATTCTGTATCCTCGATTGACAGACCCGCTTTTTCCATCACCACAGGGCGGTCTTTTTTCCATTCACAGACATGAATCGTCCCCTCCTGCAGGATTTCCAGAAAATGCGTCCGCAAGCCGACCCAGCAGCCGCAGTTGTAGTACCAATCCTGGAACCGCCCGACCGCGTGGGTGTGTCCGGCGACAAGATAATCATACCCTTCCTGAATCTTATTTTTGTGATAGAGGGACAGGATGCCTTTTATTTTGGCGGGGTCCTGGGCGGGCGTCAGGGATTCTTCCAAACTGTGCGGTTTCTCGTGAAGCCGGCTCTTTTCAAAAATATTGACGGAATTATTCCACGTCCACATAAAGCCCCGGGCGATTTTCAGAAGCGATTTTTCGGTAAAGCCCCCCGCCGATAACAGCGGAGAACCCTTTCGGTCTTCCATAATCCCCGCCAAGATTGACAGAATTCGCCCCCATCGGGGCGTTCCGTCCCAGTTGAAGGGGTCCAGTTCGTGGCCGTGCATAAACTTAAAACGCCTGCCGCCGATGACCCGTTCAAAGGGGCCGCACATCCGCTCAAAAAAAGGGTGCGCCAAGAGGTTTGTGCCAACGAGGTCCTGAAAATCCGCATCGTGATTACCGACCACATAGACCGCCTGCATCCGAGCCAGCCGGTCGAGCAGATTCATCCATCGAATGAGGACTTTTCCGACATTGGCCTGCCAGAAATCAAAGAGGTCGCCCAAGATAAAAATCTGGGCATTGCGGCCTTCGACAAAATCGAGAAAGAGATTGAATTGCCGTTCCTTGTGGTCGGCAGAAAAATTGTCCCGCGGGCCGCCATCGCCCATGTGCAAATCGCTGACAACAATGATGTCCTGCTCTGTCGGCATTGAATGCCCGTTCCTTTCGCATAAATTTGCTGCTTTCCACCATGCCCCCTCATCATACCCCTTCGGCTTTTTTATGTAAAGAGGCAGGATTTTGACTGGCAAACTTATTTCTGATAGAATGAGTCCCGCTGTTTCGGACATTTATTAAACTGAATGTGTTGAATTCGCGAAATGACGGGATTGAGAAAAGGATAAAACAGCCATGCTGGTTGGTCTGCTGACCATTCATATTCACTTGGCCGGAATCGATTCGCTCAAGGACAAACGCAAGATTATCAAAAGCGCCGTTGAACGGCTTCGCAGCCGGTTTAACGCCTCTGTGGCCGAAATCGAGGCCCAAGACAGCAAACGGCTGGCCGTAGTGGGGATTGCATGTGTCTCGAATGATGGCTCGCATCTGGATGAACAATTAGACAAAATCACCGAATTTATTGTCCATGACGGGCGATTTTTTGTCGGGCAGATTCTTCGTGAAACATTCCCCTCCAGCCACGAATTGCCCCGACTGTAAGCCGCCCTCTTGACATTTTCGGTATTTGGTGTACGGTAACGACCTTTTACTTCTAAATTTATCCCGGCTTCGCCGGGGACTTTTTGATCTTTCAGCATAAAACATTCTTTTCTCGACCTATACCGCTATCCTTGCTATGGTTGTTACCAGAGAA
>JAKEGM010000022.1 GCA_022615575.1 Planctomycetales bacterium
ATTTGTCTTTCCGATGACGGCGGTCGTGCCCAGAAACTCCTTGCGGGCGGGAAAGTTCTCCATGAAACCATCCATCTGCCTCAGAACAATCCCCTGACAGTCACATCCGTGCTGCCGCCGGAGACATACCATGATGGTTCGGTAACTATCGAGTTGACGCCGGTGGCTGGTCCAAATGCCGTCGTATCAAATATCCAGCTCTGGTCCACAGAAAAAAGCCTCGGGCCGCATTTTCATATTGCCGCTTCCGGCGGTCTCGACGGTAAAATTGAAGGCGTTGTCAGCGACCTCAACCGTTCAGGCGTGCTTGCCCCCCTGAATATCCGTATAAAGCCGAGTGACCCTGCCTGGAAGGGGGGGCAAATTGAACAGGTTGTATCCGACCCCTCGGGAAAATTTACCGTTCAAATACCCGCCGAATGGAACAGGTCCGGGTTGAATTCCGTTGCTGTTACGGCTTTTTCCGGCTCGGTGCAGAAAATCCTGTTTGTGCCGATGGCCGAAATCTTTCTGCCACGGCTTACCCCTGTTCCTGCCGAGATGCCCGGCACTGATGTCATAAAGATGGACCTGAACGGGCTATGGAAATTCAATCCGGTACCGCAAGGAGATTTCTGGTGCGATGAACAACCCGCCGGTCGATGGTACGATATTCAGGTGCCCGGCGAATGGGTCATGCAGGGATTTTCGGTTCCGGAAGGTGCGGCGGCGGCCTATCGGCGAACCTTTACGGTGCCTGCTGATTGGAAATCCGCACAAATCAAACTGCGCTGCGATGCCGTCTATAGCGATGCGACCGTTTGGATAAACGGCAAGGAGGCAGGCGCTCACCGTGTAGGATTTACGCCTTTTGAAATAGACGTAACCGATTACCTTTTACCCGGCCGGCAGAATCAGATCGCCCTTGCCGTAAAGAATGAATCGCTGGCCGATGTACTTGCCAGCGGCTCGCAATACGCCGTGCATCAGCTTGGCGGCATTACCCGGAATATCTATCTGTTTGCCGTGCCAAAACTGAATATCGCCGCAGTTGATGTCGAGACGGCCTTTGACGGTGATTATCGAAACGCTGTTTTGAAAGTTTGCGTCGATGTCGTAAATCAAACCGGTAAACCCGTCAATAACGCCCGCATCGCCCTGAATCTGGAGGAATGGCAGACAAAAAAAGGTGTTGCCGTCAAACCCGGCACGTACACGCTGCCCGAAGTCGGCCCCCGCGGCTGTCTGCGCCATATTATTGAAATAGGCATTGACAACCCGAACAAATGGGACAGTGAACATCCAAACCTCTATCTGCTGACCTGCCGTCTCATGCAGGGGTCGAAAAATCTGGAATCCGTAACCCGAAGGTTCGGCTTTCGGCAAATCGAAGTCCGCGGCAATCAGCTTTTTGTCAACAATAATCCCGTCAAACTTCACGGCGTCAACCGGCACGAGGTGCACCCGCTTACCGGCAGGTCTCTTGTGTCTCAAGAGTGGCGTAAAGACGCCGAACTTTTCCGTGCTGCCAACTGCAACTATATCCGCACCTCGCACTATCCGCCCGCGGAGGAATTTATCGATATCTGTGACGAGATGGGTCTTTTTGTCGAAGAGGAAGCACCCCTGTGCTGGGTCGGCCACGGCGCAAATAAAACATGGCAAGTTCAGGAACCCCACGCCGTCAGCAACCTTCAGACAATTCTGGACGGTACGCTGACGATGATTCAGCGGGACCGCAGCCATCCGAGCGTTATTATCTGGTCGCTGGCCAATGAGTCGGCATGGGGGCCGAACTTTATACGGTCATTTGAACTTGCAAACATCGCCGATCCGACCCGGCCCAAATCCTTCCACGACCAGAGCTGGGGACAATTCAACAGTTATGGCAGCACCGCGCAAATTGCCAATTATCACTACCCCGGGCCGGTGGGACCTGAACGCGCGGCTGGCAGCGAGAGACCCCTGCTCTTTGGGGAGTACTGCCATCTGAATTCATATAACAGGTATGAACTTGCGGCTGACCCCGGCGTGCGTGATATGTGGGGTATCGGCTTTAAGGCGATGTGGGATGAAATGTATGCGGCCAAAGGATGTCTCGGCGGTGCAATATGGTCCGGTATCGATGACACATTCTATCTGCCAAACGGCAAAACGGTTGGTTACGGCGCCTGGGGTCCGCTTGACGGCTGGCGGCGGGAAAAACCGGAGTACTGGCATGTCAAGAAAACGTATTCACCGGTAAGGGTGCTCACCGAATCTATCGCCCCCGCGTCCGGGCCGATAAAGCTTGACATAGAAAACCGCCATGACTTCACGAATCTCGGCGAACTTCGGATCGAATGGACTCTGGCGGGTAAAAGCGGCACGGCAAAGGCGGATTTGCCGCCGCGCAGCAAAGGCCAATTGCTCATCGACACGGATACGGCCAATGCGGCCGGGCAGACGCTCAGTTTGACCTTTCACAGTCCCCGCGGATTTGTTGTTGATACATACATGCTGCCGATAGGCGAGCAGACGCCTTCTTTGCCGCCGGCCAAAACCGCAGGCGGCAGCGACATTGAACTTGAAATGACCGAAGAAGCAATAAACGTCCGGGGCGAAGGATTCAAGTGGGTCATCAGCCGTTTAAGCGGACTTGTATCCGTTGCCGCGTTTGCGAACACGGAAGCCGTTGTTGGCGGGCCTCATTTAATGGTGCTGCCGCTGAACAATGCAGGCGGAACACAGATGACAGGCAATGACGAATTTGCTCCCTATACGGATATTTGCCCCGGCTGGAAGGCCTCCGAAGTAAAAGCCGAACGTGTCAATGAAGGCGTGCAAATCAGCGTAGCCGGCAGGTATGAGCAGTTCACCGGCTCATATAAAATGTTCATCGACCGCGCAGGGCGGCTGTCGGTTGATTATGAATTTGTCAGCGCAACCGATGTCAACCCCCGTCAGGTCGGGCTGGTTTTCGATTTGCCGCGAAGTTTCGATGTGCTGAAATGGCAGCGAAAAGGTTTATGGAACGTCTATCCGCATGACCATATCGGCCGACTCAGCGGCAGCGCCCGGGCCTTTGATGGAATCCAGACCTGCGGCTCAGTGGGTGTCCGGTACAAGCCCTTGTGGCCGTGGTCTTCGGACTGCACCGAATACGGCAGCAATGATTTCCGTTCCACAAAAGCGGGCATCTACTATGCGGCGGTGACGGACAGCGGCGGCAAAGGCGTCGGTGTTCGCTCCGACGGTTCACAAAGTGTAAGAGTATGGGTCGATAAACGGGTCAACCGCATCCTTGTTGCCGATTACTCCAACGCAGGCGCAGAGGGCTTCTTCCGTTCACATGCTGGAGTGCTTGACCGGCCTGTCAAAAAGGACCAGGCGATCAAGGGCTGCATCCGACTTGAATCGGCAGCGGGCGAATAATGGTTTTCTCCGCCCACGGGGGCACATTTTTTAAAAAAATTGTTCCCGTGAGCGCGGCGTTAGTTGAACAACGCCTCGACAAACTCGTCGGGGTCGAACTCGGCGATGTCTTCCGGCGTCTCGCCGAGACCCACGAACTTGACGGGAATAGCCAGCATGTCCCGGATGGCCAGAACGATCCCTCCCCGTGCCGTCCCGTCCAGCTTGGCCAGAAAAATGCCGGTAACCTTGATGGCTTCGGTGAAGATTTTGGCCTGCATGATCGCATTTTGTCCTGTGGTGGCGTCCACCACCAGAATGACTTCGTGGGGGGCACCGGGGATATGTTTGGTAATGACATTGCGGATTTTTGTAAGCTCGTCCATTAAATGCTTTTGGGTGTGCAATCGACCGGCGGTATCCAGAATGACATAATCCGCATTTCGTGCTGCGGCTGCCTGGCAGGCGTCATAGGCCACTGCCGCCGGATCGGCGCCGGATTTGTGTTTGACGATTTGAACGCCGATGCGTTCCGACCAGATTGTCAACTGTTCCACTGCCGCCGCGCGAAACGTATCGCAGGCGGCGACGATCACGCTGCTTCCGTTTTTGCGGAGCATGTAGGCCAGTTTGGCGATGCTGGTGGTCTTGCCCGAACCGTTGATGCCGGCGACCAAAATCACCGTCGGGCCCGAAGCGGCCTTGTTGAGCTGACGATCCTGATGGGGCCAGTAGCTTTTCATGTGGGCTTTTAAGAACGGCAGAACATCATCCGTTTTTTTGATGGTGCCCTTCTTGTAAGCGCCGCGTAAATCCTCAATCAGCCGGGCGGTGGTTTCCACGCCGATATCGTCGCTGATCAGCGTTTCTTCCAGTCGTTCGAGCAGGGCGTCGTCAAGGTCTCTGCCCAGCGTCAGGATGGACGACAAGCTGGAGGCGATTCGCGTTCGCGTTTTGCCCAGGTGCTCTTTGAGGTATTGAACCGTCTTTGAAAAAATTCCCATGAAACGTTCCCGTTACAGTTGCGCGCAGTCCGCTCATCAGCCGCTGCGGCCGGTCAGTTGCCGGCTTTGACGGCGTCGGTCAAAGCCCGGATCAATTCTTCGGTTTCATCCCAGCCAAGACAGCCGTCCGTCAGTGAAACTCCGTATTTTAATCCGCCTGCGGCGCCGATGCTCTGTTTGCCTTCTTTGATGAATCCTTCAAGCATCACCCCGGCGATGCTGGTGTTTCCCGACCGAATCTGATCAGCAATGTCAAATAACGCTTCTCGCTGGCGCTTGTGGTTCTTGTGCGAATTGGCGTGACTGCAGTCAATGACGATGCCGTTGAGTATATGGACCTTGCGCAGCAGGGCCTCGGCGAACGCAACGTATTCGCTGGCATAATTCGGCCCGTCCGAGCCGCCCCGCATGACAAGGTGGCCATATTTGTTGCCTTTGGTCTCGGCGATAGTCACCTTGCCGTTGCGGTCGATACCCAGGAACGAATGCGGGTTCTGGGCTGACTGAATCGCGTCCAGCGCCACCGCCAGGTTGCCGTCGGTGGAGTTTTTGAATCCGATAGGCATCGACAGGCCGCTGGCCATCTGTCGGTGAATTTGCGATTCTGCGGTTCGCGCCCCGATGGCCGCCCATGACACCAGGTCGGCCAAATACTGCGGCACAATCGGATCGAGAAACTCAGTTGCGGCAGGAACCCCGATCGCCGCCAGTTCGCACAAAATACGGCGGCTCTGCCGGATGCCGAAATCCAAATCATACGAACCGTCCAAATGGGGGTCATACAAAATGCCCTTCCAGCCCAGCGTCGTGCGCGGTTTTTCAAAATAAGCCCGCATGACAAGCAGCACCTGCTCGCTGCAGTCCTTCAGCGCCTTATGAAGGCGTCTTGCGTAATCGAGTGTGGCATCCATGTCATGCAGGCTGCATGGTCCGACAATGGCCATCCGCCGCTTGTCTTGCCGGCGGAGAATCTGCTCAATCTGACGGCGCGATTCAGCCACCAGATGCGCAGCCGCCTCCGTTTCCGGCAGTTCCGCCTTGAGCTGTTCCGGTGTGGTCAGCGGTTTAAACTGTTTTATATTTAGATTATCCGTTAATTCCATAAGAATCCTTTATTGTTACGCTGATGTCATACGGCATAAACTATAACCGAAATATCCTAAAAAAGCAAGAGTTTGCCTTTGCCCCTTGCTTTCGTCGGTTTTTCAGTCCTGTGGATTTCGTGTATGGGTCATAAATGTCCAGACCTCATTGGCGGCGAAGTTTTCAATCTGCTCCATGAATCCCTGGGGGTCAAATCCGCCGTTTTTATTCACCATCCGGGGGCGCGGCCAGGTAAAAACCGTTTCCACGAACAGCTTGTTCGTTTCTCGCAGGAACGACTCTATCCGCAATTCTATCGAAACCGGCTCAGAACCTTCCACGGCATGCGGCGGCATCAGGAGCCGCAATCCACCGCCCGCTACCGGCCGGTTGCCCAGCGCCGCAAAATCCTGCGGGAACTGGCCGAGCCGTTCTTCCCACAGATACTTAAATGCATGGGTACCGGAACTGTACAAATGATGAATCTTGCCGGTGGTGGTTAATAACTGGTAATGTTCCGCCGGCCATGTCCGCTCAAAGGCCAGGGTGACCGCCTGAGCATCCCTGCAGAACATCTCAAGATCATATTGCGGATTCTGCGAAAGTACCCCTATCGTCATGACTTGCGGGCCGGGCGACTCGATCTTGATTTGCAGCGGCGATGGCTGACTGCGCGTCAGGACGAATCCCTTCTCATACAGGTGGGTTTCCGAGAAGTCCAGCCCGTTATCCAGCAGCGCCTTCTCAAATTCGACGGTTTTAATCCGTTCCGGCTGCCAGGAACCGGCCAGCAGGTACTGAATACTGAAATGCGAGGTTGTTTTTGAGTTTCTATGAATGATATCCATGCCTGCTCCTGCCTGCGGTTTCTGTTTTTGTTCGGCCGCCGTGATTATAATGTAAATTTCAGGCGATGGACATAAATAAATTGCTAAGAACGGCATTCCTGGCGTTAAGAACCCCCATTAAAGGGTCGATATTGCATAAGAAATCTGGCAGGATCGAACAATGAAGATAGCGCAGTTACTGGAAAAATGGTTCGTACCCGAGTATCCGTCAAAAGACATGGATCACTCGATACGCGTTTATCCCAGCCCACGGAGCTGTATCAAGAACAATATGAGTCAAGTCCGGCCGGAGCAAATGCCCCCTCTGATGGTACGTAAGGCCTCTTGGAGAAAGTAGTTAGCATTAAACCAGCCAGATTCGGCTGGATCTGCCATTAAAGGTCAATAAACACCAGTTTGTTCTTCCGCCGCCCAAAAATTGCAAAAACTTTTATTTTTAGACAAATAATCCCTTGCAACTCCTGAACAATTGCTGATAATTGTAGTATAGATATTTATTGTGCCGGTTTTTGCATGAATCGGCGGCGGTAACTTAATACAAAACCTTTTTGTCGGGAGGTTCCAATGAAAATCAGCAGATCAACCGGTTACGCCTTGGTAGCGGTGGGTTACATCGCCCAGAATTACAAGGACGGCGCTGTACTGGCCGCTCGAATTTCAAAAGAATACAATATTCCGCTCGAATATCTCCTCAAGATTCTCCAGCAGTTGGTTCGGGCCAATGTGCTTCGCAGCAAACGCGGTCCTCGCGGGGGCTTTTTCCTGGCCCGTCCGGCCGAAGGTATTACGCTGCTTGAGGTTATCGAAGCCGTGGATGGACCGCTGATGAGCCATCTGCACCTGGCCGAACAGACCGGCAACGCCCCCTTCAGCGTGAAGATGGAAGCCGTCTGCCGGAAGGCCACCGAGCAGGTGCGCGACATCTTTGCCGATGCCAAACTGTCTGCCGTAATGGGCTAAATTGCGCCGCGGGACGCTGAATGGACATTCGCGCATTTCAGGAATTGATTGAGCGGCGGTACGGTCAGCGCGACCGGCAGCGCGGCACGTCGGGTACGTTTATGTGGTTTGTTGAGGAAGTCGGCGAATTAGCAACCGCGCTGCATGGAACCGACCAGGCCAATAAGGAAGAAGAATTTGCCGATGTCTTTGCCTGGCTATGCACACTGGCCAACATCAACGAGGTCGATATTGAAAAGGCCTGCGAAAAGTACATCGACGAAAACCGTGTGAAGGGATACAAATAATTTTCGGTTAAACGTATGTAGTTGAGATTTGTCAAAAAGCGGATTCACTGAATCCGCTTTTTTTGTGGTTTGGGGATTTGTCGCCGGGGCGCAGGGTTCGCACCATACTAAAGATAAACAGACCCAGAATCACTGCCCAACTGATCAGCATAAATATCCAGCCGCTTATTGTCATGGTTGTTCCTCTTGCGGGTTTGTGGTTTTGGGTCGGCGTTTCCAGACAATCCAGACCATCAGAATTAAAAAGACAAACAGCCCGCCCAAACCAATGCGCGTTATCAATACCAGGGGTTTGTCGGCGGGATTAACATCGGTCATCATCATTTTGTTTTTCCATCCCTGCCAGGCCCAGGCCCCCAGAATAGCAATCAGCATCAGCGGCGTGATGTATTTAATAATCCAGCGATAAACGCCCGGAATACGCAAGTCAGAACCCTTGTGCATTTCCGTCCAGGCGCGATCCATCCCAAACACCCACCCGAACAAAATCGCCTCAATCGTCGCAAAAACCACCAAGCAGACCGACGTCCCCCAGAAATCCATCTCGTCCAGAACGCCGTTGCCCAAAAAGAAAATTACCGGCTGGATCAGGATGAATGTCGCCACCGCAAACACGGTCGCTGCTTCCCGCCGGGTCAGGGTGAATTCGTCTTCCAGGAAGGCAATCGCCGGCAGCGCCAGTGAAATCGAACTGGTCAGACCCGCCAGAAACAACAGAAAAAACCACATAAAGGCAAAATACTGCCCCCAGCCGATTTTTTCAAAAACCAGCGGCATCGTTACAAACCCCAGGTCAAACAGCCCTTGTTTCACTATCGTCTGCATTTGCTGGGGGCCGATAAAGGCAAACGCTGCGGGAATCATAATGCTGCCGCCCAGAATCACCTCGGCCACTTCGTTGGTTGCGGCCGCCGTCAGGCCGGATAATGTTACATCATCCTGTTTTGTCAAATAACTGGCATATGTCAGAATCACGCCAAAACCAGCGCTGAGCGTAAAAAAAATCTGCCCGGCCGCAGCCAGCCAGACATTGGCGTCTTTAAGCTTATCCCACTGCGGATTCCACAAGAAACCCAGTCCCGCAATCGGATTCCAGTCCGGTTTTGCGGCATCCGGAGTCCCGAGCGTCAAAACGCGGACGGCAATCACAATCGCCATGACAAATAAAACCAGCAATCCCCATTTACACACCCGCTCGATGCCGCCGCGAAGCCCCACGCAAACAACCAGGATATTCAATGCAAACGTGATTAAAAAAAACAGATAAGCCGTCCCGATACCGCCAAAATGCGGATTGTCAGCCAGTCCTTGATACCCCCTGAGAAATTCCTGCATCCCCGCCTGATCGGTGCAGGAAGCATATTTGCCGGTCAGGGCGAAAACGCTGTACCCCAGCAGCCAGGATTCAATATAGGTATAATAAATGAAAATGACCGTTGGGCCGAAGATGCCGATAACGCCGAAGTATTTGATGAAGCGATTTTTGCGCCACAAGGTGTGAAAGATGCCGGGTGCGGTGCTGTGTTCAAATCCGCCGCCGAAACGGCCAATCGTCCATTCGATCCACATCAGCGGTAAACCCAGCAGGAAAAAACAGACGAAATAAGGAATCATAAACGTCCCGCCGCCGTTTTGCGCGGCGATGCCCGGAGACCGAAGAAAATTGCCAAGCCCGACGGCGCTGCCGGCTACCGCCAGAATCACCCCCAGCCTGGAACCCCATCTTTCGCGTGCCACGTTTGTCTGACTCCCTTGCGTTGAGCAGGTTGGCTGTTACTTCAGCCCGAGCAACGTCAAGCTGTCCCGCTCGACGATGCTGCGCAGTTTTTCCCGGGGGACCTGCGGCAAATGTGTGTTGGCCAGCAGCCGGTTAAACCCCAGCAGGGTTTCAATGCAGGCATCCGGGCGGGCAAACGGGAAGCCGCTGCCGAAAAGAATTTTATCCATAATGCCCGCCTCATAGGCGCTGACGACCATGTTGTACACTTCCCAGACCCGCTGCGGGTGAACACTCAGGTCGGCGTACACATTGGGATGTTTTCCAAGCATCACCTCGGTCTGCCAGAAAAACGGCATCCCCATCCGCCCGATGATGATTTTCAGATCGGGAAAGGTCCGGGCGGCTTCATCCAGCTGCCACGGCTGGGCATAGTCGAGGATCGATGCCGGCGAATGGGGGGGGCAATTGTGGAAAAACACGACCAGTCCAAGTTCCTGAGCGGCTTCATAAAACCGCATGGCTCGGCTGTGAGCCGGGTGAAAGGCGTGTTCGGCACAATACAGCACCGCCCCGTGCAGCCCGCGGTCGAGGGTCATTTTTTTGACCGCCCTGACCGTGACCTCATCCTGGGTGGGGTTGACGGTCGCAAACCCGTAGGCCTTGCTGTTGCCGGCGGCATAATCGGCCAATTCTTTGTTGGCGGCGGCGCGGTCCGGCGACAAGCCCGCCATCACCAAACAGCCGTCCAGCCGTTGGCACTGTTCCAGAAGTTCCAGGCCTACGTTGCCCAGCTGCGTACAATTCAAATGCGTGTGGCAATCAACAATCATCTTTGCTCTTTGTGCCTTTCATGGATTCGTTTTGAATTCAGGGCAAATTGTACCTGTTGGGGATATGATAGTCCAGCATAAAAGGCACTGTCAAGGACAAATCCCCGGCATAAAACGACAAATCCCGCCGTCAATCCGGTCGAGGTAAAGCAGTCGAGGTAAAGCGGCCGCTTGACAATCCCTGCGGCAAGGACTACCATTGAGAATCGGCTTGTACCCTCTTTATTTGGAGATTTTTATGGACTGCCCAATCTGTAAGACCGCGATGATTGTTCTGGAATTGGAGGAGGTTGAGATTGATTACTGCACGCAGTGTGCGGGTATCTGGCTGGATGCGGGGGAACTGGAACTGCTCTTGGACAATGCCGACCGGGCAGATTCCCTTCTGCGCTCATTCACAGTCGCTAAAGCTGATGAAAAAAAGCGAAAATGCCCGATTTGCCTCAAAAAGATGGAAAAAGTCCGCGTCGGCAGCGATGAAGACAGACCGGAATTGATTGACCGCTGCCCGAAAAATCATGGCCTGTGGTTCGACCGCGGGGAACTGCAGGAGGTGCTCCGTCGCGGTCATTTTGACGATGCCGGCCGAATCCGTCGCCTGCTGGGCGATTTGTTTTTTTCCGAGCCCAAAAATTCGCCGCAATAAAGGGCGTTTCAGCGGTTATATCTGCGGAAAGCCGTCAAATCAGGAGTGTGTTATGGATGGTGCGAGTATCGCTTTTATTGCGCTGCCGGTGATCGATATCCCGCTTTTTATTCTCATCGGCAAGCTGTTCTTCGGCAGTTGGGGCGAATTTTGGGATGCGATTGTGTTTTGGTTTACGCCGGATTTCTTTTCCGCGCTTGCAGGCGAATTTTGGGATGACATCTGGGCCGAAGCGAAACTGGGCTTTTTTGCGATTACCTGCGGCGCCTGCATCTATGGCGAGCTTTGGGTCATCGTAAAAATGTTTGGAGATACAGGGACGGTATAAGGAGAGATTGGAAAAGAAGTGACTGATGCGGTGTCCGGTGTGTGATAATTGGCTGCGAAGCGAGAAACATCAGGAAGTCGAATTTTATATCTGCTCGGTGTGCCGGGGGATTGGGGTCTCCGGCGAGCAGTTTCATGCGCTGGCGGTCAAGGTGGCCAGTGAAGGGCAGGTTCCCTCCAGCGCCAAACTGACATTCGAACCGCGGAAGGTACTGCGGCGGGGAGCGGACAACCCGGTGCGGAACTGCCCGACGTGCCGAAAGCCGATGCGGGAATTTAATTATGCATACGACTCGAATGTGTTTCTGGACCGCTGTCAGCAGTGCAAAGGAATCTGGCTGGACCCGAATGAAATTATCGACATTGCCGCGCATATCCAGTATAATCCGGATGTCGATGCCGTTGGCCGGGCGATGATTAAAGATAAATCTGCTGAGGAAAACGAGACGGCGTGGATGTATATGCTGGCTGGCGCGGCGGTAGCGATTTTGCGGGTGTTGATCTTCAAACGCTGATACAGATGGAAGATAACAGCAATTTATGAAAGGAGTAATACAATGGCAATAGGTGCGGGATTGATTGGAATGCTGGTTGTTTTGGGAATCCTTGTTCTATTGGCGCTGTTTGTCGTCGGCATCTACAACGCCCTGGTGCGGCTGCGCAATCAGGTGGACAACGCCTGGTCGCAGATTGATGTGCAGCTTAAACGCCGGCACGACCTGATTCCCAACCTGGTCGAGACGGCCAGGGGCTACATGCAGCACGAGCGGGGCACGTTCGAGGCGATTACCGAGGCCCGCAGCCGGGCCATGGGGGCGCACAATGTCGCTGAGGCGAGCAAGGCCGAAGGCGCCCTGACCGAGGCGCTGAGCAAATTTATGCTGGTCGTGGAAAACTACCCGGACCTGAAGGCCAATCAGAACTTTCTGTCGCTGCAGGAAACGCTGACCAGCACCGAAAACAAAATCGCCTTTGCCCGGCAGGGATACAACGACCAGGTATTGTTCTATAACAACAAGATTCAGATGTTCCCGTCGAATATCGTTGCGGGAATGTTCAATTTCGCCAAACGCGATTATTTCGAGATTCAAAACGAAGCCGAACGCAGCGTCCCCAAAGTCAGTTTTTAGTTGAATTATGAATTGTGAATTATAAATTATGAGTTAAATGAATAACAATATAATTCAAGACAAGAGCTATCAGTTTGCATTGCGAATCATTAAGCTCTGTTTATGGCTGAAAGAAAGTAAACACTTTGAATTGTCTTCTCAGCTGCTTCGTAGCGGTACCAGTATCGGTGCGAATGTGGAGGAGGCGTTGGCTGGCCATAGCAGAAAAGATTTTTTGCATAAAATGAATATTGCCAGAAAGGAGGCAAGAGAGACAAATTACTGGTTGAGGCTTTTATTAGATTCCGACATTCTTTCAGAATCGCAGGCAGACTCGATTTTTAGTGAATCAGAGGAACTGGTTAAAATTCTCACCAGTATCGTCAAAACAGGACAGGAAAGAGCAGGGGAATAGTAATTCATAATTTAACATTCATAATTCATAATTAAAAAATCATGTGGGAATTAATCAGAGTCAATAAACGCAACTCCGTCATTCTGCTGGCGGCCATGGGAAGCGTGCTTTTGCTGTTGGGCTTTACGCTGGGGTATTTGTTCGGCGGCGCGCCGCAGGCGGGCTGGTTCGGGATGCTCATTGCGGCCGGCATCTGGCTGTTCATGATGCTGATAAGTTTATCCAGCGGCGACCAGATTCTGCTGTCCTCCGCCAAAGCGGTTCCGGTCACGGCGGATGTTCACCCGATGCTGTTCAATGTGGTGGAGGAAATGACCCTTGCGGCCAACCTGCCGAAAACGCCGAAGGTGTATATCATCAATGACCCGGCTCCCAACGCCTTTGCCGCCGGGCGCAGCCCGGACAGCGCCTCTATCGCCGTTACCGCCGGCCTTCTGGGCAAGCTCAACCGCGACGAACTGCAGGGTGTCGTCGCGCACGAAATGAGCCACATCATCCACCGGGATATTCTATTTGTCACGCTGGCCGGCGTGATGCTGGGCAGCATCGTGCTGATCAGCGAGATTTTTCTTCGCAGCATGTTTTACAGTTCGCTGGGGTCTCGGCGGCGGTATTCCTCCCGCTCGTCGAATGAAGGTCTCGCCCAGATTGTTATGATTGTTGTCGCTGTCCTGTTTGCGATTCTGGCCCCCATTTTTGCGCAATTGCTGTATTTTGCGCTGTCGCGCAAGCGGGAGTATCTGGCCGATGCGGGCGGAGCGCGGCTGACGCGCTACCCGGAAGGTCTGGCCAGCGCACTGGAAAAGATCGCCGGTTCGACTGTCACCATGGAGACGGCCAACAAAGTAACCGCCCCGATGTATATCGCCAACCCGTTCCGCGGCCCCAAGGCGATGCATCTTTACGGCACACATCCCCCGATTGAGGAACGCATCCGGATTTTGCGGAACATGAGCCACGGCGCCGGCTACATCAACTATGAAAAATCGTATGAGGAAGTCACCAAACGTTCGCCCGTCGTCCCCGCTTCGGCCCTGAAGGAAGAAGAAGTGGCAATTCGCCAAGGCGCAGCCCCATCCAAACCCGAACAAACCACTCGGCAGCAGGCCCGCCAGGTCGGCGACCTGATGCGGACGGTCAGTGCGTTTGCGTTTCTTGCCTGCGGCGGCTGCGGACTGAAAATGAAAATCCCCCCGAACTACAAAGGCGCGGCCGTTTCATGCCCCCGCTGCGGCCAAAAAAGCACCCTTCCCCAATAAATACGGCCCGCGATTAGCGACTCGTGATTTTGCGAACAAAAAGACGGGGCTTGAGGAGACCCATTTTTGCCAGGCGATACTGCAGGCCGACCCAAAGACACCCGAAGCCGTATCTGCAGCTCCGCCTGAAATTGATCGACGAGGCCTCCTTGAAATACTTGGTCGGGCAGGACACTTCGGCGATTTGATAACCCTGCCAGAGAATCTGTCCCAGCATCTGGTTATCGAAGACAAAGTCATCCGAATTTTGCTCCAGCGGCAGCTTTTCCAGCAGGTCCCGCGAAAAAGCGCGGTAGCCGGAGTGATATTCCGACAGCTTGGCGCCGGTCAGGATGTTTTCCGTCAGCGTTAAAAACCGGTTGGCGATGTATTTCCAGATCGGCATCCCGCCGTGCAAAGCGTACCCGCCCAGAATGCGGGACCCCAAAATGCAGTGGTAAAGTCCGTTGGCGATCAGGGCCGCCATCGCCGGGATTAATTGCGGTGTGTATTGATAATCCGGATGCACCATGATGACAATGTCGGCGCCGTTTTCAAGGGCCAGGCGATAACAGGTCTTCTGGTTGGCCCCATACCCTTGATTGTGCGGATGTGTATAAACGACCGTTTGGGGCAGTGTCTTTGCCAACTTGGTTGTTTGGTCGGCGCTGGCATCGTCAACCACGACAACCAGATCGACCATGTCCTGCTCCAGAACCTCCCGGTGCGTTTTTTTGAGCGTCCGCTCAGCGTTGTAGGCCGGCATGACCACAACAATTTTTTTTCCGTTAATCATTGGTTGTCAGAGGCCTCTTTTTATAAATAAACATATCGGGGCTGAGCCATCCGTTCCGCACAGACCATCCCGCCACGGCAAAAACCGTTTTTGCCGGGTACAGATATTTACTTCGATAACGTTGAACCAGCTGATAATGTTTCTGCTTCATTAAATCGGCCTGAAATTCCTCGTCATTGGGCACCTTTACGGTTCCGTCATACGAATAAAGAACATACTCCGGGTAAAACCGGGGATTATGCCGGTTGGATTCTTCGATCAAAGAAGACGACCAGTTGGGGAAATGCCGATACCCCTGGAAATGCAGCCGGGGAGCATAGTTTTTCTGGCAGGCGGACACGACCGGCTGGTCTTTCGGCAGGTTCTGCCGAATCCATTGCTCGGTTCGTTCGCGCGTATCATCGCAGAGTTCCATGTCCAGTCCCAAACAATACAGAAGGGAAAGCCCGTAAATGAGTATGACCGGACAATACCGCAGGAAACGAGGGATTTTCCCCCGGTTCAGCCAGTCCGCCGTTGTTTTTCCGACCAGAAGGCACAATCCGGGATACCCGCCCATAAGAAACCGCGGAGCGACAAAGTGAATATTCATGATCGTTATCAGGTAATAAAGTACAATCGGGGCAATCGCAAAAAACAGGGGAACTTTGTAGCCGGTTTTGGCAAAATAAAACAGCGAGACAACGGCAATAAGCAAAAACGGCCAGCCCAAACCATAATATAAGAATCGAATGGATGTCCACAGCAGATTCCATTGTCCGTGAAAGGTCTTCAGGAAATCATCCGTCACGGTTTTCCAGGAGTGGACCCGTGTCATAAATTCGTTTGGGCCGTCCAGGAAGCCGTTGAGGACGAGAAAAACAGCGGCAAAAATCAGAATCGCAAAAAATACCTTCCAATTCCAAAAAGATACAACAGCCCTTGTCAGGGGAATGCCGTTCTGTTTTGCCTGAACACTGTGTATTACCCAGAGACCGATGCCCAGGCCCGGCAAGTACATGGATGCCCCTTCTTTTGTGCAGACCAGCATCGCCGCACAAAAGCCCAGCAAAAGAAAACAGCGGCAGGAGGATTTCTGTACGGCCTTCAGCCCGAAATAACTTGCCCAGATAAACCAGAAAACATACGGAATATCCACGTTTCCGACATGGCTGAAAAAAACATATAAATAACACAGCGACAAGGCAAGCCCGGACAAAATGGCGGACAAAAAGTCACCGAACAGGCTAAAGGCAATCAGCATCACCCCGAAGACACCCGCCACAGACATGCCAACGGATATCCAGCGGGACATCATCGCAAGTGTTTTCAGCCGGTCAACTGTAAAAACCGCCGGACCGGTTTTCCCCTGAGAATCCATTCCTTGGACCGGATGGCTTTCCCAGTATTGGATACAAGGATAATAAAGTAGTCCGTTGACGAGAAAATGGCCTCGCGGATACTTGTGCGTCCACTGCTTAAAGGTTTTTGGCAGTTCGTGTGCGGCCACCGCCCCTTCGATGGAATCCGGCTGCCATGACACAAAGCCGGTAACCCCCCAAAAAAGACCGATGCTGTTTAGAATAAAACTGAGCAGAAGAACACCCGCAACGGCGCTTCTTTGGAGAGGTGTTTGTGCGAACCGCTGGCTTTGGGCAGGTCGGTTGGGAGCAGCGGGCACACCGCCTTGTTTCCCGCGGGTCCTTGTTTTTTTCTTGACCACGACCCGTTCCTCTTTCTAACTGGATAAATGATTTACCGCATGACCCAAGTTGTCTCGATTTCCTTCATCACGGCGGCATCGCGGAGTTTTTCGTCGCCGGCAACGCTGTAATTCAGTTTAAGGGTCTTCTGCAGGTATACCTTTTGCGGGTTGCCCTGCTGGTCCTTGAGTTTAGGATGGTCGATCACGGCGGTTTCATTGCTCAGGCCGCCGATAAACAAACTGACCTGCCGGGTCTTTGGGTCGAAATCCGGCCAGATAATGGCAAAATCGCGGGTATTATCCTCGCCACTGAAGACACGATGCTCCACAAAATCCAGGGATTCAAGGAATGGATAGCTGCCTTGGTGTTTTCTGGCGACCATGTCAAAGACCGCTTTGGGGACTTTTTTGTCTGCGTTGATTACCTCAAAGGTGTCGGTAATCAACTGGCAGGCGGGGTAAAACTCCACATCATCCAGCGGGCTTGTATTTGTAACCGTCAGAATGATGTACCAGAACCGCTGGGGCTTATCCTTGCCGGGCAGCCGAAGCAGTATCTGCTCGGGTTGGGAATACTTGACCTGAAATGTCCATTGGTCCGCCGGCTGCACCACCGCCGGACCGGGATACGATAAGACGCTTGCACAAGCCCACAGACACAGGCCGGTCGTAATAGCAAAAATTCCTGTTTTCATCAAAATATCCCTATATTTACTATTGCCAGATGCGTTAAGTGTGGTACATTTTACCGGTAAATCGGTCGAAGGTAAAGAAAAACTTCATTGATAGTGCCGGTTTTATCGTACATCGCCGCTAAGTGGAGATTTGAACTCAACAAACAAAGGCGCCAGGTCAAACAGATGCTGAAAAAATTACATATCGAAAACGGCAAGCTCGTTGACAACGGGATGGAAGAGCCGCAGGTGTGTGTCTATGTCGCGCCGGACGAAGCGGAGAAGAAGTATCTTGTTGAACAGCTTAAAATCGACGAACATACACTGAATTCGTCGCTGGACCCGGACGAACTTTCCCGACTGGAGTTCGAGCCGGAGCATACCGCAATCATTTTCAAAAGACCCCGGCATTACCAGGCGGCGGACAACTTTCTTTTCAAGGTGCTGTCAACCGGCGTATTTGTTTTCAAGGATCGGCTGGTCATCGTTGTGGCGGAGGAGGCCCCTCTTTTTGAGGGTAAACCGTTTATTAAAATACAATCCATCCAGGATGTCCTTCTGAAACTGCTTTATCGGGCAATCACGCATTTTGTGGAGCACCTCAAGGGCATCGACATGCTGGCGAACGAAATCGAAAAACAAATCAATATTTCGATGGAAAACAAGTACCTGTTGAATATGTTCACCCTCGAAAAATCGCTGGTCTATTACATCAACGGCATCAATGCCAACGGCGTCCTTATCGAAAAACTCAAAAACAACGCATCGCGAATGGGTTTTTCCACGGAAAGTCTCGAATTTCTGGATGACATTCTGATTGAAAACAACCAGTGCCGCGGTCAGGCGGATATCTACTCACAGGTGCTTTCGTCGCTGATGGACGCCCGTGCCTCGATTGTAAGCAATAATCTCAATATCCGCATAAAAACGCTTACCATTTTTACCATCGGGATTATGCTTCCGACGCTGGTGGTCAGTGTGTTTTCAATGAATGTTAAAATTCCGCTGGAGAAGGAATCTGATTACGCGTTCTGGCTCATCGCTGCAATGGCGGCTATGTCAACGACAATCGTCGGTTATTTGTGGTGGAAAAAACGCTGGTAAGCGGGTTGCCGCTTCATCTGCGGATGGTCTTAAGGGTTCAAGAAATCGACAGGGCGGCTGCTTTTAGATGAAATACATCTTGTTTTGGAGTTGTTTTCTGCGAAAAACCAATCAGGCGTTGACAGGGCATACACTCCTTATATATAATAAATTGTTCCATTTTTCCATTGTGAGGAAGTGCTGTAACCGTTTTTGTGCCGGGTTTTGGACTAATTTTATGCTTTTTTAAGGATTTAGGAATTATTCAATGAAAGACCAGCCGCTGGATACACATGTTCAAATAGATACCCAAAAGGCGCCTGAAATCGAAAAGCTTTTTCGAGCGGTGATTAAGGCCGATGCCAGCGACCTGCATCTCAAAGTCAACATGCCGCCCAAAATCCGCGTCCACAGCAAGCTCAAAAACACCACAGGCGAACCGATGAGCGAAGAAAAAATCGAGCAGCTTGTGTTTGAAATTATGAGCGAGGACCAGAAGCAGTTTTTCCTGAAGAAGGGCGCTCTGGATTTTGCCTACCAGGTCGGCGATATGGACCGATTCCGCATCAACGTTTTTCGGCAGCGCAGCTATATCTCGCTGGCCGCCCGGCGCATCAGCGGGCGGATTCCGCCCTTTGAATCGCTGCATCTTCCGCCGGTCGTGGAAAAGATCGCCGACAGCCATGACGGTCTGATTCTTGTGGTGGGTCCGACCGGCTGCGGTAAAACCACGACCATTGCCTCCATGATCGACCATGTCAACCGCAGTTATGCCTGTCATGTCGTAACCATCGAAGACCCCATTGAGTTTCTGCATGTGGACAAAAAGGCGATTGTATCTCAGCGGGAGATCGGTATTGACGTGCCGACCTACGAAGATGCGCTGCGAAGCTTAATGCGTCAGGACCCGGATGTGGTGCTAGTCGGCGAGATGCGCGACCAGGAAACCCTGACGGCGGCCATGCGTGCCGCCGAAACCGGGCATTTGGTCTTTGGAACGCTCCATTCCAACAACTGCGCGCAGACCATCCAGCGCATCCTCGACCTGTTTCCGCAAGAGGAGCGCGACCTGACCCGCCAGACCTTTGCCATGACGATTCGGGCGATTATTGCTCAGCAGCTTCTTCCGGGAATTCGACCGAATGTACCGCGCATTCCGGCGGTCGAGATTATGATCAATACCCCGATTATCCGAAAGCTCATCAGTGAGGAGCGCGAAGCCGACCTGCCGACCGCCATTCGAGGCGGGCATGGGGAAGGCATGCAGGATTTCACTGAAAGCTTGCGGCGGCTGGTGGAGGAGGAGTATATCGACCTGAAAGTGGCGATGCAATATGCGCCCAATGTGGAAGAATTGAAGATGGCGCTGAAGGGCATTCGCTCGACCGCCAGCGGTATTTTATAATTGGAACCCGTCAAACACGGATTAGGGAGATTTGTCAATGCCCAACAATCTGATTGCTTCTGTGGAATACGGTGGCTACGTTGCAGTGTGGAAAGTATTGTTTTTTTTGATTGCGTTTGCGGGATGGGCGCCGATGGTCAACTGGATTTTTACGGATACCCAGGCCGTTCGGACCAACACCTTTTTCTGGACGCTGATAATCGCACTGGCCGGGGTGGCAGCCCTGTTTCTCTGGCTGCTGGTGCCGGTCTTTGTCATCGGATTACTGCTCTATCTGGTGATTCTCGGCGGCGTTTCTATGGCCTATGTCATTCATCGCAATGCCCGTGTGGCGGAGTTTGAAAAAGTGCTGACGGGCGCTTACTTCCGCGGCCTGTTTATCAACCCCGGGAAAAAAATCCAAAAAGCCAGTCGCGGCATCAGCTTCATTACCGTCAATGGCAATGAAGTGCCTCTGCCGGAGCCCAAGAGCCAGGAGCTGGAAGGATTTATGCTTGCCTGTGATGTGGTGGATGATGCGGTTTGGCATCGCGCCAGTGTAGTGCGGTTTGTGCCCCAAAAAGAGGATTATGCCGTTGTTTATGAAATTGACGGCGTAACGACCAAGCAAAACCCCCGGACACGCGATGAGGTGGACCATTTTGTCTATTATGCCAAACAGCTGGCCGGGCTGGAGGTGGAGGAAAAACGCAAACCGCAAAAGGGCCGTTTTACCGCCGTTCTGCCGGAAAATAAACGGACCGCCTGGGAAGTGAGCACCTCCGGTTCTACCGCCGGGGAACAGGTACGGCTGGAACGGGTCTCCGAATTGGTTTCCCGGAAAATCCCGGATCTGGGACTCAATGAAAACCAGCTTGAGGAAATCAGCACGCTGCGGGACCTGAAAAAAGGGCTGGTGATTGTGTCCGGGCCGGCCAAGAGCGGTGTTACAACGACTTTTTATACGCTGCTGGGCAATCATGATCCGTTTTTGAACAATATCAATACGCTGGAAAAGAATCCGGCGGCGGAATTACCGAACATTACGCAAATCCCTTATGCCTTGAGCGACACAGGGACATCGACCTACTCGCGGCGGCTGCAAAGCGTGCTCAGACGGGGACCGGACATTGTTGGTGTGGCAGAGTGCGAAGACGCGCAAACGGCGCAGTTGTGCTGCGCCGGCGCCAAGGACGGCAGGGTTATGTATGTCGGGATGCAGGCCAACAGCGTCAACGAGGCCATGGAAATGTGGCTTAAATGGGTCGGCGACAAGAACCTGATCGCCGATACCCTCGAGGCCATCGTCAACCAGCGGCTGGTGCGGAAACTGTGCGATGATTGCAGGCAGGCCTATCAGCCAAACCCCGCGCTGTTCAAGAAGTTTAATCTGCCGCCCGGGGATGCACGCATGTTCTACCGTCCCGGCGAGATTGAATACGATAAGCATGGAAAGCCGATTATCTGTCAGACGTGCCAGGGAACCGGGTTTTTTGGACGCGTCGGACTGTTCGAGACCATCCGTATTACGTCCCAGCTGCGGGAGGTCATTCGCAAGGCCAAATCATCGCAGGAAATTGCGACCGCTTTCAGACGCGCGGGAATGCTGTATATGCAGGAGCAGTCGATCAAGAAAGTGTCCGAAAGCGTAACGTCGATTAATGAAGTCATACGGAACTTTGCCACCAAACCATAAAGGATAGTGCAGGAGCGGACGGGAGTCGAGACCATGATAATAGGGACTGTGTTAACGGTGCTGGTTATTTTAATGACGCTGGCCTATTTTAATCTGAAATGCTCCATCATGTCGTCGTTATCGACGCTGCTGGCGGCAGTTTTGGCGACGATTATTGCGTTTAGCTGGTACGAATGGGCCGCCGAACTTTTTGTTTCTCGCGGCTATGGCGCCGAGTGGGCCCATTTCGGCTGTTTTTTACTGTTGTTTGTCCTGGCGATTGCGATACTTAGGGCGCTGGCGGATCTTTTGATGGGCACCAACGTTGATCTTGGAAAGCCCGCCAAAATAACCGCCGCCCTGGCTTGTGGTTTTTTAACGGGGCTGATTCTCTCGGGTATCCTGCTGGTATCGCTGGGGATGCTTCCGATGCAGGGGAAAGTGTTCTATACCCGGTTCGACCCCGAGAAACCGGTGTCCCTGAGCAGCCCTAAAACGCCCCTCTTGAATGCGGATGGGTTTGTCTGCGGGTTATACCGGGTTGCCAGCGCCGGTTCCATGAGTTCCGACAAAAGTTTTGGGGTGGTTCATGCTGATTTCCTCAGTCAGATTCATCTCAACCGCCTCAAGGCAGGCCAGAATGTCCCGGCCGTCAATTCCCGAAAATCGCTGGTATTGCCTTCAGGGAAAGATCAAAAGCCGGTACGAACAATGAACATTCCCGACAGGGGGGAGAAAACGGTTGTTCGGATGGGGATTAAAGCCAAAAATATCGCAGACGGCGGCGCCAATAACGGCTCCGGCGAGGTTCAGTTTTTCCCCGCCCAGATTCGCATGATTTGCAAACCCGCCGGTCTCGACAAAGAGCTGTTGAGAGGCAGCGGGAAGGCGATATGGCCTGCAGGTTTCCTGGAAAAGGGCGTTTTTGTCGAAAAAAAACTCGATGAAATCATCAAGCCGGAAACAAAAGGGCTCAAGGATCGGATAGTGTGGATGGATGTGGTGTTTGATGTCCCTTCGGGACAGAAAGGCATTTTACTGCAATTCAAGCAATGTGCGATGGCAGAGCTGCCTGAAGCTGTCCCGACCACAGAAGACATCGAAAAGGCCCTGAACCAAAGCGGCTCGGAAGAAAACGTCGACGCCGGCGAAGGGCGTTAATTCCGGAGTTTAATTGGGTTCAAACGCCGGCACCGCAGGGAATGCGGCCCCTTGTTTCGAGAAATGACCATGGGACCTCAGTGAATGGACGCCCCCCTGATTAGAAAATCGCACGATCCGCGATTACGCACATAAAGCGACTTCTTCGAGATCTACCTGCATGAGATGTTCCAGGTATAGATCGAGGTCTTCGGTGGTAAATTGATCGAGAAATTCCGGCTTGGCGGTCTTATTGATTTCGAGGATGCAGTCGATAATCTCGTGTTTACTCATTCCTGATAACTCCGTGAACAAAAGTCTTTTTCTTCTTCTTTGGCTTAGTTAGCATATCGGATATTGGCCCGAAAATTCTTGAATCGACCACCCAAATGGCTCTTTACCGGCAGGGTGCTGCATCCAACACAATATATATTACGGCGACAGACCTCGGACACACAATGTTGAAGGACGGATTATTGGACACACGAACAGTCCAATAAAAACAAAATCTGTGCCCCAAAATCAACAGGCGGGTTTTTTGAAAATTTATATTTTTCTGATATAATCACCAGTTTGGAACAAATAGGGTAAGAATAAGACCAAGACATGTTGGAATTGCATGACAACCTGTTCAATGCTGCCCGAACACGGGAACAATCCCGGCTGAAGCTGTGGCGGTATGCCGGACTGATGCTGACGTACCGATGTGCAGCGGCGTGCCGGTTCTGTTATTATTATTGCGGTCCGCAGGCGGGGGGGCTGATGCCGGTCGAAACGGCAATCCAGGCCTGGGAGGGCCTTGTCCGCATCGCCGGCAAGGACGCCAGAGTCCACATTACCGGCGGCGAGCCGTTTCTTTATTTCGACCGGCTGGCTGAAATCTGCCGACAGGCCCAAAAGCTCGGCTTAACGCCCCTCGACTCCCTTGAAACAAACGCTGCCGTCTTTGGTAAAGAGGAAGACCTCCGCGAAAAGCTGCGGTTTCTCGATGCCTGCGGATTGGAACGGCTCAAAATCAGTTGGGATGCCTTTCACGAGGAATTTATCGATAGTGAACAAGTCCGGCAGACGGTTGCGATTGCCCGCCACGTCCTCGGACCGCAGCGTGTTCTGGTCCGCTGGGAAAAGCATCTGGCCGCGCCATCCGGAGTTCGCCGGCAGGATGAAGCCCGGAAACAGGAAATTTTTAAACAAGCCCTGACATCGGACACCTGTCGGTTCACGGGTCGGGCTGCCGAAATAATAGCCCCTTTGGCCAAACAGTATCCGTTGGAGCGATTTCGGGACGAAAATTGTCGCAATTCCTTTCTGGCCGCCAAAGGGGTGCATATCGATCCGGATGGAAATGTCTTTGTCGGTCAGTGCAGCGGGATGATTCTGGGCAATGTCCGCCGCACACCGCTGGATGATCTGTGGCGGGCATGGCAGCCCAATCAGGGTGATTTCTGGGGTGTGCTGTACAAAAAAGGCCCCTTTGGGCTTTTGGAGGAGGCCTGTCAAAAGGGATTTGGACCCCGAAACCAATATGCTTCAAAATGCCATCTTTGTGCGGACATTCGACGTTTTTTCTTTGACAAGGAATTGTTTTCCATGATAATTGGCCCCGGTGATTGTTATGGCAGATATGAAACCCGAACAGGAGACCCATCGTGGCCGCCGGTGATACCACCAGCTACGATACCATTTTAGGACGCATGGTCGTTGAACAGCGGCTGTGTACCGAAGACGAGGTACGCCGCTGTCTGGAGGAGCTTAAAGAACGCGCTTCCAGCAGCCCGATCACGCTGGAGCAACTTCTCCTGGAGAAGCAGTTTATGACCCCCACCCAGGCGGTCCGCCTGCAAAACACCATTCGCGAAAGCAAGGATGTCTCCAGCCAGATCCCCGGCTATAAGATTCTCGGAAAACTTGGTTCGGGTGCGATGGCGGTGGTCTATAAGGCCAAACAGATTTCGCTGGACCGAACGGTGGCAATCAAGGTGTTGCCAAAGAAATTTGTGCAAAAGTCGGACTATGTCGAGCGGTTTTACAAGGAAGGGCGCATTGCCGCCAAGCTGAACCACAACAATATTGTGCAGGCCATCGACGTAGGCGAGGTCGGCGGTCTGTACTACTTTGTGATGGAGTATGTCGAGGGCCGGACGCTTTATGACGACCTGGCCAAGGGCAAGGTTTTCAATGAGGCCGAGGCCATTGATATTATCCTGCAGCTTGTCAGTGCCCTGGGGCACGCCCATTCACTGGGCCTGATTCACCGCGATGTCAAGCCCAAGAATATCATGATCAACAAGGACGGCGTGGTCAAATTGGCCGATATGGGATTGGCCCGGGAGGCCTCGGATATCAAGGCCGCCAAGCATGAACAGGGCAAGGCCTTTGGTACGCCCTATTATATCGCCCCGGAGCAAATCCGCGGCCTGGTGGATATTGATGGACGCGCGGATATTTATGCCCTGGGGGCGACCCTGTTTCACATGGTGACCGGCCGGGTGCCCTTTGAGGCCAGTACCCCCTCGGAAGTAATGCGAAAACACCTCAAGGAACCGCTGACGCCGCCGGATCATATCAATACATCGCTGACCGCGGGCATTTCGGAAGTCATCGAAGTGATGATGGCCAAGGAGAGGGATGAACGCTACCGAACGATGGAAGAAGTGCTGGTCGATCTGCAGGCCGTGCGGGATGGCAAGCCCCCGTTGCTGGCACGGCAGAAATTTGATGTTGAAGCCCTGGAGCAGCTGGAAGAGGGAGCGGCCATTGAAACGCTTCCCGGCGGCGAACGGATGTACTCGGAAGAGTTAATGGCCAAGTACCGCATCGGCATGATAATTCTGGGCGCGTTTTCGGCAGTCTTGCTGCTGGTGATTCTGTTTCTGCTTATGCGATAGCCGCACCCCGTCATTCAGGATGGATGCCGGCAGGGAGGAAAGTGTTTATGTCCAGACAACCGACAGATACCCGAGAACGAATTCTCGATACGGCAACCAATCTTTTCAGTTCGCATGGATTCAGAGCCACATCGATCGATGACATTCTGACGGCGGTCGGCATTACAAAGGGGGCGTTTTACCACTATTTCAATGGCAAGGAACACCTCTGCGAGGTCATTCTTGACCAAGCCGCTCGCGAATATCATCAACTGGCGGATTCTATCCAAACAGGGAATCAGGGGGCAGAACTTCTGCCGCAGTGGCTTGAGATGCTGACGGAAAAACAGCGTTCCGGCCAGTGGCTCTATTGTCGGCTGATCACCCGGTTATCTGTCGAATCGTCTGAATTGAATGCCGAGATGCAGAACAAGCTGCGGATGTTCTGGCTGTGGTGCCAGACGTTTTACGAAACGCTCATCCGAAAGGCAATGACCGAAAAGAATGATGCCTCCCCCGCTAATGCCGCTCAGACGGCTCGTCTGTTTATTGCGGCTCATTTCGGGGCGATGTGGCTGGATCGTTGTGCACCGGCGACGGAAGACCTGGCGTCCGTTTGCGAAACCCTCCTGAAACTGATCCTGACGCCAAATGTCCAACCGACGTGAAATGGAGCTGGCGGGAATCGAACCCGATTTTAATTATCCAAATTCATTAAAAGAAAGCAAATAGTATTGACTATGAAAAAAGCTGCCTTGCTTGTCATTTCCGCCGTGCTCCTCGCAGAGTGCGCAACGAATTTTGCAGCAGAATCTGCAAAACCGGTCATCATCTGCCCCGCGGACGCCCCAGTGAACGTGAAATTGGCGGCCAAAGAGATCCGACGCTACCTTTATTTGCGCACTGGGGACTTGGCGATGATTTCGTCCGACAAGTCCGACCTGTCCGACAAATCTGCCCTCCGCATTTTCCTGGCGACCACCCCTGCTCTCGAATCCGAGCAGTACCGCTTGAAGTCTGACGGCAACACGCTGACCATTTCCGGCGGCAGCGATAGGGGTGTACTCTACGGCGCTTACCGGTATGCGGAACTGATTGGCGTGCGGTTTTATCTGCACGGCGATGTGGTACCGGATGAGCGGCTGGGACAATTGCCGGTGGTGAATGAGTCGGGAAAGCCGGTGTTTGCGATACGCGGGATTTTGCCGTTCCATGATTTTTCTCAGGGACCGGATTTGTGGGAGGTGGACGATTATAAAGCCGTGCTGACGCAGATGGTGAAGCTGCGGATGAACTTCATCGGGCTTCATACCTACGCCGAATGCGGCTGGGGTTCGGAGCCGACCGTTTGGATCGGTCTTCCGGAAGACGTTGGGGTGGATGGGCAGCCGCGGTTCAGTTACTCCAGTTTCTACGTCAACACGGAGCGTAAGCCGGTCCGGGGCATTGACCGGTATGGCTATGGGGCGAGGGAGTTGTTCGAGTCGGATGTGTGGGGGCCGTCGGTGATGCGCGGATTTATGCCTCACGGGCAAACCCTCGAGGAGAAGAACGAGGTGTTCACGCGCGCCGCCAGGCTGTTGAATGAGGCGTTCACGTACGCGCATCGCTATGGCGTGAAAACCTGCATCGGCACTGAAATACCGCTGACGCATCCCAGCCGCATGCTGCCGCATGAACTGCGGATGCATCTGGCGGAGAAAGGACTGTCTATTGCGAATCCCGCTGTGCATCGCCAAGTGTACAAGGGCACATTTATCAGAGCCGCGAGGGCCTATCCGCTGGATTACTACTGGCTTTGGACGCCGGAGGCATGGCGGCTGCCGCAGTCGGACACGGACGTAGAAGAGACGCGCAAGGATTTATTGGTGGCGGTTGAAGCGGCGAAGGAAGCAGGTGCGCCGTTCACGCTGGCGACGGCGGGGTGGACATTAGGGCCGCTGAAGGATCGCACAATGTTTGACCGGCTGCTGCCGAAGACGATGCCGTTTTCAGCGTTGAATCTCGAATTGGGCACAGTGCCGGTGGACGAAGGGTTTGCGCTGCTAAAGGGCCGCGACGGCTGGGCGATTCCCTGGCTGGAAAACGACCTGAGCATGAATTCGCCGCAATTATGGGTCGGGCGCATCCGGCGCGATGCGTACGATGCGGAGCGCTACGGTTGTGACGGTTTAATTGGCATCCACTGGCGGACAGAGGAAGTCGGTCCGATGGTCGCTGCATTGGCACAAGCCCAATGGCAGACGCCGCAGCTGCAGAAGGCGCCGGCTGACCATACGCCGCCGATTGTGGTTCACGGCGGCAACGCGGCCAGCTTCACCGCGCCCGTGGCGGGCACAAATGTCAGTCCGGTCTATCAAACCGTTCGCTGGGACACGGCGGGTTATGAATTCGTGGTTCCAAACGGCACGTATCAAGTCACGCTCCAGTTCAATGAGCCGGTCTATGATGCCATCGGCAAACGTGCCTTCGGTATTACACTTCAAGGCCGGGCTGTCGTACGCCGCTTCGACATTTTCGAGCGCGTCGGCAAGAACCACGCGCTCGACCTGACATTCGACAACGTAGAAATCACTCAAGGCAAACTGACGATCGGCTTTCTGAAAGACATCTCCTCGCAACTGCTCGAAGCCGACCGAAAAGCGATGGATGCCGGGTATGCGGACTATCCATGCATCGCTGGCATTATCATCCGTGGGTCGAAGACCCTCAAACTCAACTGTGGCGGTCCGGCATGGGAAGATTACATAGCCGACCCCGGCCCCGTGATTCTGCCGCGTTACCTGCCGGTGCAGGATTTCTACGCGGATTGGGCCTCGCACCAATTTGGGCCGGAAGCGGCCGCCGACATCGCCGCGATTTTCTGCCGGATCGACGGCCAATTGCCCGCACCCGCGCCGTGTTGTCCGGGTGGCCTGTTGGCCAACGACGCTCCGTGGGACAGTGTCTGCAACGCCTATGTTTTTGTGGATGAACTGGCCCGGTTGCGTCCCAGGATTCTCGGCGTCAATCAGCAAGCCCGTTTCGACAAGTGGGTGAGGTATTTTGAATATTTGCGTGCAACCGGCAAGACCGGTTGCACGTGCGGTGAGATGGACCGGGTGATGAATCAATTGGCGACCATCAGGGAACCTGCGGCTCGAAAAGCGTTCGCGCGCGAGACGGTACTGCCGGTTCGAATTCGCTTGAACGAGGACTGGGGCCAGATGATCACATTGGCCATCGAAAGCGCCGACACGTGGGGCGGCATCGGTGTGGTCATGGGACAAGAAATGATGAATCGGGGCGAGTTGAACCTATTGGAGCGTCATGACCCCGTGTTGCGCGCGGCGCTCGGCGAAGATCTGCCGGCCGGCACGCTGCCGTCGTTGGAATACCGGGGTGCGCCGCGTCTGTTTTCGCTCACTGTGCGCTCTGTCGCGGATTGTGGTGAATCACTGTCCTTGCGCATCATTGCCCTCGATAAACAGCCGGTAAGTTCTGTTTCTGTTCACATTCGGCCGCTTGGTCAAGGCGACTGGCAAACGATTCCGGCCTCCCATGTCGCCCGCGCTGTGTACAAGGTGCAACTGCCCACCGCCCAGGACGACTTCGAGTATTTCATCACCGCTGAGACGGCGGGGGGCCAAAAACTCGTCTGGCCCGCTGCCGCACCCGAACTGAATCAAACCGTCATTACAATGGAGGAAAGACCATGACGAAATGCGCGATTCCTGCCTGCCTTGTCGTTTCTTACGGCCAGC
>JAKEGM010000023.1 GCA_022615575.1 Planctomycetales bacterium
ACGACCGCAATGCCTTGGCATGTAAGCGTAAGTCTTGCTTTCAGCGTAACTTACAAACTCCCCGACGAGGGCTCGAACCTCGGACCTAGCGGTTAACAGCCGCTCGCTCTACCGATTGAGCTATCGGGGAAAAATCCGCTTATTCAGCGAAAACGGTATTTTGCCAAAATCCTCGATTTTGTCAAGCGATTCCTCTAAAAATATCGGCAAAAAAATAGAGAGCGATAGATAGAAATCGGCAAATACCGGTAAAATCGGGGTAACCCAGGGGAAAAATTTAGACAAAAATAAGAAACCCTGATATATACTTTAACAAGACAGTTATTTTGACGATAGTGTGGTAAATATGGGAAAAGGAACGGTCATCGAAATAGACGGATACACCATCCTGCGCCGGCTGGGGACGGGCGCACGGTCTATCATTTACCTGGCCGTAGAGGAATCCACAAAAAATACATTCGCTATCAAACGGGCCATACTTGAAAACCCGGAAGACACCCGCATTTTCGAGCAGATGGAAACAGAATTTAAGGTTGCCAGACAAATTGACCACCCGTATATCCGTAAGTGCTACAACATGATACGAAATCGTAAATTCCTTAAAACAAATGAGTTAATACTCATTATGGAGTATTTCGATGGCCAAAATATGGAAGACCAGAAACGGTTGAGCATGGGCGACGTACTGCTGGTGTTTCGCATGGTTGCCATCGCCCTCAACGCCATGCATGAAAAGGGCTTTGTGCATTGCGACATAAAACCCAATAATATCCTTTTCAATCCCCAAGGGGGTATCAAAATCATCGACCTGGGCCAAAGCTGCCGTATTGGCGAGATCAAAAAACGCATCCAGGGAACACCCGACTATATTGCTCCCGAACAGGTCCGCCGGGAACATCTAAGTCACCGCACCGATATCTTTAATCTGGGCGCCACCATGTATTGGGCCTTGACAGGCAGAAATATCCCCACCCTGATTCCCAAAAACAATGAACTCGGAGCGGCTGCCGATAACGCCGGCGAGTGCAAGTCGCCAAACGAATTGTATCGAAAAATCCCCAAGCCACTGTCGGAACTGGTCATGGAATGCGTACAGGAAAAACCGGCGGATCGCCCGCCCAACATGCTGGAAATCATTAATCGGTTGGATGTGATGATTCGTGAGATTTTTGGTGCCCGAACGTCCGGTAATGCCGCAAAACTCAATACAACTCTGTCGTAAGGGAGCGGAACTCAACCGCTCCTGCCGCTTTCGCCACGGCAATGTCATCAACCTGCCTGAGATGGGCAAGGTTATTGTGGCGGGCGACCTGCATGGTCACCGGCGCAATTTCGAACGAATCCGGAAAATCGCCGATCTTGAAAATAACCCGTGGACGCATGTGGTTCTTCAGGAAATCATCCACGGCGGCCCGGAAGACGACTACGGCGGGTGCCTGTCGTGGCAGCTGCTGTTTGATGCCATCCGCTATAAAATCAGCTTCCCGGACCAGGTTCACATCCTGCTGGGCAATCATGATACCGCCGCCATTACCAACAGTTCCGTGCTCAAAGCCGGCAAAGAAATGAATCGCGCCTTGCAGGCGGCCATGCAGCGGCAATTCGAGAAGCACTATGATACTGTTTATACGGCGATGGTGGACTATCTGCTGTCCCAGCCGCTGGCGGTTCGCTGCCCTAACCGGATTTGGCTGAGCCATTCGCTGCCGGCCGATGACTACCTGGAGACGTTTGATTTATCCATCTTTAACCGCCCTTACACACTGGACGATATTGAACGGCCGAACCCCGTCTATCTGCTGACATGGGGACGTCGGCATTCGGAAAAAACGCTGGCCCGACTGGCACAAATGCTCGATGTCGATGTGTTCGTCCTGGGGCATCAGCCGCAGGAGAACGGCTGGCTTCTGGCGGGATTCAATACGCTTATCATCGCATCGGAACATGCTTTCGGGTGCGTCTTATGCTTTGATTTGGACAAGCCCTACACCGCGCCGGAACTGACCGCCCACATCCTGCCTCTGAACTGTGTTGAGTAGCCCCCTGCCGTTTTCCCGTCAACGACAGAACACCGGGAGTCCCCCTCCGGCTATTCGTCGGAGGTGTCAAGGATTGACATGAAGGCCTCTTGGGGGATGCTGACCATCCCGATTGACTTCATTCGCTTTTTGCCTTCTTTCTGCTTTTTGAGGAGCTTCATCTTTCGCGTTACGTCGCCGCCGTAGAGTTTGGCGGTTACGTCCTTGCGAAACGCCTTGATGGTTTCCCGGGCAATAATCTTGCCGCCGATAGCCACCTGCAGAGGAATCTCGAACTGATGGCGTGGGATGGCCTTTTTGAGCTTAACAATAAGCTTTCGGCCCCGCTGCTCGGCCTTGGTGCGGTGCACGATAAGCGAGAGGGCATCGACGGGCGTGCCGTTGACGAGGATATCGATGCGGACCAGATTGCCCGGCTCGAAGCCGACAAACTCGTAATCCATCGTGGCATAGCCGCGGCTGATGCCTTTGAGCACATCGTAGAAATCATAGACGATTTCAGCCAGCGGCGCCTTGTACTCCATCATAACGCGGGTGGGGCTGATATACTCGGTTTTGAGCAGCACGCAGCGGCGGTCTTCCGCCAGTTTCATGATGCCGCCGATGCTTTCGCGGGTGGTGATGATTTCGAGCTTGACCATCGGCTCGCGGATTTCGGCAATTTTCTGGCGGTCAGGCAATTCGCTGGGCGAATCGATTCGTTTGGCTTCGCCGGAGGTCAGCAGTATCTCGTAGCTGACGGTCGGGGCGGTCTGCACGACATCGATATCGCTTTCGCGTTCGAGGCGTTCCTGGACAATCTCCATGTGCAGCAAGCCCAGAAAACCGCAGCGGAAACCGAAGCCCAGCGCCGGTGAATTCTGCGGCACAAAGGAAAAACTGGCGTCGTTGAGGGCCAGCTTCTCAAACGCCGTCCGCAGGCGGGGGTAATCCGTCGAACCGCCGGGGTAAAAATCGGAAAAAACCATCTGCATCGGCGGTTTGTAGCCCGGCAGCGGCCGGCTGGTTGGTTCGGCGGCATCGGTAATCGTATCGCCGATGGTAACATCCGACAATTCTTTGATATTGGCGATGATATACCCCACCTCGCCGGTGCCGATCTCGCCGGCCGGCGTCATGCGCGGGGTGAACTTGCCTAATTCGGTAATGGTATAGGCCCGGTTGGTTCCCATAAGCTGGATTCGCTGGCGGGCCTTGAGCTTGCCTTCAAAGACACGGACATAGCAGATAACGCCGCGGTACTCGTCGGCGTGGCTGTCAAAAATCAGGGCGGCCGCAGGCCTATCGGATTTATCCTCCGGCCCAGGCAGTTTGGTCACGATGGCTTCCAGCAAGGCGTCGATGCCCTGCCCGGTTTTGGCGCTGATGGGCAGGCATTCGGCACGGTTTAAGCCCAGGATGTGTTCCACTTCTTCGGCGACCCGGTCCGGCTGGGCGGCAGGCAGATCGATTTTGTTAATGACCCCCAGTATCTCGCAGCCGTTTTCGACCGCCAGATAGGCGTTGGCAACCGTCTGGGCCTCCACCCCCTGACTGGCATCCACCACCAGCAGCGCCCCTTCGCAGGCGGTCAACGCCCGCGAAACCTCATAGTGGAAGTCCACATGGCCGGGGGTATCAATCAGGTTAAGCATATACACAACGCCTTTGTAGGTGTAGCGCATCGTTACGGCGGATGCCTTGATGGTGATGCCGCGCTCGCGTTCCAGATCCATATCATCCAGAAGCTGCTCCTTCATTTCACGCTCGGTGATAGCGCCGGTGCGTTCCAGAAGGCGGTCGGCCAGCGTGCTCTTGCCGTGGTCGATGTGCGCCACAATCGAGAAATTGCGTATATGCTCTATTGGAATCAGGTCGTTCTGCATTGGGAAAAACTACCAAAGAACCCGGCGGATGTCAAGTGTTTTCGGCGTCCAGAGATAAACGAAACGGATTTTCAGATTCCATGGATGGGAAAAACGAGGTGTTTGACCTGTTCGATTGTCCGGTTGACCAGCAGGTCAACATTTTGCCGCTGCTGGGCCGATGGGATAAGGATTCGGTCTCGCAGACCCGCTCCGCCCGCCCAGTCCATGTTTTCGAGCATCACGCCGCCCATGCCGGCGGTCAGGTCGTGGCTCATTTGTTCCCCGCACAGGACCGTCCACACCAGCGCCCAGGCGCGAACCGCATTTTCGACATTATAGCCCCCGCCGCCAACGGCCAGAATGGGCTTGTCGAAGGCTAGCAGGGTATTGATTACCTCGACAAACATATTGTTGGTCAGCGACAGCCCCGCCAGCGGGTCCCCCTGCAGGGTATCGGCTCCGGCTTCAAGTACCAGCACATCCGGGCGGTATGCTCTTATCAGCGGCACCACGACCTGATGAAAGGCCCTCAAATAGATATCATCGTAGGTCCCCGGCGGCAAGGGAAGATTCACCGCATACCCCTTGCCTTCGCCGACGCCGATTTCATCGGCAAACCCCGTGCCCGGAAACAGTGTTCGGCCGTCCTGATGCAGCGAAATCGTCATCACATCCTTACGGTCGTAAAACGCTGCCTGAACACCGTCGCAATGATGCACGTCAACATCCAGAAACAAGACCCTTTTCCCCGCTTCGGCCAGTTCCATACAGCCCAGCACAACATCATTGAGATAACAGAATCCCCCGGCATGGTCGCCAAAGGCGTGATGATAGCCCCCCGAAGGATTAAACGCGGCCGCGGCCTTGCCGCCGAGAATCTGCCTCGCTCCCGCCAATGTAGCCCCCGCCGCCCACGCCGCATAGTCATACATCCCGGTAAAAACCGGGCAATCGCCCGTGCCCAGATTCATATACAGCATGTCAAATTCATAGTCGCCCCTGTCGGCCCGCCGCATCGCATCAAGGTATTCTTTGGTATGAAATCGGGCTAATTCGTCGATGGCGGCCTTTTGCGGGGCAACGACCGCTTTATCCCTGCCGGTCAAAAGCCCCATCGAGTCCAGCATCCGGCGAACCTCGCCGGCGCGGCAGGTCTTAAACGGGCAGCTGTCGGGATAGGGATACTGCTCTAATTCAGAACAATGGATAAAAACCTTATTTTTCGCATGGTCGGTGGCCATAGGCGGCTTCCCTGAAATATCGACTGGATTGTACCAGCAATATCGGCTTTCAGCAAACGAAATTCACACAAAAAACGCCCCCGTGTAACGCAAAAAAAGAGCTGCGGGAAGCCGGAAAAGCGGACTGCGACAATCTGGATGGTAAGGGCTTAGAGCGACTCAATATCCAGTTCGAGCGATTCCTTGATGGGCTTGAGGACCAAACTTGTCCTTGACGATGCGACGCCGGGAATTTTCCCGATCTTTTCCATCAGTTTGGTCAGTCCGTTGGTGTCCTTGACATGCACTTTCAGCAGATAACAGAACTCGCCCGTGATAAAATGAACCTCCTGCACGCCGGGCAGCTCGGCAATACGGTCGCCGATCCGGGTCAGACCGATATTTTCCGTTGTCTGAATCGAGATAAAGCTCGTCAGGGCAA
>JAKEGM010000024.1 GCA_022615575.1 Planctomycetales bacterium
AAGCGAACGCCGAGAGCTGGCTCGGTTCTATCATTACAGGCGACATAACTTACTGGCTCCATTAAGACTTAAAGAACGTAAATGAAATTACACAGTACAACTAAGAAGAGCGGTCTTTTTATTACCGGCACGGACACCGGCGTGGGAAAGACGCTGATTGCCGGCGGCATCGCGGCCGTTCTGCGCCGGCAGGGGCACAAGGTTGGCGTTTTTAAGCCCATCGCTTCCGGCTGTCGCCACGACCGTGAAGGATTAGTCAGCGCCGACAGCGAGTTTTTGGCCCTCTGTGCCGATGCGGATTATCCCTTGAGCGTCATTACCCCGGTTGCCTACAAAACCCCCGCCGCACCTGTCACCTGTGCCAAACGCGAGGAACGGCCGGTCGATTTTGAGGCCATTGCCGCCGCGTACCGTTACTTATGCGAGACCTGCGATGTAGTCCTGGTCGAAGGCATCGGCGGGGCGATGGTCCCGATTGACCCGCAGCGCACGATTCTCGACCTGGCGGTCGAGTTTGACCTGCCGGTCGTCATTGTCGCCCGCCCGACCCTGGGAACCATCAACCACACGCTGCTGACGATTCAGGCGGTTCGCAATGCCGGACTGCCTGTTGCGGGCGTAGTCATCAGCGGGTACAATGCCGCACGGGCCGATATTGCCGAAGAGACCGCACCGGATGTTATTTGTGAATACGGCGACACGAATCTGCTGGCAGTAGTGCCCTTTGATGAGGATTCCAGCGTGGAAAACGGCCGTTTGGGTCCGATGACGGCAGAGGCCCTCTGCGTTTGTGACTGGGCGGCGCTGAGTCAATTATAAGGAAAAAACCTATGCCGACACGACAGACAGACATACGGCGGTATCTCGTTCCGGTCTACACGGCTTCTACTCCGCAGCTGTTCACCGACTGCCTTGTCATCGGATGCGGCATCGCGGGTCTGCGCGCCGCGCTGGAAGCAGCGCCGCACTGCAATGTCACCCTTGTCTGCAAAGGGGCGTTCAGCGACAGCAACACATGGAACGCCCAGGGCGGGATTGCGTCCGTGCTGGACGAAGTCGAAGACAGTTTTGAGGCCCACATTGAAGACACCCTCCGCACCGGCTGCGGTCTGGGCGACAAGTCCGTCATCGAGCAGGTCGTCCGCGAAGGGCCGGGGCTGGTTCGCCAATTGGCCGACTGGGGTACCGCCTTTGACCGCACAGACGGCGAAATCGACATCTCGCTGGAAGGCGGCCACAGCCACGCCCGCATCGCGCATTCCCACGGCGATTCAACCGGCCGGGGTATCGCCGAAACGCTTATCAACCGCGTCCGCCAGACGCCGAGCATCAATGTTCTGGAAAATTTCTTTGCGATAGACCTGCTGACCGACGACAGCGGTGAATGCGTCGGCGTCATTGGCCAGCGGCACAGCCGCTCCCTGCAGATTATCTGGGCAGCCGCAACAATTCTGGCTACCGGCGGGGCCGGGCGGCTCTACCGCGAAACCACAAATCCCGAATGCGCCACCGCCGACGGTCTGGCAATGGCCTGGCGGGCCGGGGCCGTCCTGCGGGACATGGAGTTCATGCAGTTTCACCCCACCACGCTCTACATCGCCGGGGCGTCGCGCGCGCTGGTCACCGAAACGCTCCGCGGCGAAGGCGCCATCCTGCGCGATATTAACCACGAGCCGTTCATGAAGGAGTACGACTCCCGAGGCGAACTGGCTCCCCGCGATGTTGTCAGCCAAGCCATCCTTGACCGCATGCTCAAAACCCGGGCCACCCATGTTTATCTGGATATCCGCCACTTCGACAAGGCCTATTTCCAGAAACGGTTTCCGCTGATCAGCGAGCTGTGTGAAAGCTTCGACATCAACGTTTCGACCGACCTTATTCCGGTTCGACCCAGTGCCCACTATATGATCGGCGGCGTCAAGACCGATATTCACGCCGCCACCAGCATCCGCCGGCTGTTTGCCTGCGGCGAGGCGGCCTCCACCGGCCTCAACGGGGCTAACCGTCTCGGCAGCAATTCGCTGCTGGAAGGGCTGGTCTTCGGCCGCCTTGCCGGACGCTCTGCGGTTGGGCTTCTGGATGCGGCGGGACCGGTCGGACACCGACGGATGTTGTTCGAGGTTCCGCCGTCCGACCGAAGCCGGCTGGATGCCGAGGATGTACGAAACTCCCTTCGGTCGCTGATGTGGCGCAATGTCGGCATCACCCGCAGCCATGCGCCGCTGCAGGAAGCGATGGAAACCATCCGTTTCTGGCAGCAGTATGTGATGGACAAGGTGTTTGCCTCGCCGTTCGGCTGGGAATGTCAGAACATGCTTACCGCTGCATTATTGATAACCCACGCGGCGCAGGAGCGAAAGGAGTCCCGCGGCGTTCATTGCCGGCAGGATTTCCCCGCCCGCGACGATACCGCCTTTGCCCGCCATATTGAACTCGTCCGTCAATAAGGCGGGCAGTCGGGGCGGAGGTTTGCTGATACGAAAGGAAGGTGTTATGTTTCGACTGTTTTTCCAGGACAATCCGTTCAGAGAGGCCGCCAAAGGCATGGCCCGGGGGGCCTTTGTGACCGGTTTGTTTTTAATCGGCTTTGGGATGCTGGTGTTTATCCTGCGGGATTTGTTTGCGTTTTTGGCGGCGGCGATCTTCTTTATGGCCGGTTTTTCGGCCATCGGCTATGCCGTTCGCCTGTTTATCCTGCAGCACAAAATGAAAAACACTGATGATGCCTATCGTAAAAACGTCCAAATTCATTACGACGACGATGATTACTGACGCCAATAAAGCCCTTAGGGCCTTGAATTATATTTTTATGCCTGGCTGGACTGGCGCAAAGATTTGACGGCAGCGGGGGGGATAGGCTGGGCATCAGGGTTGGTCATGAGGATTCGGCAGGCTAACTCGAAGAAAACAGCTTTCTGAATCGCATCGTTAAAATCCTTGCCGATGGTTACCAGTCCGTGATTTTTCAAAAAGGCCATGTGTGTTTGTGAATCGCCAAATGCCTCAATCACGGCCTGTGCCAGTTCTCTTGAGCCAGGCGGCAGATAGTCGACCGCTGCGGGCGTGCCGACATAGACAGGGATTTCGATGATGACGTTGTAGTCGTGCTTTTCAGGCGTGCCGCAGGCGATGGCCGTCGCATGCGGGCTTTGAAAATGCAGCACAACATTGATTTCGGGGCGATTTTTCAGGATGCCTAAATGAAATACACTTTCGCACGTTGGCGTTTTGCCGTTGATGCACCGGCCAGTTTCGATGCTGCACGCTGCAACCTGGTCGTCAGTCAGTTCCCCCAGCCATGACCGGCTGACCGACAGCAAGGCGGTATCCGGCCCGATGCGCCACGACAGATTGCCGCTGCTGCACTGTATCAGGCCCAGCGCCGCGGCTTTGCGGCAGGCGCTGACAAAGGTTTTTATTTGGGACTCGTCAGGAGACATCGAATATCCTTCTGTGCATCGGTTACTGGTTTTCCGCCGCGTCGGAGTCGTGTTCGGCAACATCGGCTTTTTCGTACAGGTATTTTTTATAGGCGATCATAATACCGCGGACAGCCAGGTTGGGCACATAGGAGTCCACGAAATCACAGTCGTCGTGAATGAGCGCCGCCGCGCCGCCCGTCAGGACGACATGAGGCCACTTGCCAAGCTCCTCGGCGTACTTGCGGCAAATGGTTTCCAGCAGGCCGATCGCCCCCCAGTAGACGCCGGCCCGCATCGCTTCTTCGGTATTGGCGCCATAGGCCTGCTTGGGTTTTTGCATGGCCACTTCGGGCAGGCGGGCCGTGCCGGCCTTCATCGCCCGCATCGACAGGTCAAAGCCGGGGCTGATGGTTCCGCCCAGAAATACGCCGCTTTCATCGACCAGGTCAATCGTCACCGCCGTGCCGAAATCCGCCACCACGACAGCATCCTCAACCACGGAAAACGCCGCCGCCGCCGTAACCAGGCGGTCTGTGCCGATCTGCCGCGCATCGTCGGTGGCTGTTTCGATCGGCAGGGGGATGTCTTCGCCGATAACCAGCGCCTTCTGGCCAAGCTCGTCGTGCACGGCCTCGCGCACCATTTCGGTCCATTCGGGCTTCACTGAACTGACGACAATTACGCCGTCCCGCACCGCCTCCTCTGCGCCTTTGACCAGCGGGACAAGATCCCAGAACTCAGCCAGTGTTTCCTGAAGACGCAGGAAGATTTCAGCTTCGTAGCCGCCGATGCTCCTCAGTTGTTTTTCCTCGTCGTTCAAGAAAAACGCCGCCTTGATATTTGTATTGCCGATATCAATGGCTATCAGGTTCATTCTCTATTCCTTTCACAACGGCCCAGAGCCGTTCATTAAGCTGTAAAACGCCGTCGCCCGTCGCCGCCGAGATGATAAAAATGTCTTCGGGCCTTTTGCCGAGACGATGGCGGATATCGTCGCTGAATGTATGGTCCGGGTCAAGGTCGTGCTTGTTAAGAACAATGATTTCGGGCTTATCAATCAGGGCCTTGCTGTACAACTGGAGCTCCCGGCGAATAGTGTGGTAATTTTCCACAGGGTCGGAGCTGTCTGACGGGAGAATCTCCAGCAGGTGGACCAGTATCCGGGTTCGTTCGATGTGCCGCAGGAAGTCATGTCCCAGGCCCGCCCCGCTATGTGCCCCCTCGATCAGGCCAGGGATGTCGGCCATAACGAATCGCCGAAAGCCGCTAAGCTCGACGATGCCCAGAACGGGGGACAGGGTTGTAAAGGGATAATCGGCAATTCGAGGCCGGGCGTCTGAGCAGCGGGAAATCAGCGTGCTCTTGCCGGCGTTAGGCATTCCGACCAGACCGACATCGGCAATCAGTTTCAACTCCAGCCGCAGGCGGCGCTCCTGGCCGGTCTTGCCGGGGGTGGCGAACCGCGGGGTCTGGCGGGTAGGCGTGGCAAAGGCCTTGTTGCCTTCGCCGCCGCGGCCGCCGCGGCAAACACAAACCTGCAGACCCGGCTCGTTCATATCTTTGAGCAGCAGGCCGTACTCTTCGTCATAAATAAGTGTACCGAGAGGAACGGGGACAATCAGGTCTTTGCCGTCAGAGCCGTGCCGGTTGGCGCCTTCGCCGGGACCGCCGTTTTGGGCGATCCAGTCATGCCGGCCGGAAAAGTCAAGCAGGGTATCCAGCGAAGAGTCTGTCTTGAAAACGACATTGCCGCCGCGGCCGCCGTCGCCGCCGTCAGGACCACCTTTGGCGATATGTTTTTCCCGCCGGAAGCTGACGCAGCCCGGTCCACCATCGCCGGCCTTGGCTCTGATTTTTGCCTCATCAATAAACATAGCACAGCATACAGGTACACTTCTGTTAGGCGGGCCTTTGTCTTAGGGCTGTTTTCGTTGCCTGCCCAAAGCAGCAAGAAGGTCCGCATGGTTCTTGTTGGTGCGTAAAGGGCGGATTATACCCTCTTGGGGAGCGAAAACCAAACGATTTCCGCCCATCGCCGTCATACAGGTTACAATCTGTCCATTTCCCGGTGTCGCGCGGGGCTGCGCGGTGTGATTTCTTTTGTGGATAACCTGTGAATTGGCCTGTAATAGATGAGCGCAAATGTCCGTTAATTTCGGCGTTTTCGGTGCCAGCTTGTTGGTTCTTGGCGAGCCGCTCCCCCTCCAACATGCCGCCTAACATGTTATCAACAACCGGCGGCGGGCGGGCGACGCATACAAGTCCTTTCTTTGAAATATTTTATATTGAAGTCGCACTGTTTAAGTCACTTTTTCACAGGGCTTATGACAAATACGAATAAAATTTATTTCATTCTCTTATTTATAGTCCATAGCAGGGAACCACTGCCCGGACCCCATACAATACGAATGTTCAAAAAACTTGTTTTTTATACTCTAAATCCCCTTTTCAAAGCGTTTTTTTCAGGTACAATACCGGGTTGAATCGTTCCCCGAAAACCCGGCAGGAAGGGTACGAAACAAAACCTTAAAAACGAGGAAGCCATGAAAATTAAGTTTAACCGTGCGGCATTGCAGGAAGCATTGACTCTGGTGACAAGCATTATACCCAGCAGGACGCCAAAGCCAATTTTGCAGTGCCTGCGGATAACGACCGAGAAGGACTCTGTTCGGATCAGCGCGACCGATTTGGAAGCGGGAATTACTTGTCTCGTCTCTCAGGTGGAGATTGCTGAGGCGGGCGACATCGTTGTGCCGGCGGACAAACTGACGTCGATTGTCCGCGAAAGTTTTGATGAAATTATTGAGATGGAGGCGTCCGAGGCGTCTGTTAATCTGCTTGGTTCTGACAGCCATTTTACAATTTACAGCCACGACCCGCAGCAGTATCCGGCGATCCCCGGCTTCGAGGGGGGAGCCGAACTGGAGATGAAGCTTGAAAATCTGCAGGAAGGCATTGAGCAGACAGTATTTGCGGCCGCCCGTGAAAGCACGCGGTATGCGCTGAACGGCATTCTCTGGGAGGTTTCCGGGAAGAAGCTGAGCTTGGTCGCCACAGATGGGCGCCGGCTGGCCAAGTCCGCCGTCGCCCTGGAAAAGAGCGGCAAGCTGCCCGATGGCCGGATTATCGTGCCCGCCAAGACAATGTCGCTGATGCACAAAATTCCCATGAAAAACGGCGGCCTGGTGTGCGTGCGGTTTGTGAACAATCAGATTGTATTGGCCTGCGAAACGGT
>JAKEGM010000025.1 GCA_022615575.1 Planctomycetales bacterium
GATCCGTCCCATGGCACCGGCCATGCCTATATGGTTCCATCGATGTGCCTTGCGGCCATTGCAGCCGGGGCGGATGGACTGATTATTGAGTGCCACCCCGACCCGGAACATGCCGCCTCCGACGGAGCCCAATCCATCACACCGCCGCTTTTGGGCGAACTGATGGTTAAACTCAAACGGGTTGCCCAAGCCGTGGATCGAACGCTATAGGCAGGGGTATAAATCCGGGAATATACGGTTAAAAATTACGCCTTTTTGTCGAGGATGCGAATATCCATCGGCGAGTTCAGGCGGTAACGGATATTTCGCCAGACAAGCGTGCGCCCTGCCGCCGAGGATGCGATAATCAGCAGCAGAAGGATCGACCATGCCCAGAAAAAGAGGATATCCGCCCAGCGGACTGTTTTGAGGCGTTCTTTGTCGGCGGGCAGCAGTGCGGCAATCAGCCGCTGACGCAGAACGGCCCGAAACAGTTGACAGCCAAAGAACGTGAGGGGGACCGCTATACACAGGCCGGCGTGAGAATAGGCGGTTGCCGATGCCCATACAGCCAGGGCCAAACCGCCCCATAACCCCACCACGGTGAACAGCGCACTGAACAGGGCAAAAAGCCACATACGAGGTGCATAAACCCGGGTAATAATAAACTGCCGGCGGACAAATTCAAAGAGCTTCGGCCACGTGGTGGTTTCGTAGGAGGCAATCATGCACGCCGGGGCAAAAGCCAGTTTCAGGCCGTTTTGACGGACGGCCGTGCTTAACGATAAATCGTCACTGAGTACTTTCTGCCATGTCTTGTCAAGGCCGAGTTCACGGAACCGGCTCAGGCGAATCGCCATTGACCCGCCCCAGGCAAGATTGAAACGGGTATTGCCGAGAAGCTCGCAAACCTTGGCATTGACTGCCGCCAGCGCAACCGATGCCGGATTGTTTTTGCCCGGCACAAAACAGCGATAGCCGCTGACGGCGCCGACCCGTTCCTTTCGAAGCGGATAAACGATGTGCGACAGCCAGCTGGATCCTGCACAGGCATCCGAATCCGCAAACACCAACGCTTCGGTATTGTCCGGAATCCGGTGATAGGCGTAAAGCAGATTGTGCAGCTTCTGACTGCACGAATCGTCCCTGCCGGCGATGAGGATTTCTACCGTAGCGGCTCGGTTGTTCGGCGCATATCGGGTCTTTAATTTCTGCAGCCGTTCCCAGGCGGCATCGGCCTGACTTTCAACAACAAACCGCAAATGGTAGTTTTTATACTCCTGACAAAAGAAGGAGTGAATGTTTTCATCAAAGGTTTCATCCAGCCCCTTGCAGGGAACAATCAGCACGCATTCCGGGCGGTAGCTCGTCCTGGAGCGTTTGTATTTTTTCATGGCGTAGCGAAAATTATTGACCACCTGAACGGTGAACACCCCCTGCATCGCCATAGCCGTTATCAGTATGTATTCCAGAAAACCCATTGAAATCCACTCATTTTTCCAAATTTCCTTTTATTCCCTATAATATACTATCCAGAGAAAAAGACAACCCTTATTTGGAAAGCGGGGACAGGGACAACCTGCCTGACAGCTGTCAGCAGTTAGCTTTCAGCAATCAGCTACCAGCGAATCGAATCCCGTTTTCCACGACCCTTCGGAGCCGAAACAAACTATCGCTTGAACTCTTCCTGCTGCGACCTGTCAGGCAGAGCATTTGTTTGGCTCTGCTCAGAAATCTGCCATACTTTTGCACGAAGCAATTGGAGTTTCTGAAGCTCGGTGAGGGCCTTGTATAACGAGGCCTCAATCTGGCCTTCATAGAAACGAAACCTGGTTAAAATATTGCTGCCGGCCATATCCTGTTTAAATATCCGGCCTAAAGACAGGGGCGATCGGGGCTTCGTTTCTGTTCGGGCATTATCGCTAACGGCGCTGTCCGAAGGCCCCTTCATTGCAGACGGCGGAATCTTGCCGCCTTCCGGCACTTGGAGCGGCTGCGTTATCGGACAGGATTGGCAACCTTCGGGAGGATTTTCCTGCTCTATACTCCGGCCATGCACAGGACATTCATATGTCTTTCTTACAACAATCTCTATTGGAAGACCCGATTTATCTTTACCGGAGTCCGAACCCTGCGGAGCAATGTTCATCTCGTTAAACAGTTCAGTTTCGATGCGGCCTGCACGACGGAGTTTCCAGAAGCCGGCAACGATGCGGTCGGCCAGAAAGACCTCCATGGCACCATCCGGGGCCAAGTCCTCCAAAAGCAACTGGCGGAATTGGTCGAATTCTTCAGCATTTTCACCGGCAATCACCGTTGTTTGGGCGCGCAGACCGTGCCTGATCGCATTCTGCGAGGCGATGGCCCGGCCCTCGGTCGTGCGTGGGCCGGTGGAACGCAGGGCATTCTGCCTGTTGGCAAGCCATTGTTTTTCGGATATCATAAGTTTTCCTTTCCTCCAAAAACATGGAGGCCTTCTGATCATTCAACTCCCAAATGGGTTCGTTTGTTTTTTTTCAGCTACCAGCTTCCAGTTGCCAGCTTCCAGCGGACAGTGCACAGTTTTAGGAAAGCGGGTACAGGTACAACCTGCCTGTCGGCAGAACGTACCAGTCGCCGTTTTCCAAGCCGATCACTTACGTTTCCGGCTTCTTTCTAATCGGGCCGCGTTTTTACAAAAAACGTTTATGAGAAGCCCCATTTAATTATCTTTTTTTCAGGGCTGGCTCTGCTTATATTTGCAATTTAGAGCGACTCGTTTTCGTCCTGTCAACCGGAAAAAAATGCGGCCAATGAAGGGCACGGCACACCTGACACACCCTGAGACAGCATGGCACACCATGAGCATAGATGGCACTGGCAAAAAATATATTTTTTGCCAGCAAGAAATAGAAAGCAGGAAGAAAGAATGGAGAATAACGCATGCTGTTCTATTGAACAGGCCGGACAAAAAAGAAAGCCCGCCTCAAATTGAGGCGGGCTTGGAAAAACCACATTCGCAGCGTATGCCGTGTGAGCAATAGGGCTTACTGCGGCACAACAACCACTTCATCCGGGATCGGGTCGCAGTGTGCATTAATCGGGCAGCCCAACTCATTCCAATCCTGGAATTGATTCTTCAAGGTAAGGATGTCGCGCCCCGTGGCAGTTGACCAATTAGCCAATATCCCATTAACCGCACCAACGACACCCGCTACATCATCCGGGTAGTCCACATCGCCGTTGCAGGCATTCAATACCGCCGCGACTGAATGCCGCAGAAGAATCTGCATCTTCTGTATCTTGGTTGTACCGCCTTCAAAGCTAAGGGCTTCCAACAGCGTCTTATTGCCCAGCGCAACCAAACCCGCAGGAGATGCGGGGAAACTGAATACCTGATTCAGCTTGGTCGTAGTACTGTAGCAATCCCAGCAAAGCGGATGATTCTTCCAGAAGCCGGGCGTGCAGCCCTCTTGACCAGCGCAAGGACACTCTGCGGTGGCTTCTTTGGGATCTAAAATCGGCTCGGCGTCATAGTAGGCCTGGACGGTGGCCGTGTTGCTGACCACTCCATTTACACATTCGGCCGGAACCTCGACCTGGATGGTTTGGCAGGTATCAGGCTCAGTGGCGGCAATCGGACCGACAAGCATATCCACGATGCCCGCAGCCGGGTCGTCGATTTCAAATGTCAAGGCAACGTCACCTGTGTTGCAAATAACGATCTCAAACAATGCATTGGCATCCGCCGGAATCGGATCCGTCAGGCAGTTCTTCGCAACGGTAAAGTCGGGAGTGAGAACCAGACATGTATCCGTGTCGCTGCCTGTTAATTCCGTACCGTTAACGGTTGTCGCGGTCACGCTGATTGTGTTTTCAACCGTTCCTGACACAGCCAAGCGATCCACTTCCTGAGTAAAAGCCGGGGCGCCCGCAGCAAGCGTAAACGGGGCGATTTCCGGCTCATCTGTTACAAAGTCCAGCGATGTATCGCCGGTGTTGGTGATGGTGATCAGGAAGGTTGCCATTTCGCCGGGAACCACTTCCGGCGTGATACATTCCTTGGTCACGGTAAAGTCCGGAACGAGAATGTTGCAGATGTCTTCAGCGCTTTTCTCGATCGTAGCCGGGTTGTCTCCGCAGACATACTCTGCCGGCAGGGTGGCAACAACGTTGATGACGTTCTCAACCGCGGTTGCATCCGCCGGAACCGGCCGTGTGACGTCCATCTGGACCGGTACACCGCCAGGATCAAGACTGAATGGGGCAATCTCCGGTTCATCGGTTGTGAAGTCGAGCGGAACATCGCCGGTGTTGTCAATGGTAATCCGGAACGTTACTTCGTCGTCATCCACATTATCCGTCAGACATTCCTTGGTTACGGTGAAGTCAGGGTGAACGATATCGACTTCCGCTTCGCTCGTATCTGTGACGGTTATGCCCGGTGCAGCGGTTACCTGATACTCAACAGTTACCGTGTTCTCCAGAGGATCCGTGTCCCCGGGTTGAACTGTGTACGGAATTTCAATGGTGCAGTCTTCGCCCGGAGCCAAGGTTGCACAGGCCGGCAGCAATGGGCCAAACATCGTATCGGTAATCGATACGGCCGTCAGCGCATCTCCGCCGCAGTTGGAAATGGTAATCGTGTAGTTATATAAATCCCCTTCTTTCGCCACATCGCACGATGCGGTCTTGGTAACTTCCACACACGGGTTAACCACGATAGTATCAAAGTTGGTTGTAGCCGTGACTTCCTGGACGGTTGAACCGGTCTGGCTGTTCGCCGCAACGCCGGCCAGCGCACGAACCTCATTGGCAGATGCTCCGGTCTGTTGTCCTAAATCGGCCGTATCGACGACATAGGCCACCGGCGGGTACTCAATAAAGGTCCCGGTTGCCAGCGCCAAATTGTTGGCCAGGTCAACCACCGTTCCATCCGGCAGCGTCAGACTGGGTTCGCCATCCGTGATGGGGAACTGGCTGTTGGACAGTTCTACGGTCACAATGTACTCGATGGTATCACCGTCCTCTGCGACAAACGCGAGGGTGTCCGTGCCTTGGAATTCCGCACGGATGGAGATGCCGATACCGGCATTAACCGGAACGGCGGCCGCTTGCCCGGCGAGCAGGCCAACAGCAGCCAAGCATAACAAAATGAGTTTACAGTTTTTCATTGTTTCTCCCTTTCATGTTAAATAAAAAATATGTTTTTTTGTCACTGAACAATCCATCTGTAACTAACCATTTTTTTACTGTCTTTTTTTCTTGACAGAAACGGCTGATTCTGGCAGATCAAACCCTGTGAAATTCCTTTTTTGTCCGGGTTTGTCCGCTGTTCTGTTTCATACCATCTCCTTTCTTGCTTTGAGCAAAAAAAACAAAAAGTTATAAACTTGTCAATCGCCAATATAGTTGCTTAACGCTGAAAAGCGTTTTATGTTCAGCCAATAATAATGTGGGATGTATTTTTGAAACAGGAATCTCCCTCCAAATCCTTAACAGCCGCTTTGTTACGGCCGCTTGTGAACAAAGGATGGCACTTGTCAAAGAAGGAGAAACACCCATAGCAGGTCAGATGGGGCACAACCCATTATGCCGAAGGAGAAGAACAGTTTTCTCCACTGCTCCAAGAGACCTATTCTGAATTCCATATTTCAAAGAATAGACCCAATAAGTCCTATAATGAAAA
>JAKEGM010000026.1 GCA_022615575.1 Planctomycetales bacterium
AACTGAAACAATACACAAAATACCCGATAGCGCAAGTCTAAAATATGAATTTTTCAAAGAATTTTTAAAATTTTTGCTACACACGGCTAAAATCTTACCAAAAAAATATTTTTTAAAAAAAATTATACGCCACAAAACATCTTGTTTTCGGCGGTTCGGGATTGTATTTATCCGTTGATTGTGCTATACTGTGTGTTTCGCAATGTTTACCGATACCAAGAGGAGTTTTTTGAGCAAAAACAGAGACCAAAAAGGATTTGTGCTGTGGCTGACGGGGCTTTCCGGCTCAGGCAAGAGCACGCTGGCCGAAATCCTCTTTGAAAAAATTTCCGCGCTCGGCAAAAAAGTTGAGCGATTAGACGGCGATGTTCTGCGGGGCGTTTTTCCCAATACGGGCTTTTCCAAAGAGGCCCGCGATGAGCACATCAAACGGGTGGGTTTTATGGCCTCGCGTCTGGAACATCACGGCGTAATCGTGGTGGCATCCTTTATCTCGCCCTACCGGGCGGCGCGGGATTTTGTTCGGACTCTGTGCGGCAGTTTCGTCGAGATTTACGTCAGGGCCTCGCTGGACGAATGCAAGCGGCGGGACGTTAAGGGGCTGTATGAAAAAGCAATGGCCGGCCAACTCAAGGAGTTTACCGGTATTGACGACCCGTACGAAGAACCCTTGAATCCGGAAATCACCGTCGATACCGAACATCAGACGGTTGAGCAGTCGGTGCAGCAGATTATGGACTATCTAAAATCTTATTTACAGGATTAGCGCGTGGACCATCTGGATCATCTGGAAAGTTTGGGAATTCATATCCTTCGGGAGGCATACGCAAATTTTAAGAATCTGTGCATGCTCTGGTCGATCGGCAAGGACAGCACGGTATTGCTCTGGCTGGCATGCAAGGCGTTCGGGGGGCATGTGCCGTTTCCGCTGGTGCATATTGACACGCATTACAAGATACCGGAAATGATCGAATACCGCAACCGCCTGACCAAAGAATGGCATCTGGAGATGGTGTATGGCGAAAACCGCGAGGCACTGGACGCAAAAAAAACCTTTCCCGACGGCAACGCTGACCGGCTGACCTGCTGCAAGCTCTTAAAGACCGAGGCGCTGAAACATACGCTCAGCGGGCAGTGGCCGCGGTACCGGTTTAATCACGCACTGGGCAAATACGAAGTGGACGCCAACACCGAACCATTTACCGGCGTCATCGTCGGGCTGCGGGCGGACGAGGAAGGGTCGCGCTCCAAGGAACGCTATTTTTCGCCGCGCGACCGGCAAAATGAATGGGATATCGCCGACCAGCCGCCGGAGTTCTGGAACCAGTTTAAGACGGATTTTGCGCCGGGCACGCATGTGCGCATCCATCCCCTGCTGGACTGGACAGAATTGAATGTCTGGGAATACATCGACCGGGAAAAAATTCCCACTGTTTCACTGTATTATAATCACGGCAACGGCAAACGGTATCGCTCCCTGGGATGCTGGCCCTGCACATTCCCAATCGAGTCGCAGGCGCGAAATACCGGGGAGATTATCGAGGAACTGCGCAGCGGGCAGTTGTCGAATATCGCCGAACGGTCGGGGCGGGCACAGGATGCCGAAGACGGCGGCGGTCTGGAAACCCTGCGGCGCGAAGGGTACATGTGATCCAATGTTAACTGTGAAATATCAACTGTTAGATGTCAGGGGCGGCTAATGGCACAGGGACGTCCGAATACGGATGAGAAAATGAATATTGTGATTGCCGGGCATGTGGATCACGGCAAGAGCACCATTATCGGGCGGTTGCTGGCCGATACGGATTCGCTGCCGAAGGGCAAATTGGCCCAGGTCCAGGAAACGTGCCGGCGAAACAGCAAGCCGTTTGAATACGCCTTTCTGCTGGACGCCCTCAAGGATGAACAGTCGCAGGGCATCACAATTGACGCGGCACGGATATTCTTCAAGACGGCCAAACGGCATTATCTCATTATCGACGCGCCGGGCCATATCGAATTTTTGAAAAACATGGTCACCGGCGCTTCGCACGCGGAGGCGGCGCTGCTGGTCATTGATGCTGAAGAAGGCGTTCGGGAAAATTCCCGCCGGCACGGATACATGCTTTCCATGCTGGGCATCACACAGATGGTGGTGCTCGTCAACAAAATGGACCTGATGGGATACCGTCAGGAGGTCTTTAACTCGATTGTTCGTGAATACACGGCGTTTTTAGACGGGATCGGCCTGACCGCTCAGGCATTTCTTCCCGTTACGGGCATGGAAGGCGGCAACATCGCCTCACTGAGCGAAAAAATGCCCTGGTACAACGGCCCAACCGTTCTGGCGGCGATGGACTGTTTCCGCAAAGAGCCGCCGCCGGTGGACAAGCCCTTCCGAATGCCGGTGCAGGGCGTCTATAAATTCACCAAGGCCGGGGACAAACGGCGGATTATCGCCGGAACGGTTGATACCGGCAGCGTTGCTGTCGGCGACGAAATTATTTTCTACCCCTCCGGCAAACGCAGCACCGTCAAATCGCTGGAATGTTTCAACACGGAACCTCTGGCGGGATATTTCGCCGGAAGCGCGGCCAGTTTTACGCTCGAACAGCAGATTTATATTGCCCGCGGTCAATTGGCCGCCCGCGCCGACCAGCCCGCCCCCCATGTCAGCAAGCGGCTGCGCGTCAACCTGTTCTGGATGGGCAAAAAACCCATGGAGCAGGGCAAGGACTATATCCTGAAAGTTGGAACCGTCAAAGAGCCGGTGCGCATCGAAACGATCATCAGCGTAATGGACGCCTCCGATTTAAGCTCCGCCCGCAAGAAAGATAAAATCGAGCATCACGACGTTGCTGAGTGCGTTTTGTGCTGTCAGCACGCCGTCGCATTTGACGCAATTGACGCGATCGCCGCTACGGGACGGTTTGTCATTGTGGATGATTACGAAATTCGCGGCGGCGGCATTATCCGCGAGGCGATGCCCGATGAGCAGCAGCAGATGCGGCAGCAGGTCATGCAGCGCAACCTGAAATGGACCGGAAGCAATATCGGCCGGGAGCGGCGATGGGAACGCTACAATCAGAAGGCCGCCCTGATTCTGGTCACGGGCAAGCGGAATGTGGGCAAGAAAACACTGGCCCGCGCCATCGAGCAGCGGCTGTTCGCCGACGGTAAAACGGTGTACTTTATGGGCATCGCCAATGTCCTGTACGGCGTTGACGCAGACATCAAAAAGCCCGGAAGCGACGAGCGGCACCGCCCGGAACATCTGCGGCGGCTGGCGGAAGTATCCAATATCCTGCTGGATGCGGGCGTGATTTTGATTGTTACCGCCATCGGATTGACACAGCAGGAATTGGAAATCATCCAGAACGTCGTGGACAGCGACCTGATCGAAACGATCTGGCTGGGCGGAGACCCGACCGATATTGACTTTGCAATGACAGTCCCCAACCTGAATAACCTCGACGAAACGCTGGACAACATCAAGGCCCTGCTGCAGAACAAAGGCATTATCTTCAAGCCCTGAACGGAATCGGCATGGATTATTCGGATGCAGTGAAACGGATTGAAGCGGCGCTGTCTGCCGCACGGGAAGCGATGAAGAATTTCACCCCCGGCAAAATCCAGTCCGCTCTCAAAGAAGGCGGCGACCCGGTTACCGAAGCGGATGTCCTGCTGGATGCTATTCTGAAAAAGGCCCTGCTGCGGGACGGCGAGGGCTGGTTGTCGGAAGAAACCGGGGACGACCTGTCCCGGCTGGGAAAATCGCGCGTCTGGATTGTGGACCCGCTGGACGGCACGCGGGAGTTTATCGAAGGCATTCCCGAATGGTGCATTTCGATTGCCTATGTAGTCGATGGATTCCCGCAGGCAGCCGGAATCTGCAATCCCGCGGCCAATCAAACTTTTTTGGGAATACGAGATTGCGGCGTAACGCTCAACAGCCGTCCCGTCAAAATCAGCCAAAGGCAAACTCTGAATGGAGCAACCGTATTAGCCAGCCGCAGCGAGGTCAAACGCGGCCAGTGGAAACTGTTTGAAAACGCCCCGTTTAAGATTATCCCGACGGGTTCGGTCGCCTATAAAATGGCCTGTGTAGCCGCCGGGCTGTATGACGCCACATTTACCCTGGTCCCCAAAAATGAATGGGATGTAGCCGCCGGCTGGCTGATGGTCGAGGCGGCTGGCGGAAAAGTGCTGGACAAAAACGCCCGCCCGCGCCGATTTAATCAGCAGAATCCCCTCTTGGATGGCCTGTTCGCCGCAAATTCGGTTGTTTTGGGGAATCTGCTGGACATTGAAGAGGTTCGGCATTCCTAAACCCTGCATTCAGGCGGATTGGCCATTTGATTTCGCGGCGGCCGGCTTCTGTCTCGCTTTTATTGGGAAAGAAGTTTGAAATCGGCGAATTTTGCGTATAATCAGTATCAATTGAAAAGAAAAAAGGACTTTCTGGAGCCGATATAAATGACTGCCAAAGCCGTGCTGTTTTATTGTTTGCTTGCTGCCGCAGCGGTTCCATACATTGGCTGCGGCACAAAACCGAAGGGAAAATTTACCGAAGAGCAGATGCGACAGATTCCTCTGGTTAGCAATGACAACCTGCCTGAGGCCTCCGGCGGGATGGTTCTGGGCTTTCAATCCGAAACCATTACCACCAATGAGATTCTGGACGCCGTTGAACCCTACCTTAGCAAATTGGATCCGCCGCGATTCGCCGAAGAAGCTCCGTCCGTCGTAAGCAAAGCGGTGCAGCGCAAAGTAACCAACATTTTGCTCTACCAGGAAGCCCGCAAAAAAGCCACCGATAATATCGATGAAATGCTCGACAAGGCCGTCGAAACCGAGATCGCCCGTTTTGTGGCCGACTATGGCAACAATTATGCCCTGGCCGAAAGCAAACTTAAGGAGATGGGAATGGACTGGCGGTCGTACCGCGACTTCCAGAAAAAGCGGATGATGGTGCAGTCGCATCTTTCCAGCACGCTAAAGGAAGAAAAGCGGTTCTCCCGCCGGGAATTGGCGGACTACTACGAACAGAATAAGGCCAAACTGTTTTGTAAAGAGGGCAAGGTGGGTTTCAGCATCATTGAGATATGGCCCGCGCTGCTTAGCAGCGAACAACTCGGCGCAGATTCTCCTGCAGAGGCCGCCAAGCGCATCGGGACCGAACTCATGGCCCATCTTAAAGAGGGAGCGGAGTTTGCCGAATTAGCCAAACTGTATCATGGCGATGTGTCCGCCGTCGGCGGGAAAGTAACGCCCATAGCGATCGGCGACAAGTCGCTGAAAGAACCCTATCGTTCCCTCGCAGAACGAGCCATACAAATGCAGCCCGGCCAGGTTGACGGCCCCTTTGCTTTGGCCGGACATCTGTTCATTCTGAAGCTGGATTCGCTGGAAATCGGCGGGTGCAGACCTTTTGAGGAAGTCCAGAACGAGGTTGCCCAGCGCCTTCAGTTTGAATACATCCGACAGCAGGAACAGGAAATCTTCCGCAGCGTAGCCCGAAAGGCGGATATCGTTCAGATAGAACGGTTTGCCGAATTCTGCGCGCAGGCGGCGTACCGCCGCTGGGGCGGAAACAGCCCATCGTGAGCCGTGAATTGTGAAGATAATTGCGCATGGCATAGATTTGGTCGATTTTGAGCGCATCGAGCAGATGCTCGAAAGGCATTCCGATCGTTTTCTGGACAGGGTGTTTACGCCGCGGGAGCAGGCCGATGCCGCCGCGGCCAAAAACCGCATCGAAAAACTGGCCGGACGCTTTGCCGCCAAGGAAGCCGTAATGAAACTGGTCGGTACCGGCTGGCGCGACGGCATCGCCTGGACAGACATTGAGGTCATTAACAGCGCCCTCGGCCAGCCGCAGGTTGTCCTCTCGGGCAGGATTAAAGAGATCGCCGAGGCCAACGGTATCGAACAGGTTACGCTCAGCATCACCCATACCTCCAATTTCGCGATTGCCTCGGCCGTCGCCCTGCAGGGATAAATTGCCTGGAATAGACAAAACGCCGCATACAAACCGGCAAAACTCTTGGCGTTTCCAGAAAAAACCTTGCCCCGGAGGGAAACAGAGTTTAATATCCCAATTTGGTAATGTGTTTGAATTACGGTCCCGAAAAATAACGTTTTTTGTGCCAAATAAGCGAGTAAAGGAGTGTAAAAAATGAAAAAGTCAAATGCCGTTTCCCGGCGAACCCTTCTGAAAACCGTTTTGTGGACGCCGCCGATTCTGCTGTTCGGCGAGGGCTGTCTGTTTGCCGAGCAAAAGGCGGCGCCGCTGTATCGGCCCCGGCTGATCCCTCGGGGACAGAAAATCCGGGCCGCACAAATCGGCGTGTTTAACAGGGGCGGCGATGTCTTGAGGTCCTTCAATCAGTATTCCAAGGACCAGATTGAGTTTAAGGCCTTCGCGGATGTATTGTTCCTGTCGCCAAACTACGAGATGAACGGTTTTCCGGGTGTCCCGTGTTTCCGGGATTATCGTGAAATGCTCGAACAGATGCACGACCAGATCGACGCCGTCATTATCGCCACGCCGGATCACGCACATTTCCCTATGCTCATGCACGCGATGCTGCTGGGCAAGCACGTTTATGTCGAAAAACCGATGGCCCAGAATGTTTACGAATGCCGCCTGCTGGAAAAAACAGCTCGTCAGTGCGGCGTCATAACCCAGATGGGAAATCAGGGCCACTCCGGGGCCGGAACCATCCAGTTTGGCCAGTGGGTCGAAGCGGGACTGGTTAAGAATGTCAAAAAAATCGACGCATGGATGACCAACAGCCGCCGATGGCATGGCTGGACGGATACGCAGTACCCCGAATCAATCCCGCCGGTCGGTTACGACTGGGATCAGTGGCTGTGCCGAAGACCGTTTCGGCCGCACAGCGAAAAACTGACGGACGGCAATTGGCGCTGCTGGTATGAGTTCGGCTGCGGGGCTATGGGGGACTGGGGCGCTCATATTCTTGACGCCGCTCATCACTATCTTCAGCTGGGCCAGCCCTACGAAATCACCACCACCCTCAAAGGCCCCAGCGAGGTGCTGTACCCGCAGGGCTCTGTGATTACCTTCAAGTTCAAGCAGCGCCAGGGAATGCCGCCGCTGGAATTGAATTGGTACGACGGCCAGGGCAACAATCCCGCACCGCCGGCCGGCGTGACGGGTGATATCGGAAATGTCGGCTCGTTCATCTACGCGCAGGATTATGTGATTCGCGGCATCAGCCACGGAGCCGATTATAAAATCCTTCCCGCCGCCAAAATGGCCGAATTGGAACAGGCCGGAAAGCTGCCCAAACCGCAGCAAAATCTGCCGGATCATTATCAGAATTTCCTGAATGCCTGCCAGGGTATCGAACGGGCCAATTCCTCGTTTGACATCGCCGCTCCTCTGGCCGAGCTGCTGTGCCTGGGATGCATCGGCCAGCGCTTCGGCGGAACGCTGCAGTACGACGCCGCGGCAATGGCGATTACCAATCATGAACAGGCCAACGCCATGCTCACGGGTCCGCAGGTTCGCGCGGGCTGGGCATCGTATGACCAGGAGCAGGTGGTCAAATCCAGGAAGTCGCAAATCAAAACGCCCGACAGCGTCCCCTGGGAAGACCTGCTGGCGGATCCGGCGTTAAGCAACTGGGAAAATCCGTATGAGTGGGGCAAGGCCGAACTCAAGGACGGCGTGGTCAGCCTGACCTCCGAGAAGGGCAAATGGTTCCTGCTGACCAAAAAGGAATACGCCAACTTTGTCTTTGAAGCCGAAGTCAAAATGCCGGTCAACAAAGGCAACTCGGGCTTTATGTTCCGCTGCCAGAAAGAGAAAAATCGGGCGTGGGGCTACCAGGCCGAAGTGGACCCCTCCGACCGCAAGTGGTCCGGCGGCTTCTACGATGAAGGACGCCGGGCCTGGTTTGTCTGCCCCAACCAGGACAATGCCGCTTCCGAAAAGGAGCGTGACCTGTCGATTGCCGAATTTCGATCGCGGGCGGGCGAATGCTACAAGCAGGGCCAGTGGAACAAGTACCGCATCGTCTGTGTGGGATCCCATATTCAGATTTATGTCAACAACATCCTGACGGCGGACGTCCATGACGAAATGGACTTGTCCGGCCATCTCGCCATCCAGCATCACGGCGAAAGAGGTCTGACGTATCAATTCCGCAACCTTCGCGTCCGGGATTTGGGAGACGGCGGCCCAATCTATTATCCGCATCGCGAAGGGGCCAAAGCCGCGGCCGTTGCCTCCAAAATGGACGGCGCCATCTATGAAGCGGAAACAGCCAACGTGATGTCAGGCGCCGCGGCCGCGGATAACCATACCGGATATCAGGGCGCCGGGTTTGCTGATTTGGGCGGCAAGGGAAGTTTTGTCGAATGGAACAACGTGCTGGCCGACACGGCAGGCAATTATACGCTGACCTTCCGTTACGCTGCAAGGGGCAGCCGCCCGTGCGAACTGTCCGTCAATGGCGCAAGCGCCGGTAAACTCAATTTCGCCGATACCGGCGGATGGACCGACTGGAAAACTGAAACGGCAAGCGTCACCTTCAAAAACGGCGGCAATATCGTCCGCGTCACAGCCATCGGCGAGGGTCCGAATCTGGATGCGATGGCCGTAACAAAATAGCCGTCACATTTTCAAAGGTCCTTGACTGCTGCGAACCGAGGGGCTGCCGATGCCGGCGGCCCCCCGCTTTATGGAGCTGAAACAGTGTTGCCAACGATTCGCAGGGCGTTTACAGGCCGATTCGGCAGAGTTCGATTTGCCTGATAATTTCCCGGGCGGAGGCCGTTTTGGAACAGATCGGCAGGGTTTGCCAGTCGGCGGTTCTGCTTTTAATATGGATGGAGGATTTCCCGGCGCCGATGGCGGACGGTTCATTGGCGATAATCATATCCAGGTTTTTGGAAGCGAGTTTTTTTTCGGCGTTTTTCTTTACGCCTGTATCTTCCAGGGCAAAGCCGACCAGGATTTGACCGCTCCTTTTATGTTTTCCGGCCCATTTGAGGATGTCCGTGGTGGGCTTGAGGTCCAGCGACAGGACTGTCTGCTCCTTCTTGATTTTGGTTCGGCTGATGCGGGCGGGCTTATAGTCCGAAACCGCCGCGGCCATCAGCAGGCAATCGCATCGTTCAAACTCGCACTTAACCGCGCTGAACATATCACCGCTGGTAACAACCTGGATTACAGTCGCTCTTTTCGGCGGTTTCAGAGCGGTTGGAGCGGCAATGAGCGTCACCTTGTGCCCGGCCCGAACAGCCGCACGAGCCAGGGCATAACCCATTCTGCCGGAACTGGCGTTGGAAATAAACCGCACCGGGTCGATATACTCTCGCGTCCCCCCGGCCGTAATCAAAATATGCAGTGGTTTTATACTGCGTTTCATCTCAATTTTTTTCCGTGAATTCCCCCGAATCTTCGAGGACCCGAACCAGACCTTTTGTCTTCAACTCGTAAAGGGCGGAGGGATTGACGCTTTTTTCTGTATTCATTCAATATCTTCCAGGACGACTTTGCGCTGCTCCGTTGCTGCGCACTGTGGCCCCTGTGAGCTGTTTTTTGAATTACTACGTCCAATGTCGTCCATCAGGGGTGAAAATTATTTAAAACTTTCAAGAATCGCATCAATGATTTGCGGCACTTCGGCCATGCGGCCGATGCCTTCGGTGCCGCAGGCCAGCCGGCCGGTTTCCGGGCCGACCGTTTTGAATTTCAACTGTTCCTGTAAAACAGTCAGGTTTCGCTGGACAACAGGATTGGCCCACATCTGGCTGTTCATCGCCGGGGCCAGCAGGACGGGCTTGTCCCAGCAGACGCACAGGGTCGTCGTCAGCAAATCGTCGCAGATGCCGCCGGCGACCTTGGCAATGAGATTGGCGGTAGCCGGGGCAGCAACCACAAGGTCGGCCCAGTCCGCTATCTGGACATGGCCGATCTTAAAGTCCTGGGGACCCTGCCACATGCTCGTATAGACCGGCTGACCCGTAACCGCTTCCAGCGTTATCGGGGCAATCAGCTTGCAGGCGTTTTCGGTCATAATAGTGCGCACGGCAGCCCCTGCCCCGGTCAGTTTACTGGCCAGGTCCGCCGCCTTATAAGCCGCGATCCCGCCGCTGATACCCAGCAGAATCTTTCGTCCCTTAAGCTTGTTGGGCTGCTGCGCCATACACTGTCAGACCTTAGAACGGAACGACCTTGGTTTTTTTCTCGTCGCCGGTCATATCGAGGACGATTTTGCCCTCTTTGATTTCCTGAACCACAATCTCCATCGAGGTCAATCCCTGGGTGTTCTCAATCAGAGGCCGGCCGCCTTCCATCAGTTCAATCATCCGCTTCTGAATCAGCGCCGACAGCTTGAACCGACCGCCAACCTTATTCATAATCTCCGTGTTTTTCAGTTCTTCAATCATACTTTTTCCTTTTACCGTCAATAATATCAATAACGTCCTGCACCGCCGACGCCAAATCGTCATTGACCACAAAATGGTCATAATGCTGCCGTGCAGCGGCGATTTCTTTTTCGGCGGCCTGAAGCCGCCGTTTTCTGCTTTGTTCATCTTCGCCGCGTCCGCGCCCGTCCATGCGCTTCTGCAGGTCTTCCCGCTGCGGCGGCAGAATAAAAATTAATTCCGCCTGCGGGCACCGCTGTTTGACCTGCAGCCCCCCCTGCACGTCGATCTCGAGAATCACAATGCGCCCGGCGGAAATCGCCTCATCCACCGGCGGCCGGGGCGTTCCGTAATAATTGCCGAACACATCGGCGTACTCAAGAAACTCGCCCCGCCCCGCGCGGGCCTCAAATTCGTCCCGGCTGATAAACCGGTAATCCCGGCCGTTCACTTCCGCCGCGCCGGGGTTTCGCGTCGTGACCGAAACGCTCAAAAACGCATCCCGCTTTTCGACCACCTGCCGGCAGATGGTACTCTTGCCGACGCCGGAAGGTCCGCTGATAACGACGAGTTTTCCGTTTTTCTCCGGGTTGCCTGTCATCGTTTTATTCAATTTCTAAAAACGCTCCCAGCCAAAGGCCGAAACCTTTATTGGGATTGTTAATCGCTGGTTTTCGATTTTACCTGTCTATTCCACATTCTGCACCTGTTCTTTGATACGGTCAATCGCGCATTTAATGTCGATGACGGACTGACTGATCGCCGTATCGGCGCTTTTGCTGGCGATGGTATTGGCTTCCCGCAGCATCTCCTGCGTGATAAAATCCAGCCGCCGCCCTACAGGTCCGCCGGCCTGACAGCACTCGCGAAACTGCTTCAGATGCGCGGCCAGCCGCAAGCATTCTTCGGCAATGTCGCTGCGCTCGGCAAAGATGGCGACTTCCCGCGCCAGCAGATTTTCATCAATCTTCAACTGGGCCTTCGCCAGCAGCTGGTCGATCCGGTCTTTAAGCCGGTCATGATACTCTCGAACCACCGCCTCGACCCGGCTGCGAATCGTCAACAGGCCGGCGGCGATTCGGTCCAGGTTTCCCAGCAGGTCGTCGGCCAGCGACCGTCCTTCCTCGCGGCGGGACTGCTGGAGTCCCGCAAGCGATTCCTTCGTCAGCGACAGGATTACCTGCCGCATTTTTTCGATATGCGCCTCATCGGGAATCGCCGGCTGTACAATCCCCGGCAGCGACAGCATCGACGCCAGGTCGATTCGGCTGTGGCTGTCGTCGTCTCCCAGCAGGTCTTTAAGCCGCTTGACATACGTTTTCAGGGTGTTTTCGTCAATATCAAACAGTGCCTGCCCGGAGATATTCTTCATCCGCAGCGAGTAGCTGACTGTCCCCCGCCCAATCGCGTCGCGGTGCAGCCGTTCGATCTCGCCCTCCAGAAAAGCCGCGATGTCCGGCAGCCGCAGCTGGGCCTTGAAGTAGCGATTGTTGACGGACCGAACCTCAACGGTATAAACCACGCCTTCGACTTCGGCACACGCCTGACCAAACCCTGTCATACTGCAAATCATGCGGGGACTCCCGAAAGATTAATTCGATGGTTCGCCGGCCGGCTGGGCAGCAGGTTCAGCAGCTGGTTCAGTCGCATTTTCGGCCGGCTGGACGGGCTGATCCGCCGGTTGAGCAGCGGGTGCTTCGGCCGCGGGCGCTTCAGCAGCCGGTGCCGCGTCTGGAGACGGTGCGCTTTCAGGCGCCGGGGCGGCTGCGGGCGGCAAGGGAGCGTCCAGACCCGAAGAGCCGGAAGGACGCATAACTTTGCCCATCAGCACTGCCAATACCAGAAACAGGGCCACCAGGCAAATCGTCACCCACGTCAGAAAATCGCCGGTTTTTGTGCCCAGCAAACTGCCGGCCCCGCCGCCGCCAAACGCGGCGCTAATGCCGCCGCCGCGGCCTTTCTGCAGCAGCACGATCAAAATCAACGCCACACAAATAAAGACAAACACCCCCACGACTAAATTTCCCATGAACGAAAGTGCAAGCAGATGGCTCATATTATTTCCTTAATCAATCGTTTTTATTCTCTGTTCGACCTTTTATGCAATGGCTTTGACCATCGCGGCAAAATCCTCAACTTTCAAGCTGGCCCCGCCGACCAGCAGACCGTCCACATCGGGCTGACTCATCAGTTCGGCAGTATTCGACGGCTTGGCTGAGCCGCCGTACTGTATCCGCAGTGCCCGGGCGATGTCCTTCCCGTACAACTTTTCCAGCAGGCTTCGAATCATCGCATGGACTTCCTGTGCCTGTGCGGGTGTGGCGGTCCGGCCGGTTCCAATGGCCCAGACCGGTTCATACGCAATGGTCACGGCCTGAACGCGCTCGGGACACAATCCGTCCAAACCCTTCTTGACCTGGTCTGCAACCACCTGCGTTGTTTTACCGGCTTCGCGATCCTCAAGCAATTCGCCCACGCAGAAAATCGGCAGGAGGCCGCCCGCAATGGCCGCGGCGATCTTTTTATTAATCAGGGCATCCGTTTCGCCAAGAACATGCCGGCGTTCGGAATGACCGATGATGGCATAGCTGCAGCAGCAATCCTTGAGCATTTCGACGCTCACTTCGCCGGTAAAAGCTCCGTTGCCTTCAAAATATACATCCTGGGCGCCCAGGGCGATGTTCGACGCACTGAGAGCCGCCGCCACCGACTGCAAATACAAAAACGGCGGGCAGACCGCAACGTCAATGGTCTCCACGCCGGCCAGCTGGCGGGCCAGGCCTGCGGCCAGTGCGACCGCACTGGCGCTGTTGGTGTTCATCTTCCAGTTGCCAGCAATAAAAGGTTTTCTCATTTCTGTCTCCTGTTTGTCATACCGGTTTCACAGGTTTATAAAATCGTAACGCTACGGGGAAAACTGCCCAGAACGGAAAGCTGAAGGCAGTGCTCTTTGGCTTCCGCAAGCGCCTTTTTAACGTGACCGTCTTCCTTGTGGCCCAGAAAATCGACAAAGAAATAATATTCCCACTCGCGTTTTTTGTTCGGCCGCGACCCGATATTGGTCATATTGATGTCGTATTCCTTAAATATACTCAGAACATCTACCAGGGCGCCTGTTTTATGTGCCGTACTGAACAGAATAATCGTCTTATCGTCGCCGCTGGGTTCCGCGTCTTTTTTGCTGATGACCAGAAAACGCGTAATATTGTTCGAAATATCCTCAATATCCTGGCAGAGAATCTTAAGCCCGTAGATTTCGGCGGCAATCGCGGAGGCAATGGCCGCTGAACCGGGTTCCTGCGACGCTAACTGGGCTGCCCTGGAAGAGGAGGCCATCGGAACCGTTTCGGCGTCTTTGAAGGTGGCCGCCAGCCAGTTGCGGCACTGGGCAAAAACTTCCGGCTGCGAATAAATCCGCATAATCTCGCTCATCGAGCAATTGGCCAGCAGGTTATGATGAATCGCCATATTGGCCTCGGCACAGACCATTACATCCGTTTCGATGAATGCATCAAGCGATTCCCGCACGCCGCCGCCGGCGCTGTTTTCAATCGGCACAATGCCGAAATCGCTGCGGCCTTTGCTGACTTCCTCGAAGATGCCCCGGATATCTGCCAGTGCTTCATAGTCCACGCTTTGCCCGAACTTGAGAATGGCGGCATTATGCGAAAAACTGCCGCGCGGCCCCAAGTAGCCGATTCGCAGCGGGCGTTCCAGAAAAAACGAGCCGCTCATCAGTTCCCGCCAGATTGCCTGCAGGGTCTTGTCAGGCAGAGGCCCCCGGTTGAGTTCGGCAATCCGGTCCAGCACCGCTTTTTCCCGATGCGGCACATAAACCGGGCTTGCCGTCGCCTGCTTGAGCTGGCCGACCTCGACCACGATTTGCGCACGCTCATTGATCAGCTCCACGAGCTTTTCATCAATGACATCAATTTTTTTACGCAGTTCTTCCAGCGACATCGTCGTTTTCAAATCGGTTATCTGTCTGGTGCGGCGTTATGATAGAGAATCTCCACCTTTAACAGAAGGGGTCTTTGTACCAAAATCCCCCTGTTTCGTCAACCAAAATATAAGTGATTTACCCCAAAAACCTTCTGTCCGCCGCAACGGGGATATCATGGGTGTATAGAGGGTTGTTTTTGCTGACAAAAACCGCTATATTTTGTGGTATGGAACCGCAAAAACAGTATCAATACAGCGTATTCAAGACCCAGTGGGGATGGTTTGGCCTTCTGGGGTGCGAAAACGGGCTTGTTCGCACCTGCCTGCCGGTAGCTTTTCAGGAGGCCGTCCAACAGCGATTGCTGTCTGGGATTGAAGGCGCTGTGCCGGCCAAAAAGGCCTACCGCCCGATTGAAAAAGATATAACTGCTTATTATAAAGGCCGTTATGTTGATTTCGGAACAGTCCCCGTCTGCCTTGACGGCCTGACGGAGTTTCAGAGGAATATTTTAACGATTCTTCGTATCGTAACATACGGAAAAACAATCGGTTACGGTGATTTAGCCCAGCAGTCAAACTGTCCCAGAGGCGCACGGGCAATCGGAACGGTCATGGCCATCAATCCCCTGCCGCTGATTATCCCCTGCCATCGGGTCATCAAACAGGACGGTTCACTGGGCTATTTCAGCGCCGCCGGCGGCGTCGATACCAAACAACGGATGCTCGACCTGGAAAAACAGGCCAAATAATTTAAGGGTCAGGACGACACTGGAGAAGTGATGGCAACGGTGGAAAGCTATTTGAATCTCATCAACGGGTATTTATGGGGCTGGCCGATGCTCGTGCTGCTCTTAGGCACGCATCTGTTTTTGACGATCCGGCTGAGGTTCATTCAGCGGCATATCGGGCTGGCCATCAAGCTGTCGGTTACCAAGGAAAAAAACGCCGCCGGCGATGTCAGCCCGTTCGGCGCGCTGTCAACGGCCCTGGCGGCAACGATCGGCACGGGCAATATCGTCGGCGTGGCGACCGCTATCGCATTGGGCGGACCCGGCGCGGTGTTGTGGATGTGGCTGACGGGCGTGTTCGGAATCGCGACCAAATACGCCGAAGCCCTGCTGGCGGTCAAGTATCGGGTCAAAACGTCCAGCGGCACCATGCTCGGCGGGCCGATGTACGCCCTCGAAAGGGGCCTGAACGCAAAATGGCTCGGCGTGGTGTTTTGTATCTTTACAACCATCGCGGCCTTCGGCATCGGCAATACGGTGCAGGCCAATTCGATTGCCTCGCTTGTCAAGGAAACCTTAAACGTGCCGGTCTGGGTTTCGGGCGTCATTTTGACGGCGCTGACAGCCATGGTGATTCTCGGCGGAATCAAATCCATTGCCCTGGCGTGCGAAGTTTTGGTCCCGTTTATGGCGATATTTTATATTGTCGGCTACATGGTCATCCTGGCGTTCAATTTTCATTTTATCGTGCCGGCAATCGTTCTGATTTCCAAATCGGCCTTCAGCGCGCGCGCCGCCGGAGGCGGATTTATCGGCGCAACCGTCATGATGGCCGTGCGGTACGGCGTCGCCCGTGGGCTTTTTTCAAACGAGTCGGGCTTAGGCTCGGCGCCGATTGTCGCGGCCGCGGCACAGACAAAAAATCCGGTCCGTCAGGCGCTGATCTCCGCGACCGGTACCTTTTGGGATACGGTTGTTATTTGCGCGATGACGGGACTGGTGCTGGTAACCAGCGTCTTAAAACATCCCGCCGGCTTCGAGGGACTCAACGGCGCCTCGCTGACCAAAATGGCGTTTTCGGCGATTCCGGTTGTCGGGCCGGTAGTGCTGATGGTCGGGTTGTTTACCTTCGTGTTTTCGACAATCCTCGGCTGGTCGTACTACGGCGAAAAAGCGGTGGAGTATCTGCTGGGCAAAAAATCAATCCTGCCGTATCGAATCGCCTGGGTGGCGGCGGTTTATGTCGGCTCGGTTCAGACGCTGTCGCTGGTCTGGGGATTTGCCGACGCCGTAAACGCCCTGATGGCGATTCCCAATCTCGCCGCGGTTTTGCTTTTGAGTCCTGTGATTGTCAGGGAAACCCGCACATATCTCTGGAGCGGCCATATTGACCGGGCGGACGAAACGGCCTGTTAACAACCCCAAAACGGCACGATTACGGGCGGCCCCACGGCCCTCCGGCATTATCGTTCCACCAGATACCACATCGTGCCGTATTCGGCTTTCAGCTCAACAGCGGCGTCTTTGACGGCGATTTGCCTCCCTGCCGCACCATCGGGATTGAGGGTTGTGCAGGTCATGCGCTGTCCGCCGGATGCCGGCAGGACGATTGTTCCTTCGACCGGTTCAATCAATACCGGCGCCGTGCCCCAGTTTTTGCCGACCGTGCGGCGGTCCTCGGAAAATTGCATCTCTGTATTCTCGCAGCGGCCGCAGGCGGTGATGAGAATCCGTTCGCTTTGTTCCATCGGCTTGCCATCCAGCGCGGTAATGGCAACGGCCGCAAAGGCCGGACTGGAAATTTGCACCGAAGTTCCTTGCCCAACACCGGAAAACCGCTCGGTCGAGCCGGCCAGGACAAAACAGGCATCGCTGCGGCATGTATATAACCCCTTGTTTTCGATGACATCCCATGTCATATCCGCAACAGCAGATGTCCGCCCGCCGGCACGCCGCGCCTGCACATACTCCTGCCACGGTTTACCGGAAGCGGCCAGCATGTTCCGGTCAAACTTCAAATGAAGCGCCGCCAAGCTTTCCGCTGCTGTCGAAGCCGTCAGCCAATCTGTCAGCGGCGCGGTTCGGGAGGGCTGCATCAGCCCCTGTCTGAAAATCCCCGCTCCGGCGGGCATAAAGCCCCACTTGGCCGGATTGCTGTCGATGTCAAAATAGCTGTTCAGGTGCGCGCGGTTCCACTGATCGCTGCTGTGGGAGTAGGTATAAAGCCACACGCCGTCCCAATCCTGTGCGGCAGCAAACGAGGCAATCATCGGCACGCACTCGGCCTGCGAATCCAGCGGGGCCGGATGATTGTATTCGGTAACCGTGAACGGCTTTTGGGCTAACCGTTCGGCGGCCAGCTCAAACAGGGCCGCCTGCTCGGGAAAGCGGCTCATCGCCTTCTGCTCAATCAGCCAGTCGCCCGCATCCCACGGCCGATTGGGAAACCGCGGATGCTGCCAATAAGCGTGGCTGTCAATAAAATCCATATCGCTCTGGACATATAACCCCAGCGGCCCGAAGACGATCGTTCCGGTCACCATCGCCCTGCAATTCAGGTCCTTTTTGATAAACGCCCTCATGCCGTCAAAAAACGCCTTTTCCGTTTCCGCCAGAAACATCATCCGATCAAGCTGCCGGCTTTTGATCGGACGGTCCACCATGAACGCCACACGGCCGTTTTCCAGCGATTCGTCCGGATACAGGCCGATTTGCCCGCCGGAAGCCATGAAAATGTTCCCAAGTCCGATATCCCCGACATCCGCACCAAAGGCAAAATTCAGACGGGCATTGCCGTCGGAACGGGTCGCGGTAAATCCGAGCGTAAACTCCTGCCATTCTGCCGTCAAATGGACCTGCTGGTACAACCCCATATTCTCCCAGGGTTCGTGTGCCTGGGTGACACTGACCGTAATCTCCCGCGGCGTTGGGGCCTTTGCGCAAAAACGAACCGTATAATACCGCTCCTGCTGAAGTTTCAGTTGGCGATGGTTGTACTGGAGATGCCACTCCGTGCCGTCGATGTTCTGGATTTCAATCGCAACCGCTTTCCCGCCGTTTTCATCCGGCAGGGCAGCCAGCCGCGCCCTGGCCTGTTCGTGCTGTTCCAGAAACCATGCCGGCGAGCCGGAATCGACGGGCATCAGCAGATTGTCTCCCAGCGGCTGTATCGGTTTATCCCAGGCCTGTTTGAGTTTTTCCGTCGTTCCGTATTTCTTTTTGAGCCATGCGTTGTACTGCTGTTCAAGAATATCGGCATAAAAGGGCGGCAGGTTCCGCAGCGCGTTTTCCGCCCCCCACATAAACAAACTGTTTTCGTTGGTAATCTCCACAATCGCCACCGCATAATCCTCGGCGCAGCGGATATTGCCGCGATAGGGATTTTTGTGCGTCAGCAGCTTGCGCGCATAATCCTTTTGGGCCTGGATCAATTCCGGCGTGAAGAGAGTGACCATCTTGTCATAATCCGTCGTCGGTTCGGGCAGGCCCAGCGCCGCACTGTGCTTTTTGCCCACATGCAGATTCAGGTTGGTATAAATGCCGCGTCTGGCAAGCTGGTCAATAAAGTAATCCAGCCGGTCCACTGCCTCCGGGTGCAGTTCCCGCCCGGTCTCATCCCAGATGCCCTGCGGCCAGCCGGCCGTGTCCATATGATGACAGCGGACTGCATTGACACCGAAGGCCGCCATGCGTTCGGCAATCCGTTCGGCATCCCGATGCGTCGGAAAGTTCGCTCCAAAGGACAGGTTGACGCCCCACAGCCGCACCCGCCGGCCGGATGCCGTGAAAAAATGTTCTTTGGCTGTCAGCCGGTCCTGTTCCGTCAACTCCCGCCAGTCCATCCGGATAACCGAATCCGGATTGACCGCTGCTGGAATCACAAACGGAACCATTTCAGAGGCACAGGCCTCGGCGGCCAGCACGGATACACTGAAAACAAGCCGCATCAGGCAGCGTCGATTCATAAATCTGCTCCTGTTTGATTGGATTTTCCCCGTCAAAAAAACCGGCACGAGAAAGCTTCTTCAGGATGACGCGCGTGCAGCGATTTGCAATTGCCGTTCTGCAAAGACGGCGTTACCACAACCTGCTTTGATCGGGAATCTCTTTTTTGTTTTTCTTTGCTGCGGGGGACTCTGTTTCCCGAATGCTGATTCGCGGTTTTTTGCTGCATGCCCTGGGGCACTCGCCGGTCCAGCAGTACAGACAAAGCTTCTCTTTCGGCAGCCCAATTGCATCGACCATATCGTCCACGGTCTGATACCGCAGGGTCGTCACGCGAAGGTCCCTGGCAATCCAGTCAACCATCCGTTTGTATTTTTCGGACCGATGATCGATATATTCCGAAACATTGTCCGCGTCATGGCCTTCAATGTCGCAAATGGCCTTTCGTGCCGCCAATTCATGAATAGACCGCGTTGACAGATTGAATTGACACGGAAACATCAGCGGCGGACAGGCGGGCCTGACATGAATCTGCTTGGCGCCGCAATCCCACAGTTTTTTAATCGTGAAGTTCTTCAGCTGCGTTCCCCGGACAATGGAATCCTCACAAACAACGATACTGTTTCCTTTAATCACTTCCGGAATGGGAACAAGCTTCATTTTTGCGATGAGGTCCCGTGTCTTCTGAGACGGCGGCGTATAACTCCTGCCGTAGCCGGGGGTGTATTTGACAAGCGGCCTTCGGAAGGGCTTTTTGGATTCCATCGCGTAGCCCAGTCCGTGGGCAAGACCCGAATCCGGAATCCCGCAAACCATGTCGATCCGAATGTCGGCGTCGCGTCGGGCCAGCGCCCGGCCGCATTTTTCACGGACGATTTCCGCATTGATTCCTTCGTAGCTGGACGCCGGAAATCCCGTATAAATCCAGAGAAACGTGCAGATCTGATTGATTCTGGCCGAACCCGGTCTTCGCTGCACGATGCCGTCTTCGTTAATCAGGACGATTTCTCCCGGTTCGAGATATTTAACAATTTCAAAGCCCATGCTGTGAAAGGCGGTTGTCTCGCTCGTCACAGCCCATGTATCCTCTTTTTTTCCGACTATCAGCGGCGTATATCCGAAGCGATCCCTGGCCGCAAAAATACCCGTTCGATTCAGTAACAGCAGAGAACAGGAGCCCTCGATGACATCAAACACTTTTTCGATGCCGTGTACCAGATCGGTTCCCTGATTGACAAGTTTTGCGATAAGCTCGGTCGAATTGACGGCGTTTTTGCCGAGTTCGCTGAAAGAAACGCCCTTTTTCAGCAGATCCGCCGACAACTCCTCATTGTTTTCCACAAAGCCGGTTGTTGCCAGGCAGAACGGACCGAATTTGGAATTCAAATAAATCGGCTGCTCGTCCAGGGTGCTGATGACGCCGATTCCCTTGTTGCCGGGCATTCGATGATAATCATCAAAGAATTTTGACTTGAACTGACTTTGGCCGATGGCATGGATTTGGCGCGTGAACTGGGTGCCCAGAACGGCCATGCCGCCGTATTCTGTACCCAAATGGGAGTGATAATCGGTGCCATACAATAATGTTTCGGCACAATCATTCTTTGAAACAATTCCGAAAACACCGCTCATAGCCATACCTCCTGCCGAAATGCCTGACTGAAAAAGAGGTTCATTCTCCGTATAATTCCTTTGCAAACGGCAGTCAGGATACCAGATTTATTGCATAAATGCAACAAAAATTGAAAAACTTGACCGATTACTGCGGATGGGTTGGGCGTTTGATGCCCCAGGGCTGTTTGATGCCCCCTCGGCCGTTATGGGCATGGAAATCGGTAATAATTTTGACGGCTTGCTCGGGTTTATCGCACACGTTGAACACATCCATATCTTCCGGCGAGATATAACCGTGCTTTTCGAGCATCACATCCCGCATCCACCCGACCAGCCCGTCCCAATAGTCGCTGCCCATGCAAATCACGGGAAAATGCGCCTGCTTGAGCGTCTGAATCAGCACCAGCGATTCAAAAAACTCATCCATCGTCCCAAACCCGCCCGGCAGCACAATAAACCCATGGGCGTACTTGAGAAACATCACCTTGCGGCAGAAGAAATACCGAAAATGCAGCGACAGGTTCTGAAACTTGTTGGGAACCTGCTCGTGCGGCAGGTCAATATTCAGGCCGATGCTTTTAACGCCGGCCAGGCGGGCTCCCTTGTTGGCCGCTTCCATAATCCCGCCGCCGCCGCCGGTGATGACGGAAAAGCCCGCCTGCCCTAACTGGCGGGCGGTTTCGACAGCCAGTTCATAATAGCGGTTTCCGGGTTCTTCGCGGGCCGAACCGAAAATCGACACAGCAGGCCCAACATTGGCCAATTCCTCAAACCCCTCGACAAATTCGGCCATAATACGAAAAACACGCCACGTTTCTTCTGCAGACACATAAAAATCAGACATACCATCTCCGGTTAAACGTCTTCTTAAACCATCGCCCTTGCTATTTTATCGGAAAATCCTCGCTAATCCTAAATCTTTTAAGGTATTCGAGTGAAATTCCATTAAGAAGGTTTTTGGGGTTGCAAAGCACACGAAGGCAAGCTATCATTTTTATCCAATTATTTATCGGTTAAAGGGCGTGGCTTTAACGCTGCCCCAAGAGAGCGAAAAGGAGATTTAAACGGGATTCATGGAAAACCCGGCGTGGGTGTTCACACTGCCGGAAGCAGCAGCTTTTTTGCGGCAGCGCCCTTTAAAAAACACAAATGAGGACTGGCGGCATAATTCGGAAAAATTACTGACATTGCAATTCGGAAGACACTTATGAGAATCGGAACAGTTCGGGAGATTAAAAAACATGAATATCGCGTGGGGCTGACGCCCACCTGCGTGAAGGCCTATATCAAACGGGGGCATGAGGTGCTTGTCCAGACGGGCGCCGGGGTCAACGCCGGATTCAGCGACGAAGAATATCGCCGCGTCGGCGCTGTTTTGGAACCCAGCTGCAAACGCATCTTTGACGAATGCGATATGATCATCAAGGTCAAGGAGCCGCTTCCGGAGGAAATACCGCATTTTCGCGAAGGGCAAATCCTTTATACGTACCTGCATCTGGCGGCCTCCAAAGAACTGACGCAGGCGCTGATGAAAAAGAAGGTCAAGGCCGTCGCTTATGAAACTATCGAGGAAGCCGACGGCACCCTGCCGTGCCTGGTTCCGATGAGCGATATCGCCGGACGGCTGGCCGTGCAGCAAGGGGCAAAATATCTTGAAAAACCGTTCGGCGGACGGGGCATTCTGCTCAGCGGCGTGCCGGGTGTTCGCCGGGGCAAGGTCGCCATTCTCGGCGCCGGCGTCGTGGGAACCAACGCCTGTAAAATCGCTGTCGGCATGGGGGCTGAGGTCTGCATTCTCGATGTCAATGCCCGCCGGCTGGCCTATCTGGACGATATTTTCGGCAGCAGCATCAGCACACTCTACAGCAACGACGCCAATATCGAGCTGGCTCTGCAGGAATCGGATGTTGTTATCGGCGGGGTGCTTCTGCACGGCGCCAAGGCGCCCAAGCTGATCCGCCGGGAACACCTGGCGACGATGAAGCCGGGGGCGGTCATTGTGGATGTGGCCGTGGATCAGGGCGGATGCGCCGAAACAACCCACCCCACCTCCCATGACAATCCGATTTATACGATTGACGGGATTATTCACTACGCCGTGGCGAACATGCCGGGAGCAGTCGCGCTGTCTTCAACCGTTGCGCTGACCAGCGTTACATTGCAATACGGACTGAAAATCGCCGAGCAGGGCGTCGAAGAGGCCTGTCAGCACAGCCGGCCTCTCCAAAAAGGAGTCAACATCTATATGGGCCATTGTGTGTATCCCAATGTGGCCCGTGATTTGGATATTGACTACACGCCGCTGGAAAAGGTGATAAAACTTTCGTAAAGCGCCAACCTGTCAATCAATAACTGTCGGGCGGCGGTTGTAAACGCCGCCCGAGAAACCGAAGGGAAATTGGCCGTGGTTTTAGAGAAAAAACGGGTGTTGGTAATTGTGTTTCTGGGTGCGGCGGTTTTGAGCGGCTGCAGCAATGTTTCATCGTCCATCAGCGCCTATCACGCCGCAGCCCCGCAGGTTCAACTGGGGATGTCAAAGGAGCAGGTCCTTGCGATTCTGGAACCCACGCAGAACGAGCTGTCCCTGAGCCAGCGCCGGGCGCCGGAGCAATATACCCTCGACGGCAAACACGTGGAAATCCGCTTCTTCCGTTCCTATTGCAGCCATAACGAGGTCCGCAGCGATGATGAATTCACGCCGTATGTGTTCCACAACGGGATACTGCAATCCATCGGCTGGACCGCCATCGGCGGCCCCAAAACACAGGCCATCCCGCGACCCGAAGAGCATATCACCATCATTCGGTAAGGTATCAGGCGATCGGTATGGCTAAGACAAAACAGTCCACACGCAAGCATTTGCCGCGGGGGGTGGAGATGCTTTACGAGGACAACGATATTGTGGTGGTGGATAAACCCGCCGGACTGCTGACCGTAGGGACACCGACGGAAAAAATCAATACGGCTCACGCTGTTTTGACCGATTATATCCGAAAAGGAAGTTCCAAGTCCCGCAAGCGGGTTTTTACGGTTCACCGGCTGGATCAATGGACTTCCGGCGTGCTTGTCTTCGCCAAGAGCCAGGACATCAAGGACCGGCTGCAGGAACGGTGGAAGGACACGGAAAAAAAATATGTCGCGGTGGTTCACGGCCGGCTGACCCCCCAAGAAGGGGTGATTACCTCCTACCTGGCCGAGAACAAGGCGTTCGTCGTTTATTCCACGACGGCGGCCAAGGGCAAGCTGGCACAGACGGGGTACAAGGTGCTCCGGGAGGCCGCCCAGTTCAGTTTGCTGGAGATTGCGCTGCTGACCGGCCGGAAGAATCAGATTCGCGTTCAGATGGCCGACAAGGGGCATCCGGTTGTCGGCGACCGGAAATACGGAAAAAACAAGGACGGCTACCGGCGATTAGCGCTGCATTCCAAATCAATTTCCTTCAAACACCCCGTCAGCGGTGAACGGTTGACGGTTGAAGCCCCCGTCCCGGCGTATTTCAAAGAACTGATGGCCCAGAAGGGCAAGCCGTAATATCGGATAGATTCTTAATCGGCGGCGATCTTCCCGCCGGATGGCGGTTTAATCAAACGCCGTCGGGAGCGCCGGATTCCGGTGCTGAGCGAAGAACAGTTTGAGTTCGTGGGGCAGGGTTCGGCCTCTGGATAAATTTTCCGGCAGCCGGTCTTCGGCAAACCAGGCGACCTCGCTGGTTTCGTGGCTGGGTTTTGCCTGTCCGCCGGTCAGTTCGCACAGGAAAAACAGTTTATAGATGTTGAACGGATACGGCGGGGTATGGCCCTGATTGTCGCGGTCAAAAACCGCCAGCAGGCGGACGGGTTTAACCTCGTAGCCGGATTCCTCCCAGACCTCGCGGGCGACATTCTGCGAAGCCGTCATATCGGTGTCGCACCAGCCGCCGGGCAGCGTCCAGCCGCCGTCGGCAACCTCTTTGACCATCAGGATTTTATCCTCCTTAAACACCACGCCCCGGCAGTCCACCTTGGGGGTCGGGTAGCCGGCGTCCTGCTGCAGGATGCCGCGGGCCTGTTCGGCGGTCATATCCGCATGTCGTTCAAAAATTTCCGCGCAGATTTGCTCCAGTTCCTGATGGCGGTTTAGTTCATACTCATTTTTGGCAAATGTCTTGCCCGCCTGCGAAATGGCCTTGAGCCGTTTGGCGACGTCGAACCAATCAAATGTTTTCTTATTCATATTCAATCCCGGTTATGACCGCAGCAGCGCGGGTCAAACAGCAATATACCTGTCAGCCGCAAAAAATAAACGGTTCTTTTTCAAAAAATGGGCTGCAGAACGAGGCGGCATCCCGGATATGAGACCTGCCCCGCCTGTTTCTATTTGGATTCATTCGGGTCGCCTTTTTTCTGAAACTCCAAGGCAACGGAGTTGATGCAGTACCGAAGGCCGGTGGGAGCCGGGCCGTCGTTGAAGACGTGGCCCAGGTGCGAACCGCATCGGGAGCAGGTGATTTCAGTGCGAACCATCCCGTGGCTGGTGTCGCGGTTTTCCGAAACGGCGGCGGGGTCTTTGGGGGCGTTAAAGGCCGGCCAGCCGCAGCCGGAATTGTACTTGGCATCGGACGCGAATATCGCAGCGCCGCAGGCGGCACATTGATAGACGCCCTTTTCAAAAAATTTGTCGTATTTTCCGGTGAACGGTCTCTCGGTCCCCTTTTGACGCAGCACATGGTACTGTTCGGGGGTCAGAATTTCCATCCACTGGCGTTGGGTTTTCACGATCTTTGACTCGTTGGGGTCCATTGGGGCCTCCTGCGGGGTTTGAGGGGGATTCGATGCCGATGGCTGGGGCGGATGAGGACACCCCTTATAAAACGCCATTGCGACGGGCAGCGACAAAATCCAGACAAATTTTAGCAACAATCGATTCATCTTGTTACTACGTCCTTTTGCATCCTATGGTTCTAATTAAGATGCGGGTACGACGCTTTGTTGGCCGGGAGGATTTTATCAGCGGGGTTGACGGCTGAACATTTTTGGCGTATGTTTGACAGAAGCGTGTGCCGGAATAAAGGGGCCTTTTGTTCACTATTTTTTTGAGGAAAGAAAACGATGATTTTTTGTCCCCGTTGTCTCGATAGATGCATCAAAGAAGCGTTTTGGGTTTTTTGGGCGGTCATCCTTCTTGCCGGCTGTCAAAACAGCCCCCTGCCCCGGATGCGCATCGGCTCTTTTTACGGGGATGCTGCGGGGTTAGTGTTTCCGGAACCGACGGAACTTGGAATACACCGCCGTTCCTACAATTTTGAGGAAAAGACGGGGTTGCTTTACACCTGCAAGGGCGGTTTTATCGACCTGGGCCACCTGCGCGAGGCCGCCGACCGAACGGAGTATCTGGCCCGTATTACCTATCAAAATCTCATGCAGATGGATACCGAGTTTTCGTACCGCATCATCGAGCCGGCAAGATACCGCGCCAGTATCATTTATCCGCAGGAGTGGGTATCGCTGCCTCTGGCGGAGAAAAAACGGATCGCCTCGGAGATTTCGATTCAGTTCGGGCAGTACGGCGCCCACACCAGCTTGATCTGGCATGAAGTCCTGACCTGGTACGGCTTTGCCTCGTCGGGCATCTTCTCGGAAAACATTTCCTCATTTTCCTGGGAGGACCCCTATTCGGACGTGCTGGGAACCTGCCTGGCCGCGGAGGCCCTGCGCCATGCACAGTACCCGTATGAAGAGGCGATGACATACCTGATTGACGCAACGATGCTGAAACTGGGCGTTCAGCCGGCATGGGTCGCGCAGGAAGCCGCGCGAAAGATCGCGGACAAGTGGTACAGGGGAGGATATTATTTCTTCGTGGAGATGAAGAAACGCAACTTCGATGTGGGACTGGATGACGGCATGGCGACGCCCTGGCTGGTGCCGGAGATGTGCCCGGACGCCCAACCCAGGCCCTGTCCGAGGCCGACGCCGGACGCTCTGAAAACATACGGTTTTCAGATCGAATTGGAACTTTACCCGGTGGAATTCGAGAAAAGCAAAATCTTCAAGGCACTCGGGGCGGACGCCTCCGGCGGCGTGATTCGCCCGCTGACGGATTTTCCCAAAATCCTTGAATACATCAAAGCTGAGGGCAAACAGCTTTACGGCGAGACGGTGGATCAGCCGGTTTTGGACAAATAAAGACGTCGCTCTGTAATCCCTTTTGAACAAGGAAGACATCATGCGGAAAAACGTATCTAAAAATAATTGGCCCCTGAAATACTCCATACTCATGAAGGCGGTCTGCATGGGAGCGTCCCTGCTGACCGTTGGGGGCTGCGGCCTGACGGGCTTAACAGGGCCCCGTGCCCGGCTGGGCTATATCCCCACGGCGACCCCGGGGGTTGTGTTCGCCGACCCGGACAATCTGGGGAGGCACGCTTCGGTGTACAGCCCGTTTGAAAACAGCGGCCTGGTTTATACCTGCGGGGCGGGGCACCTGGATATCGACCACATCCGCGGCAACGCCGACCTGACGCGGCACTTTATCTCCCGCATCCGCAAAGCACTGACCAGGGGACAGGAACGGTTTTCGTATAAGCTGTCCGGCGAGACATCCCGGCATGTCATTGAAATCACCTACCCGGCGGACTGGGACAGCCGGACCGACAAGGAGCAGATTATCGAGGATGTCGCCTTTGGAACAGGCCCGTATCTGGCGTTTGATGCGACGGTCTGGCATGAAATCCTGACCTGGTTTGGCGTCCATTTTATGGGCTTTGAGCCGGAGTTTAACTCGGCGTTTTCCTGGGAAGACCTGTATTCCAACCTGCTGGGGACGCGCTTGGCGGTGGATGCTCTCAACGATGCGGCGCATGATTACGATGAGGCAATGACGCTGGCGCTGGATGCGGTTTTGAAAGAGCTTGGGATTCAGCCGCGCGATACGGCGATTGCCGCCGCCAAAAAGGTCGAAGGGACATGGTACACGGGAAATTTAGTTCCCGATGTCACGATGCGCAACTTCGATATCGGGATGGACGGTTCCATAACACCCACGCTGATTGAGGGGGCGGCCGGCTGCCCGGACGCCAAAGCGGTCCCGCTGCCGGCGCCGACCCTGGAGCGGCTCAAGCACTACGGCTTTTCAATTACACACGAAATCAGGCCGAATGTCTTTGAGCAGGGAGCGATCTTCAAAGCCGCCGGCTCCAAACGCATCTTCCCCGAAATCCATTACCCCATTCTGCTGGAGTATATGAAACAGGATGCTGAACAGCGCGGCTATCAATACACGGAGTAAGAAGGAGCAAAAGCAGCCATACAGGCGTCACCCTTCTTGAATTTTGATTTGTCATTTTGCGTTTTAATTTTTAACATTTAATGGGTTTTGGTTTAGCGGCGAAGGAGTTTGCGAAGGACAGCCAGAAGCGTTTTGGGTTCGAAGTAGGATTTTTCGAGGCGGAGGTGGACGGTGCGGGGGTCGGGGATGCGGACGGTGCCCGGATAGCGGGCAAACAGGTCTGTGCCGGAAGCCCCCTCCAGAAAAGTAAAGACCAAATCAGGCCGCTGAACGACGATGCTCTGGATATTCCAGCGGTCGGCCCACCTTCGGATTTGCGTCAGCTCCAAAAACTGCCCCACCTGCTCCGGCATCGGGCCGAACAGGTCGCGCAGTTCGGTTCCCAGACGCTCGATGTCTTTGGGGTCGCGGACGGCGCTGATGCGGCGATAGACCTCCAGCCGCTGACGGTCGGAGGGGATGTAGTTTTTGGGGATATAGGTCTCAAAATCCAGATCAATGACGGTCTGGATGTCTTTTTCCATCGGCTCGTTTTTGAGCCGCTTGACGGCTTCGCCCAGCAGGCGGCAGTAGAGTTCGTAGCCGACGGTGTTGATGTGGCCGGATTGTTCCGGCCCCAGGATGCTGCCGGCGCCGCGGATTTCCAGGTCGCGCAGGGCGATGCGGAAGCCCGCCCCGAGCTGGGAGTATTCCTCGATGGCCTTGAGGCGCCGGGCGGCAAGCGGCGTAATGGGCCGCGATTCGGGCAGCAGCAAATAGGCATAGGCGCGGTGCTTGTAGCGGCCGACACGCCCGCGAAGCTGGTGAAGCTGGGCCAGCCCGAACCGGTCGGCGTCGTAAATGAGAATGGTGTTGGCGTTGGGGATGTCGATGCCGGATTCAATAATCGTCGAGCAGATCAGCACGCTGGTGTCGCCGCTGATGAAACGGATCATCGCGTCTTCCAGTTCGTGCTTGTGCATTTGGCCGTGGGCAACATCGATGCGGACGGACGGGTCGTTGACGATGGCGCGCACTTTTTGAGCGAAGCGCTCGATGGTCTGGACGCGGTTGTACAGAAAGAAGACCTGCCCGCTGCGGCTGATTTCAAACAAAATGGCCCTGCGAATCACCTCGTCGCTGAAGCGGCAGACCTTGGTCACAACGGCCCGCCGGTCCAGCGGCGGCGTGGAAAGCGAACTGATGTCGCGCAGGCCGATCAGCGACATGTGCAGCGTACGCGGAATGGGCGTGGCGGTCATGGTGAGGATATCGACGTTGACGCGGAAACGCTTGAGCCGCTCCTTGTGCTCAACGCCGAACCGCTGTTCCTCGTCGATGATTAACAGCCCCAAATCCTTAAAGCCCACATCGTCGCTGAGCAGCCGGTGCGTGCCGATCAGGATATCGACGCCGCCCTTTCGGCAGGCGGACAGAATCTCTTTGGTTTCTTTGGGCGCGTTGAAGCGATTGAGAATCGCAACGCTCACGGGAAAATCGGCAAACCGCTCGCGGAAGGTGCGCCCGTGCTGAACGCACAGTACGGTCGTGGGCACCAGCACGGCAACCTGCTTGCCCGCCTGGACGGCCTTGAAGGCCGCCCGCATGGCCAGTTCGGTCTTGCCGTAGCCCACATCGCCGCACAGGAGCCGATCCATCGGCCGGGGGGAGGCCATATCATCCTTGATGCGGTCGGCGGCGGTGATTTGATCGGGCGTTTCCTGATAAAGAAACGACTCCTCAAATTCCCGCTGCCAGAGGGTGTCGGGGCCGAAGCCGAAGCCGCCCAGCTGCTGACGCATGGCCTGCACCTCCAGCAGTTCGGCGGCCAGTTCCTCGACACCCCGGGCGACATTTTCCTTCTGCCTTTCCCATTTTTTGCCGCCGATTCTGCTCAGCGGGGGCCGTTTGGGGCTTGACCCGATAAACTTCTGCACCAGGTGAATGTTGGCGACGGGAACGTGAATCTGCACCTTGTCGGCATATTCGAGTGTGAGGTATTCGGCCTTGGCGCCGGCTTTTTCCATCATCTGAATGCCGACGTACTTGCCGATGCCGTAGGCGATGTGCACAACATAATCGCCCTTGTGCAGATCGAGCATGGTATCGACGGGGGAAAGCCCCTGGATGCGGCGGATTCGCCGGCGGATGGAGACCTGGCCGAAGACCTCGTGGTGGGTTACGACGATCGTATTAAGCGGCCGGAGGATAAAGCCGTGATGGATAAAGCCGAGCGTCAACCCGAAGCTGTCGGGAATGCGATTGAATTTTTCACTGAGGATTTCACGGACGCGCTGGATTTCGGCCTGATTTTCGCAGTAGAACAGGACCCGCTGCGTTTGGGCCTCATTAAGCAGATCGGCCAGAACGGCCTGCTGGTCCTTCCAGAGGGAGCCGGCCTTGTGCTCAAACTGCTGAGCGCTGGCAACATCCAATTGGAAGTCGGTCTGGGCCGAACCGGCAAAGCGGCTGATATGCAGGCACGAAAACCGCTGGATGGCGTTATAGACCGCCTGCCACGGATACATCCCGCGGACATCGTCCAGGCGGCTCAGAAAGGCATGCGACACGTCGGCAATCTCAACCGGCTCTTCAAGGATAATCAGCGTTTCGGCGGGCAGCAGATTGATAAAGAGTTCCGTGCCCTCCGGGTCGATGGCGGACTGCGACGCGGTAATTTGCACAGAGGCAAGCGAATCGCAGGAAAGCTGCGAGTCCAGGTTGATGCGGCGCAAACTTTCGATGCGGTCGCCGAAAAACTCGATGCGCATCGGCTGGGATTCGGCCAGGTCGGCGGATTGGTTTTGCCCCGTGACTGTGCAGACCGGCGCAAAAATATCCACGATGCCGCCGCGCTGGGCGAACTGGCCGGGCAGATCGACGCTGTCGGTGCGTTCAAAGCCGTGATCGACCAGCCAGCCGGTCACAAGATCGGGTTCGATGGTTTGCCCGACGAAAAGCGACAGGCCCAGTTCACAAAGCAATTGCGGACGGGCAACCGGCTGGTTGAGGGCCTGAACACAAGCGGAAATCAAAAACGGCTCGGCGGGCTGCCGAGCCATCCACAGCGACATCCGCAATCGCCGCGCCAGGATTTCATCGGTCGCATCGGTAACTTCGTCGGGGCTTTCCCAGACGGGGAATGTTTGCACGGGGCCGCCGGAAAAGACCTGCAGGTCGTCGGCGGCGGTATCGGCGTCATCGATGTGCGGGCGGATGTAAAAAATCGGCCTTTTGAGGGTCTTGTACAGGTGGGCCGCCAGCAGGGGCGCATAGGATCCCCACGTCCCGCTGACCGTCACCGGCCCCTTGGCGGGGTCGTGGTCCGCCAGACGGGCGACAATCTGACAAACCGTTTTGTCCTGACTTAAATCCAGCAAAATATCAAAACCGGCAAAAGACCGGAATTCTTTTAACGGCCTGAAAGACCAAACGGCCGACCGTAAATCGGCCTTATCTTGTCGGCCTGAATAACCGTTAAACAGTATTATCTGGCCGGCGCAATATAGCCCAGGGCAACGCCCTGGGTTTAACTATATCCCGAAGCAAGTACCCACGGCTCTGGCGGCGGCAATAAGGGGGTTACTGGGACGGACGGTTTTGATCTTGCCGGCGATGCGGCTCAGCGCCACATCACCCAGTTTGCCCTCTTTCCAAACCACCAGCCGATTGAACTGCCCTTTCATCAGCAATTCCAGCGCGTAATGGCCGAAGCTGGTTCCCAGCACACGGTCGATGGGCGTGGGCGAACCGCCGCGCTGGATATGGCCCAGATTGACCGCCCGGCAGGACAGCCCGGTTATCTGGCCGAGCTGTTCGGCCAGCACAAACGAAATCCCGCCCAGACGAATCGGGTCGGGGCTGTTCTTTTCGGTTTTGAAAACAACCCGCTGGCCGCCTTTGGGTTTGGCTCCTTCGGCAACAGTAATGATGCTGAAGCGCTTGCCTTTTTTCGAGCGGGCTTTTACATAATCGGCAATCTTGCTCAGATCGTAAGGAATCTCCGGAATCAGAATGACATCCGAACCGCCCGCCACGCCGGCGTGCAGGGCAATCCAGCCCGCATAGCGGCCCATGACCTCCACAATCATCACGCGGTGGTGCGAACTGGCGGTCGTGTGGACCTTGTCGATGGCTTCTGTGGCGGTCGTAACCGCCGTATTAAAACCAAAGGTGATGTCCGTGCCCCAGATGTCGTTGTCGATGGTTTTGGGAACACCCATCACAATCAGGCCTTTTTTGGCAAAGGCCGCCGCGGAGCACATCGTGCCGTCGCCGCCGATGCAGACGAGGGCTTCGATGCCTCGCTTTTTGAGATTAGCGACACACAAATCCGATACATCTTTATTGATGGTGCGTTTGCCGGATTGAACCGGATACGAAAACGGATTGGAGGAGTTGCACGAACCGAGAATCGTGCCGCCGATAGTCAGGATTCCGCTGACATCGTTCGTATTTAAGGGATGGATGTGGTCTTCAATCAGGCCGCGATAGCCGTCTTCGACGCCCCAGACCTCGAGCTTATAGCGATTGATCGCGGTTTTCGTTACAGCGCGAATGACGGCATTGAGACCGGGACAATCCCCTCCGCCGGTCATTACGGCGATACGTTTGATTCGTTTTGCTGCCATGGTTTTCTCCTGAATAATGTACCGTTCGTCTATACTTTACAGTGTGCGGCGAAAAAAAACAAGACCCCCGGTTCACAAAAAGCGGGGCCTTGCAGTGCGGCTGTTTTTCAATCCGTTAGGCCCTGGCGATAGATTTCCTGGCGGCGGCCGCTACCGCATCAACGGTAATTCCGAATTTTTCAAAGCAGGTCTTGAAGGGTCCGGAAGCCCCGAAGGTACGCATTCCGACAAACTCGCCGCAGGTTCCCAGGTATTTCCACCAGCCGTTTTCAACCCCGGCCTCAACACCGACACGGGCCTTGACCGCAGAAGGAAGCACGCTTTCCCTGTAGGCGGCGTCCTGCTTGTCAAACAGGGTCCAGCAGGGCATTGAGACGACCCTGGCCTTGATGCCTTCGGCGGCCAGTTTGGCGCAGGCCTCAACGGCCAGCGCAACTTCCGAGCCGGTCGCCAGCAGCAGGACATCGGGTCTTGCTTCCTCGATAAGGACGTAAGCGCCCTTGTCGAAGTTTTTCATTCCGAGATACTTGGCCTTATCCAGCACGGGCAGATTCTGACGGGTCAGCGCCGCTGCCGCAGGCGTGTCGTCGTGTTCGAGAATGTACTTCCACATCAGCGCTGTCTCGTTGGCGTCCGCCGGACGGAAGGTCAGCAGGTTGGGGAAAATCCGCAGGGATGCCAGCGTCTCGACCGGCTGATGGGTGGGGCCGTCTTCGCCGACGCCGATGCTGTCGTGGGTAAAAACAAAAACCGTCGGATAGCCGGACATCGCCGCCATGCGAATCGCCGGACGCATATAATCGGCAAACACCAGGAATGTTCCGCCATAGGGCCGCAGGATGCCGCTGACGGCAATGCCGTTCATAATCGCCCCCATGGCGTGTTCGCGCACACCGTAACGGATGTACCGGCCGCAAGGATGGTTTTTCTGGAAATCGTCGGCGCCTTTGAAGCGGGTATTATTGGACGGCGTCAGGTCCGCCGAACCGCCCAGCACCAGCGGCATGGAAGGCATCAGGGCATCCAGCGTCTTGCCCGAAGCCGAACGGGTCGCAACGGGCGTTGCCGGATCAAATACGGGAAGCATCTTTTCATCGATGCTGATTTTGCCGGCAAGGGCGTCTTTTAATTCTCTGGCCAGTCCAGGATGCGCTTTGGCATACGCCTCCATCTGCTTCTGATGGTCGGCATAAAGCGTTTTGCCTTTCTCCTTCGCCGCTGCGGCCAGGGCAACTGCCTGGGCAGGGATAACAAACGTTTTTTCGGGATCCCAGCCGGCATTCTTCTTGATGAGCTTGATTTCGTCCTCGCCCAGCGGCGCCCCGTGAGCCGTGTGGGTATCCTGGAAATTGGGGCTGCCGTACCCGATGTGTGAACGGAACTTGATCAGGGTCGGCCGTTCGGACTGGGCCTTGGCGAACTCCAGGGCGCTGTCCAGGGTATCGATATCGTGGCCGTCGCCGCCGATTTCAAGGACGTTCCATCCGTAGGCGCGATAGCGCATCGCGACATTTTCGCTGAAAGACAAACTGGTTTCGCCGTCGATGGTGATGTGGTTGTCGTCATAAATGACAATCAGGTTGTCCAGCCCCAGATGCCCGGCCAAACTGGAGGCCTCACCGCTGACGCCCTCCTGCAGACAGCCGTCGCCGCAAATCGTATAAATGTGATAGTCAAAAATGCTGAAATTTTCCTTGTTATACCTTGCGGCCAGATATTTTTGTGCAATAGCCATTCCAACGGCATTAGCGATACCTTGCCCTAACGGCCCCGTTGTTACCTCCACGCCGGGGGTGTGGCCGTACTCGGGATGACCGGGCGTTTTGCTGCCCCATTGGCGGAAGCGTTTCAGTTCCTCCAGCGGCAAATCAAAACCGAACAAGTGCAGAAGCGAATACAGCAGCATACTGCCGTGGCCAGCGGACAGAACGAAGCGGTCGCGGTTGATCCATTCAGGATTTTTGGGGTCGAATTTAAGATGATGCTGCCAAAGAGCATAAGCGGCAGGCGCCATGCCCATCGGCATTCCCGGATGGCCCGATTTGGCCGCCTGAACACCGTCCATCGAAAGGAAACGAATTGTTTGCACACACACCTTGTCCTGTTCTGTCAGCACACCCATACATTTCTCTCTTAAATCTATTTCCTGTTGTAAGTTGCAATTCTGTTTGGGACCGTATTTATGATACGGCAGAAAACCTCGCATCCTTTCGGGATACAATGCCGAAAAGGGGCGCTTTTTATGCTACCAACCAGAACGATCTGCTGCAAGTGATTTATCGCAAAACAAATCGCAGCATCCGGCCCATGAAATTTTGGAAAATCGAAAAAAAGATTAGTTTTTATTAACGCGATATTAATAATATTTATGATTTCATGTTTTTCCGGATGAATCTTAGTATTTGTAAAAAAATCGTATCCCTATATGAAACAAATGGTTATACAAAAAACAACCCGCGTTGGGGGTGTCTTTCCAGCATAAATATCTGTATGCCATTGACTTTCTCTGAGGTTTCTGTTATCATTTCCCCCCGTATGGCGACAACAAAGAAAAGACCAGGGAAGAATACTCTTACGATAACGAGTAAAAAGACATCCTCATCCGCTTCCGTCGAAAAAGTCAAACGTCCTGCCAGAGCGTTTCGTACCTACGAACAGGCCCTGCAGTATTTGTTTGATAAAACGGACTATGAGAAACAGCAGAAGCTGCGCTATAATGTCACCACGTTTGACTTGGAGCGCATGAATAAACTGCTCAAAGGCCTGGGCAATCCCCACAAAAAGACCAAGTCGATCCATATTGCCGGAACCAAGGGCAAAGGATCCACGGCAACGATGCTGGCCAAAATGATAGAGGCCAACGGCTACAAAGTGGGTCTGTACACGTCGCCCCATGTTACCACCCTGCATGAACGGATTGTCATCAATTCCAAAATGGTCAGCAAGAAGGAACTGCTGGACTTGCTGAACCGCGTCCAGCCGGTCATAGAAAAGCTTCTGTCGGCCAGCGATGGACCGACCTTTTTTGAAATCATGACCGCCCTTGCGTTTATGTATTTTGCGGATCACGAGGTGGATTTTGCGGTTATTGAAACCGGCCTGGGAGGCCGCCTGGACAGCACCAATGTCATCCTTCCTGAACTGATCGGCATTACCTCCATCAGTATCGACCACCAGAATCTGCTGGGCCAGACCATTGACTGCATCGCCACAGAAAAAGCCGGCGTGATGAAAAAAGGCATACCGGTCGTCACCGTCCCGCAGGACATTCTGGCCATGCGCGTTCTAAAAAAACATGCAACGGCTCAGAAAGCGCCGCTGGTCGTCACCGGCAAGGATGTTGATTTCTCGTACCGGTTCGAGTCGTCGCGCGAGCACGGACCGCATACGCGTATTTGTCTGACCACTCCCAGCAGCCGGTTTGAGCATTTGCGGGTTCCCCTCCCGGGCGAACACCAGGCGATCAATTGCGGTCTGGCGCTGGCGATGCTGGATCAACTGAAGGTTCAGGGGTATGCCATCGACGACCAGAAGGCGGTTTCAGGACTGAGCGAAGTCAAACTGGCCGGCCGTATGGAGATGGTCAGCGAAGACCCGCGGATTCTGGTTGATGCCGCCCATAACGCGGCCAGCATTCGGGCGCTGGTGCAGGCCATTGGCCAGCATGTGCCGTATGATTCGATGGTCATTATCTTCGGCTGCAACAATGACAAGGATGTGCGCGGGATGCTGACGGAACTGCAATACGGCGCCGATAAAGTCATCTTCACCCGAAGCAACTCCCCCAAGGCGGTTTTTCCGTCCGACCTGTCGGAACTGTACACGGAACTGTGCGGCAAAATGTGCCAGACGGCGCTGTCGCTCAAAGAGGCGATTCGAGTGGCTCGCAGCGCCATATCACGCGAGGATTTAATCTGCGTTACCGGCAGCTTCTATCTGGTTGGACAAGCCAAACAGATGTTTCATCCCGAGCCGAGCATCTGATCGTGCGGTATTTTGGGCGAAAATTTTGGATCCCCACATAATCGTCTTTTTCTATCCCAAATATTCCCAAAAAAATCGGTTTTTTTCACTTTTTTGTTGAACTCCATGCCTCTTTCGGTACACTTTCACAAGGAAAGTGTGTAAAAAGCAGAAGGTTTTTTGTTGAAATTGTCGAAAATAAAGATATAAGTATGTCCCACTATACACCGTGTTGGAAAAGAACAAAGAAACCGTATTTTTGTTAAGGAGATCGAAAATGAAGAAATTGTTGTTGGTAGGAATGGCAGTCCTGTGGAGCGTCGCCGCCGTGGCGAACGCCGCAGAGGCCGCGACAACTCAGGAGAGCGGACCTCTTGCAGACATGAAGACAACGCTGGATTTAACCTACACAAGCAAGTACATCTGGAGAGGTTTTGACCTTCTGGATGATGCCTCTGCCTGGCAGCCGAGCGCCAATTTCGATTTCGGCAACGGCTTCAGCGCCAACGTCTGGGCGTCCTATTCGGGCGGCAGCGGAAACGAAGAGATGAGCCGCGTCAATGCGACACAGTATAATTACACGCTGGCTTACAGCGGCACCTACGCAGACACCTGCCCATGGAAGACCAATTACACCGTGGGATGGCGCTACTATGATTTCATTGACAACGCCACCCGGGATTATGACCTGCAGGAAGCGTTCGTTGAATTCGCCATGCCGGAACTGATCGGCGGCGGCCTTGTTCCCCGCGGTGCCGTCTATCAAATGTGGGATTCCAAGGGCGGCGGCGAAAATGACGGCTCGTCCGGAACCATTTATGCGATGGGTGTTGGTTATGGATTCACGCTGGACCAGGCACCGGAACTGCCGATGACCTTCGGATGGGACATTGTGTATAATGACGGAACAGGCGGCGGCGAAGATCTTGATATTGATAACGACTGGTCGCACATGGTCTGGAGTTTGAAGACATCCTTCACCTGCCCGCTGACCGGCGGCAAGATTACTCCCGGCGTTTACTTCCAGAACTCCTTTGAAGACACCGTCAATAATGAAGATGAACTGTGGGGCATGGTTTCCTACGCCTTGACATTCTAAGACGGCTTATGATGAAACAAAAAAGGCCGGCTTCAACGCCGGCCTTTTTTTATGCGCATCGATATGCCGCTGTTTACACGGCTTCCATCCCCGCCCGCAAAAGAATACTGTCTGCCAGCGACAGCAGCGCTTCTTTGGCGGGGGTTTGCGCAAAGCCGTCCAGTTTCAGTTTGGCCTGTTTGACGTGGCGGAGGGCCTGCCCGAGGGCATAGCCCATGCTGCCGGCACGGCGCATCTGCTGTATCAGCCCGCGGAGATCCTTTGCGGCGGTCCACTGCTCAATACGTATCTGCCGCCCTGCGCTGTCCTGGTTGAACCAGTGGATGACCGGAAGGGTCCATTTTTCCTGCTTTAGATCAATGCCCTGCGTTTTTCCGGTTTGGGCCTCGGTGGACAGAATGTCCAGCATGTCGTCGGCAATCTGAAACGCCATCCCAAAGCCAAAACCATAGTCGCCCAGGGCCTGCTCCTGTGTACACGAAACGCCGGCGGCAAGGGCGCCCAATCGGCAGCAGCACGAAAACAGGGCCGCGGTTTTGGACCCGATAATCTGAAAATACGCCGCTTCGGTCAGGTCCCGGCGGCCTCTGAGCAGATTTTGTTTCAGCTCGCCCGCACACAGCGTTTGGGCTGTTTGCCCCAGCAGCGCCGCCGCGCCGTCAAGGCGGGAGGCGGCGCCCAGCGAAAAGGCCCGGCTGAGCAAAAAATCCCCCAATAAAACCGCCGCAGTATTGCCCCACAGGGCATTGGCGCTGGGAGAGCCGCGGCGAAGCGACGCCCTGTCGATTACATCGTCATGCAGCAGGGACGCCATGTGAACCATCTCAATCATCGCCGCAAGGTTGATATGCTCTTTTTGAAGAACGCCGCCGACGGCTTGTCCGCTCAGCAGCAGCAGCGCCGGACGCAGCATTTTGCCCGGCCGTTCGGAAAGCACCTGCAGGCAGGCGTTTATGTCCTGATCCGGCGAATGCATCTGTTCGACAATGCGCCGCTGAACCGCCGCCAGTTCCTCGCGGACGGGTTCAAAGAATTCCTGCGTCGCCATTGCCGCCGAAGAGCGGCCCAGACAGGGACGCGCGTTTTCAGGAATGGGCGTATTCAAAGAACTTTTTCCTCATCCGTTTCGTTATCGGCCCGGGAACACCGGCGCCGATCACTCGGCCATCTATTTCCGCCACGCCGATAATCTCGGCGGCGGTTCCGGTCAGGAACATTTCATCGGCCACATATAAATCAAACCGCGTCAGATCCATTTCGGTGACCCGGATATTTTCCTTCTCGGCCAGACGGATAATGACGCGGCGGGTGATGCCGTCCAGCGAGCCGGCCTGAACCGGCGGGGTCAAAATAACGCCGTTTTTGACGATAAACACATTGTCGGCGATCGCCTCGGCCACATAGCCAAGGTGATTGTACATAATCCCTTCGCCGGCGCCGGCCCGAATGGCCTCGATTTTGGCCAGAACATTATTGAGGTAATTGAGCGATTTCACCTGGGGCGGACAGGTCATCGGGTGATTGCGAACGCTCGAAACGCTGACCACCTTCAGCCCTTTTTCGTACAATTCCTCGGGATACAGCTGAACCGTGCTGGCAATAATGATGACCTGGGCCTCTTTGCACACGAACGGGTTTAATCCCAAGTCGCCGATGCCCCGCGTAACAACCAGACGAATATAGCCATTCTGAATCCCGTTGGCCCGAACGGTTTTTTCCAGGGCCTCGGTCAATTCGCCTATTTCCATGGGAACCTTCAGCATAATCACCGCGGCGGATTCATACAGCCGTTCCAGGTGGGCCCTGCACTCAAATATCCTGCCTTGATAAACGCGAATGCCTTCGAATATCCCGTCCCCGTAAAGCAATCCGTGATCAAAAACAGATATCTTCGCATCCGCCTCATCGACGATTCCCTTGTCAATCCAAACTTTCAATCCCATAAAATTCTCCTGTATAGAAGCGTTTCTACTGATTCAAAACCACATCTTTTATCTTGCCGTCCACGAGGCGGATAATCCGCCCCGCCCGGGCGGCGATGCGCTCGTCGTGCGTAACCATCACAATGGTCTGCCCCTGGCGGTTTAACTCCGTCAAGGCCTCCAAGATACCATATCCGGTATGAGAGTCAAGGTTTCCTGTCGGCTCATCGGCCAGCAGCAGCGGGGGCTCGTTTATCAGGGCACGGGCAATGGCCACCCGCTGGCGCTCTCCGCCGGACAATTCATAGGGCTTGTGCCGCAGCCGGTCTTTTAAGCCAAACCGCTCCAGGAGCGACATCGCCCTGCTTCTTGCGCCGGGCTTCAAACTCAGCCAGCCCAGCACGCCGACCGACGCCATCGCCGGCGCCATCACATTTTCCAGTACCGTCAGCTCGTCCAGAAGATGATAAAACTGAAACACAAAACCCACCGCTTTATTGCGGAAATGATTTAATTTTCCCCATCGCAGATTATCCAATCGCTGATTTTTGTAACGGACCGCACCGCTGTCCGGCTTATCCAGCGCGCCGAGAATATGCAAAAGCGTGCTCTTTCCGCTGCCGGAAGCCCCGATGATGGCCGCAAACTGCCCTCTTGAGATGGCCAGATTCACCCCGCGGAGAACATCCAGGCGGACTTTGCCCATACGGTATGTTTTGTATAAATCGTTTGCCTCGATAATGGGTTCCATAGAATCTCGTTTTATAACTGATTAACTTGTAAACTTTGCGCCGGCTTCCTTCGAGCCGCCTGAAGACCGGGAATCAGCGCGCCGACCATGCAGGACACAACGGCGGCGCCGACAACGGCCGCCAGCACATCCGGCTCCACATGATTGGGAATATCGCCAATCGCATAAACCGTGCGGTCCCAAAGCTGCCACTGATAATGCTCAAACAGCCAGTCCTCCAGAGCGTTGATTTTTGCCAGAAAGACCCAGCCGGCGACGCTGCCGAGCAGCGATCCAATCAGGCCGATAAACACCGAAAACAATAAAAACACCCACAGAATTTCCGCAACCGGCGTTCCGATGCTTTTCAGGATGCCGATATCCTTGCTTTTGTGGCTGATAATCATATACAGAACCACAAAAACAATAAACACCGTGATGACGCCGAGCATCAGAAACAGCAGGGTCATCATGGTCTGTTCTTTTTCCATGGGCGCGATGATGCTGCGGCGGTTTTCCTGCCAGCTCTGCACCCGAACGCCGGCCAAAAGGTCGCCGCCGGGTTCCTTTTCATACTGCCTGCAATGTTCGCCCCACAAAGCACGAACCTTCGCCGTTCCCGCGGCCGCGGAGGTGCCTTCCCTGAATCGAATATGAATGGCGCTGACTCGCCGAAGCGGCGAATCCATTCCGCATAACATCTGTGCCTGGGCCAGCGGCACATACACCACCGCCCCATCGACCTTGACCAGGCCGCTGTGGCTGTCGTCGCTGTAGTAAAAGGTCTTGGTGCTGACCATATCCGTTCCGGCCCGCAACAGCCCTCCCCGGGCGTTCAGCGGAAAAATGCTGACGGTTAATTCCATCAAAAAGGGCTGGGGGGCGTGATAATAGCCGCCGTCGGACTGGCGGCGAGGGGCCATCATGTCGATGCCGACAACACAGCCGTCCGTCTCGGGGGCATAGGACGGGCGGAAGGCCTCCGCCGGGGCGTCCTTGTGATAATGAAGCGTCCGCCCAAAACCCGTGGCCCGTGAATGCAGAACCGGATCGACCCCGTAAATCTCAATGCCGATATTCCACTCGGAGCCGGGCTGGCTGAGCAGCCCCACGCCTTTGGCCGCGGGCGAAACGGCCTGGATATACGGCTGGCGGTTCAGGGTTTCCAGAAACGCCTCATAATACCCGAATCCCACCAGGGAGTCCGAATCGACCACGCAGTCGCCGGCGTAGTCGTGATTCTTCTGTTTGAAATCGCGCACCAGGCCGTTCATAATCGTCATGACCACGATGACGATAAAAACACACAGCGCCACCGCCGCGACCGCCAGGATCGAGATCGGCCGCCTGCGAAAATACCGCCATGCCAAAAGCCATTTGACCATTGCGCTCACTCGTACTGTAAAATTTCCACGGGCCGGATGCGTGCGGCTGCAATCGCTGGAATCAGCGAACCGGCCGCTGCCGCCCCGATGCCCGACGCGGTAATCCATACCACCGACCCCCAGTGCATCGTGTTGGGAATCCGGGCAAACAGATACGTACTGGCCTTCCAGAGCTTGATGCCGAAGACCGAGGCGATCGCCTGCTCAATCGCATTGATATTGTCAATAATCAGCCACCCCAGCCCGATGCCCGCCGCCGCCCCGACAATGCCGACGACCGTCCCGAACAGGACAAACATCGCCGCCACCGACGGGCTGGACAGGCCGCAGCTTTTAAGAATGCCGATGTCCTTGCGGCGGGTCATGACAATCAGGTAAAAAATGCAGAAGACCAGCAGGATAATGCCCATGCTGACCAATCCGAAAATCAGCAGCAGCACGCCCATCTGTTTTTTGTATTCGGCTATCAGCCGGGCCTGCATGGCTTTGGCCGAATCGATCGCCGCCAGACCGTACCAGTCGAAACGGCCCTCGGCGAAGCGTCGCCACAGACCGCGGACAACCGCCGTCGCCTGCGCTTCGTCTGCGCCGTCGGCCAGGCGGATATGAATGATGTTGGCGGACGGGGGACGCTGGGGGTACAGCGCCTCGGACAACGGCTGAATCGGCAGCATCACAAAGGATTCGTCAAAATCGTTGACGCCCGTCATAACCACATCCGCCAGATCAAACCGCACCACCTTGCGCGAAAAGCGAACCGGCGAACCGGGGGATTCGCTTTGCCCGTCCTGCGCCTGCACCACCGAGCCGGTGGTCAGCGCCATTCGCCGGCCCAGCATTTCTTTGACCGCTTCCATATCATATTCATCCGTCGTTTCGTCCGGTCGCGACAAAACCCCGATACCCACAATACCCCCCAAAACATCCGCTTCGCCGGGAACGCCAAAACCGACCTGGGCGGCGGGTTTATCCTTTTGAAACAGCAGGGAATCCTGCAGGGGCGCAACCTCGAGACGCCGCGGCAATTCGATGCCCCAGACCCGAACCGCCCTGACCTTGCCCGGCGCCGACAGCAGCAGCCCCTGACTGCTGAGCACCGCGGTCGCCGACCGGATACAATCGGCCTCCCGCAGCGACTGAATCAGCGTATCGTAATCGGTAATCGTCCGGTTGGCGGGGGCTTCCAGGATAATATCGCCCAAGTGCTGGCCGACGCTGTTTTCAACCGCACTGATAAATCCGGTGAACAAGCTGTCGGTGGCGATCAGCAGGGCGCAGCTCAGCGCCACGGCGGCGATACTGAGCAGCACAATCCGGCGGTGCTGTAAATAGCGCAAACACAGTAAAACGCTGATTTGCTTCAATCGTTCTCGTCCTTATTTTTTGCCACAGAGAGCGCCAAAAATTTCGATTTTCAAAGTGCAATTTTCAAATTGAAATTCTGAAAATTGAAAATTACTCTGTGTCCTCTGTGGCTAAATTCTTTTTTTCGGCCAGCGGTTTGAGCAGCGGGAACAGCACCACATCGCGGATGCTGGTCGCATTGGTCAGCAGCATGACCAGCCGGTCGATGCCGATACCCAGCCCGCCCGCCGGCGGCATCCCGTATTTGAGCGACTGAATGAAATCCTCGTCCATCTTGGCCATGCTTTCCTCTTCAGAAAGCCCGCGAAGCTGCGAGCGGAAGTTGGCTTCCTGCACATCGGGGTCGTTTAACTCGGTGTAGGCATTGGCCAGTTCCATCGTACCGACAAACAGTTCAAACCGCTCCGCATAACGGGGATCGCTTTTGCTCTGTTTGGTCAGCGGGCAAATCGCCGCCGGATAGTCCATCACAAACGTCGGATGGATCAGGTGCGATTCGACCGTCTCTTCGAACACGGCGTTGATGACCACCGCATCGTCCATATTTGTTTCGTTAATCCCCAATTGACGTGCCTTGGCGCGCACGGAGGGCAGATCGTCAATGCCGCAGCCGGCGTGTTCGGCCAGCAGGTCGGCATACCGGGCGCGCCGCCACGGGCGGGAATAGTCAATCTGCATCGCGCCAAACGGCAGCATCCGGCCGCCGCAATGCGCCTCGATCAGCGAACAAACCAGCTCCTCGGTCAACTCCATCATCACGCTGTAATCGGCATAGGCCTGGTACAGCTCCATCATCGTGAATTCCGGGTTATGCCGCGTGCTGAGACCCTCGTTGCGGAAGTTGCGGTTGATTTCAAAAACCTTTTCCATTCCGCCGACCAGCAGCCGCTTGAGAAACAATTCCGGCGCAATCCGCAAAAACAGGTCCAGGTTCAGGGAGTTGTGATGGGTGATAAACGGCCGCGCCGCCGCCCCGCCGGCCTGCGACTGCATCATCGGCGTTTCCACCTCGATAAAATCCCGCTCGTTGAGAAAGCGGCGTATCGACGCCAACATCGCGCTGCGCGTCTTGAAACGCGCCATCACCTCGGGATTGGCCCACAGGTCCACATACCGCATCCGGTACCGCATGTCCGTGTCGGCCAGGCCATGAAATTTTTCCGGCGGCGGAAGCAGGGATTTGCTCAGGAGCGTAACGGACTCCGCCCAAATGGTAATTTCGCCGGTTTTTGTTTTGCCCAGCGTCCCTTCGGCGCCGATGATGTCGCCCAGGTCCAGCAGCTTGAGAAACTCCCACTGCTCGGCCATCAATTGCTTGCTAAGCCCCAGCTGAATGGTTCCGCTGGAGTCGCGCAAGGTCACAAAAATAAGCTTGCCGATATCCCGCAGCAGCACGACGCGTCCCGCGCAGCAGGCCCGCCGGCCTTCCGCATAACCGGCCTTGACCGTTTCGGCGGCCGCCGCATTCTCAAAACGGCCCCCGTAGGGATCCACATTAAACTGGCGGGCTTTTTGCAGTTTTTCGCGCCGCTGCCGCTCAAATTTGCTCATGTCTGTCAGTGCGTCTTCCGTCACCGTTTATTTCCTTTCCGGCATCCGCGGGCCGCTTACTGAGCCGGCGCGGCGGGGGCGCTGTCGGCAACCGCCTGCGGCAGCGTCAGCGTTTGGCCCCGGCCAACCAATTGACTCTGGAGAACGAGCAGCCCGATCGAAAGCTGCGGATCCGCCCGCAACGTTTCCTCCAGGCGGTGACGCCGGCTTGCGGCGCCGTTTTCCGGGTTCTCCGTTTGGCCCAGCACGTCGTTGTCGCGCTGAATATCGACCATTTTCTGCATTTCATTGGTCAGCATTTCGACCTCGATATCCGGAGCGATGCCCCATTCCTTCAGGCCGAGCTTTTCCATCTGATAACGGTTCTTAACCTGCTGATTGCTGGGCAGGTGGTAATAAGCAACCGTGTATTTAAGCTGTGAACCGCCGCCCGTAAAATCGGTGACGACCTGCACGCTGCCCTTGCCGTAACTGCGCTGCCCGACCAGCGTGGCCCGGTGGTATTCGGGATCCTGCAGAGCGCCGGCCACAATTTCTGAAGCGCTGGCGCTGAAGTTGTTGATCAAAACAACCATCGGATAATCCGGGTGCGTTCCGCTGCGGTGGGCTATCTCGTAGGTCTCCATCCCCTGACGGGGCTTGCTCTTGACGATAATGCCTTCCTGGACAAACAGATCGACCACTTCCGCCGCGGCCTGCAAATACCCGCCGCTGTTAAAACGCAGGTCCAGAATCAGCCCCCCAAGGCCGTCCTTTTCGAGCTTCCGGAGGACCTCGTCCAAATCCGGCCCGGAGGTCTCCGTGAACGATGTCAGCCGCACATACCCGACCCGGTTGTCCGCGTCGATCCAATAATTCCACTGTCCGTCCGCATCGCGCGTCCAGCCCCTCAGCGGCTGTACAACAATCCGGCCGCGGGTAAGGGTCACATCCCTGGTCTGGCCGGTCGAAGGCCGCCGGATAGTCAGCGTCACCTGGGTTCCTTTAGGGCCGGTGATTTTATCGATGGCACAATAAATCGTCATTTCGCCCGTGGGTTCGCCGTTAACCGCAATAATCTCATCCTCCGCATCCAGCCCGGATTTATACGCCGGCGTATCCGGCAGCAGACTGATTATCTTCAGGACGCCCGTGGCTTTGGAAATCTCCACCCCGATTCCCGTAAACTGCTGGGTCATGCTCTTTTCAAAGTCCTGCACATTCCACGGCCAGACCATGTTGGTGAACGGATCCAGCGCCGCAAACGACGCTTCGGTCACATGGGCAATCACAACCGATTCCGGCAGATTCAGCGTAGCGGCGTTCAGGGCAAGCACCTCGTCCAGGAAGCGGTTGACATCATCCTCCGCCGGCGGCGGCTCGGCGGTCTGCGCGTCTGTTTGCGCCTTCAGCGTTTCCAGGCCCGCAATCCATTGATCGACGGCCTCTTTCGGCGCCGACCAGGCCGTTTTTTCCTGTGTTTTCTCGAGCAGCCTGCCCATCAGCCGGCAGCGCGATATCGCCTTGGTGATCATCGCGCGGTAATCCAGCTCGCTGACATAATTGATGTTCAGAAGATGCAGCGCCCGACGGAACATCGCCGCCTCGACGCCTTTGTACCGTTCAGAAGCCATTTCCCCGCAGCTGCTGTCCTCCAGCGCCAGCTCGACTTCCGCCAGTTCGAGCATTTCTTCGGCCTTGTCACGATACGACGTATCGTCTTTGTACAGCAGGGTCAGAACGTAATAGCAATGGGCATACGCATCCACCCACTTGCCCTGCTCCTCATACCGCTGGCCGTCCGCTTTCATCTGCTCCATCATGCGCCTGACGAAGGGGTCGTCAAACAACTGGGCTTTTTGCTCTTCGGCCGCGTATTCCCGAACCCGATACACCGTCAGCATCGTTTCGTCAATATCGTTGACGTCGATGACGTTGGCGTCCGATACGCGCTTTTCAATCGTTTTAAGCTTTTCTGTCTGTTCCAGATAAGCGGCCTGTTTTTCCTGCTGGCGATACTGCTCAATCTGGCGATACTGCTCAATCAGCCGCTGCATCTGCCGGGCCTGTGGGGTATCGGGGTTCTGCAGAACGATCTGCTGGGCCCGCTCAAAATCGCCCCGGCAGATGTTTTCAGCCGCTTCACGAACGGATTCCGCCGCACCCGCGGCGGCCGGCTGTCCCTCCAGCGCCGCAGACGGGGCCTCTCTGGACTCCGGCTCCGGGTTGCAGGAACTGCCCGCTAAAATCAGCGCCCCCAGAAAAACTATTCCCTTCCACAACAGCGCGTTTTTTTTATACATCTTCAAAGGTATTTTTCCTCTTTTTTAAGATTATCATCGATACGATAACAGGACAGGACGGCCCTCAGCCGCCCCGCCGCGGTTCGTCCATCACATCTTTTGTGCCGACTCTGTAATTCTTACATGCATTCAGCGGCCTTGCCGGCACAACCGAGAACATGCAGCTTGTGTTTGACCATTTGTTTGATTGCCTCGCGGCCGGGGCCCAGATAATGCCGCGGATCAAATTCGCCGGGTTTTTCAGCAAAAACCTGGCGGATTTTCGCCGTCAAGGCCATTCGCAGGTCGGTATCGATATTGACCTTGCAGACCCCCATTTTGGCGGCTTTGCTGATCGCCTCTTCCGGGACACCCATCGCATCGGGCATCTTGCCGCCGTATTTATTGATTAATTCCTTAAATTCCGGCAGCACGCTGCTGGAGCCGTGCATGACCAACGGAAACCCAGGCAGTTTTTTACCTATCTTTTCCACTACATCGAACGCCAGTTTGGGGGCGGTTTTGAATTTGTAGGCCCCGTGGCTGGTGCCGATGGCAACCGCCAGGGAATCCACTCCTGTTTTCTCCACAAACCGAACCGCCTGATCCGGGTCCGTCAAGTGCTTGAGGACATCGTCGTGGCTAAGCCCCACCACATCTTCCTCAATGCCGCCAAGCTGGCCCAGTTCGGCTTCGACCACGACCCCGTTGTCGTGGGCGTATTCGACAACCTGCCGGGTCAGCCGGATGTTTTCCTCGAACGGATGATGTGAACCGTCGATCATCACGGAGGTAAAGCCGTCGTCCACACATTGCTTACACGTATCAAACGTGTCGCCGTGGTCCAGGTGCATGCAGATCGGGATGTCCGGGTTTTCCGCCACGGCCACATCAATAATCGCCTTCAGATAGCTCATGCTGGCATACGACCGCGCGCCGCGGGATATCTGCAGAATCAGCGGGGCCTTTTCCTCGGCAATCGCCGCAACGATGCCTTGGGTAATTTCCATATTGTTGACATTAAACGCCCCGACGGCATAGCCGTTTTTATACGCCCTCTCAAACATTTTTTTCGATGTTACCAAAGCCATAAGAACTCCCTTTAAAATTTAGGATTAACTTTTCTTTCTATCGTCGCGCCGCCGGAAGCGGCCGTGATTCATCATCTCATTCATCCCAGCGGGACCCGGTCAGGGCGGTGTACTTGCGCGAGCCCACCGCCAGTTCATCGACTCCCTGCGGCCAGACGCTGAACATCACCGAACTGCGGTCCAGCGATTCATCCAGCGAAAAACTCACCGCGTAGAACAGCCGATGGTATTGACGCACCAGGGCCAGATCGCTGCGAATCGACTTTCCAAAGTCGAAATCATATTCCTGCGAAAAGGTCGCCACATAGCGAGGGCTGAGCCGGTAGGTCACCGCCGCCACAAACGAATTGGACCCTTTTTCATAAAAATCGTCCGTTCCGTCGCCGTTCTTGTCCACCGCGATAATGACCGGCCGCAGATAGCGGGTTCCCACATAGTAGCTGACATCCGGAAAAACAAACCGGCTGACGCCGGCATCCAGCTGCTGAATATCGCCGCTGTTGACGTCGTAATTCATATCGCTGAGCAGCGAGAAGGTGTCCGACATGCGCCAGACATATTCGGCATTGAGGGTGTCCCGCACGAGGCCGTAGTAGTTTTCATCGCGGCGAAGCAGCAGCGGAATCGACGGATCGTTATAGACAAAACCGGCCGGACCGTAGGTTCGCGGCGGACCGATGGCATCGTCGGCGTCCTCGTCCACCCAGGTCGTCTCAACATCCAGCCGCATCCAGTCCAGCGACCGGATATTCTGCTCGCTGCCGCGGTGCGTCTGCCATCGCTGAAGCAGGCCCACATGGACGGCGTCCCGCATATCCACCGCATCGTCGCTGGCCTCGTACAGGACCGTCTCCGCATACGGGGTCAGGATATGACGCATCCCCTTCAGGTCCCAGAAGGTCGAGCGGTAATAGGGGTCTTCCTTCCAGAACATCGTGGAAGCCCGCATGCCCGTTTCCCCCAGAAACACCTGATCCTCGCTCCCGACATACTGCCCGTTAATATCCCGGTCATAACCATAATTGTCTTCAAACCCGTAATTGCCCGCCACAAACGGAACAAGCTTGACCGTTTCCCACATCAGCGGCAGGTCCACTTCGTTGCGGGTGAACGCAAAGGTATAAAAATCGCTCGTGTCCTGCGGCCCCTCATCGGCGTCCTCATCGAAGCGGTCGCGGAAACGCGCCACCTGGCTGTCGCTGTACCAGGTCAGGCGGTGGTCCCAGAACGACTGGCCGGTTCGATGATATTCAATGCTCGGCAGTTCTTCCGTGGTGGTTTCAAAATCGTTGATGCGGACCTTGCCGAGAATGGAGAACGCCTGATTGTCCCAGATCTTTTTCAGATGAACCAGCGTTTCCTGCCCCTTGTCCGTATAAAACTCATGACGGTACAGCGACTCCATGAAATTCCGGTCGGAAACCCAGCCGGCTTCAAGGGTCAGCTGCCAATCGTCCGGCAGATACTGGCGATGCCTGAAACTGAACCGTCCGCGCGTATCCTCTTCAGGGTCAATGTTTTTGCGCGTCCGCCCCAAATCGTCTTCGCCCCGATCGGTCATAACATAACCAACCAGCGACCCCTTGGAATCGTCGGTTTCGTATTCGTTTTCCACCCCCCCGCCGACACCGCGGTCGCTGAAGTAGTCCACCGCCAGCCGGCTGTCCGCCCAGGCGGGGTCCTTGATCCCCAGCAGCCGGGCCAGGTACCAGCGGCTTTCGATGGTCGTGCCGAATGTGGAATCGTTCCCGATCGCCAGCCGGCTGAGCGGAATATCGGGGCGGGCAAAATTCGTAACAACGTCAGGCCAGGTGAAAAAGGGAATGCTCCCATATCGGGCGGTCACATCCTTGAGGTGCCCTTCGTACTGAACCGCAACGTCCTTCTGCTCCGTAAGGCGCCGCCGCTGTTCCAGCGCTTCCCCCGTCAACAGCACCATTTTGGACGCATTCAGAGAGATTTGCGGAAAATAAAATTCGCTGCTGGTCAGCTGAATATCCCGGGCCTCAAAAATATCCCGGCTGACACGGCCCAGCATTTGGGCCCGCAAATAGATCGGCAGCCCCCGGTTGTCGTCATAGACCCGCATGGAGGCGTTCACCACCATCGCCCGCTGCCGGATGAAATCGTAATACACCTCATCGGCGCGCGTGGTTCGATTGCCCTCGGTCATGACAATATTGCCGGAAAGGTACACCGCCCTGACAGGGCCTGCCCCTAACTGCCCGCTGCCGGCGGCGTCCGCTTCAAGAACAAACTGGTCTTTTTCAAAAAAGACAACCAGATTGTCGGCCATAAACTCTATCAGGTAATCTTCCGAGCGTTTCTGCCAAAGGTAAAACCGCCCCGAGGCGGTAACCACGTCCTGTCCATCGGGCATCGGCGTTTTTTGAATTCGCGGGACCGGCTCCCACACAGCGGACAGATGAACCGGAAATACCGGCGCTGCCGGCTGCTGCGAATCGGCCGCTTCCTGTGATTGGCGGAGCTGCTCGGCCATTGCCACCGACGGGGGCAGGGTCTCGTCCGGTTTGTTTTCTGGGTGGGCGATGACTTCCTGGGGGCTTGGCACCCGGGCGCCCGCACGGACCGCAGGGCCGGAAGGAATCTGCTCAGCAGCCCTCAAGCCGCGGCCGTACAAGTCGTAATCCTTCAAATAATCCGGCGTAATGGGGGTTTGGGTATCGGCGGTGGCATAGACCTGGCCGGTCACCAAAAACTGCGTCACAAGCGCCTGGGCCCCTTCGACCATAAAATGCTGCACAGGAGTCGTCTTGGATTTAGGACCCTGCTGCACGGAAACATCGCCTTCCATATACACACGGGCGCGCCAGGCCTGCCCTGTGCCGAATCCCGCCTGTTCCGCTCCCTGCGGCTGAAGCCAGACAACCGCATTGCGGCTGGTCAGAAGATTGTCCCCGATCTGGACCGACACGCCGCCTTCCAGCAGCATTGTCTGCGTCCACTCTGCCGCCACCGGCTGCCAGCAGACCGTCATGGTCGGTGCGGCCACGTGAAGGTCCTGCCCGACCAGACCCGCCGCCGAGTCCGCCCCGGCGCCGACGGAAAGCCCGCTGCACGCCGCCAGGAACATCACTGCCAGAATGCTGTTTACCATAGACGTACGTTCCAAACGCGAAAAACGGTTTTTTTTCTTCTTCTGTATCTACCCGCAATCGTGCATTACAGACAGATTGCCCAAAATTATAGCGTTTGGGCCGGTTAATGCCAGTTTAAAAACCGGAATAATCCACGGGGAAATACACACCCCAAAAGTCTCGTATTAGAGACGCTGGTAATGAATGACGGCCCGATAAAGGCCGTTAACACGATTGGTTTTGACTATCACCGGGGCATAATGGTCGTTGCGCGGCTGAAGGCGGATTCTCTCATCCGCTTCAAAGAAAACCCGCTTAAAGGTGGTTTCATGAGGCGATTTGAGGCGAACAAAGCAATCGTCGGCGTTCTGAACATCCGCCGCCGGCGAGAAAATAACGATATCCCCCTCGGAAAACTTCGGCTGCATCGAATCCCCCACGACGCGTACCGCAAAGGCATTGGGATCGTGAATATCGGGACAGCGGACATAGTCATCGGCGAATCCAACCGGATACCCCATGTCGTCAAATTCCGCCGGATACCCCGCCGGAACCTTGTTGATAACCGGCACCCACTGGCCGGGTTTTTCTTTCATGGGCGCTTCGGATTCGGCGTCGAGTTCATAGCCGCTCAGCAGTTTTCCAAGCTTATTGGGCGCAATTCTGTGGCCGATAATATCCTTGAATATCTGCCGAAACCGGCGATTTTCCGCATCGATGGCCTCATAATCCTGCCGGACATCAGCCGGCATCCGCTCGACATGGGCGATATGCTGCAAATGCCCCGGTTCAAACTGAAGATGCTCTTCGAGCTTGCAAAGCAATTTGTCGCTGGGGGGATTTTTGACTCGGCCGGTCTCAATGGTTGAAAGATACGGCTTGGAAAAACCGGTCAGCGAGGCCACCTCGTCCAGCGTCAAATCGAGTTCTTCCCTGCGTTTTCGCAATATTTGGCCTAATGACATGGCCCCAATTATAAGTAACACAGCATCATACGCAAGCGTTTTTTTGCTGATTATCCAACAAAATCAAGTCCTTTCCGCTGCCGGAAATCCCCAAGACGCCCCCTTATCCTCTCCCTGCAAAAGCCCCTCCCCCGCCTGACTGCAATCCCGGTCGGGAAAATCTGCAATTCGCCGCGCCCTGCATTGGCCTTTTGTCTTGGCAATGATACCCGGTGTCATGTATAATTAATAGAGTGGAAACCGTTGTTTCGATTTTTGTGCCATTTTGGATTTCGCAGGCCGTGGGGAAAAAGAAGCTGTTCATCAGGAGAGAATGTAGAGTATGAAAAAGAAAGGATTTACTCTCATAGAATTGCTTGTGGTCATAGCCATAATAGCGCTTCTGCTTGCAATTGTTCTGCCGTCTCTTCGCAAAGCCAAGGCAGTGGCCAAAAGTCTTGTATGCCGAACAAACCTTAAAGGCCTGACGGGCGCTTATTACTCCTACGCTGTAGACCACCAAAATAACTTGTGCGGCTCATGGAACTATCATGACCATCCGCCGGATGGCAGCGGCCGGTGGGGCGATCCCTGGGACTGGGCATGGTCACCCTGGGTCGTTGGCGGGAATACATCGGCTTATACGAGTTACAGTTATAAGGCAACGCTTGCCGAGCGGCACGAAGGCATCCGAAAAGGGTCTCTTTTCCCGTATGTGGGGAGCTTTGACTGTTATCACTGCCCCAGCGATGCAAGTTTCGGCGGCAATTTCCGAAGCTATTCCATTCCTGACAGCCTCAACGGAAAATGGAGCAGTTCCTCTGCCTGGGACAATCGCACCACACTGTCAGAGATTAAAAATCCCGGCGACAAGTATGTCTTTATTGAAGAAAATGATCCCCGCGGATACAATATCAATTCGTGGGTGATTGATCCCTCACTGGGGGTTCTCAGTTCGCGCTGGCTTGATCCGCTGACGGTTTGGCATTCAGGGCAAAAAACCGTCGGCCAGAGCAACTTTGGTTTTCTTGACGGACATGCGGAAATGTGGAAGTGGAGCAGGGATACGACGGAATACTTTTTGAAGTGCGACGCCACAGGGACATGGCCGTCGTTTGTTCCAACCAGTCCGGAAGGAATAGAAGACCTCCGTCGGATACATCAAGGTTGGCCGTAATTGGAATTGGAGAAACAGGGGACGGGGGGCTGCTGAAAAAATCTCGTGCCTCCCGCATCACAGGGGCTTCGATGAGCCGCTAATGCCCGGACGGCGGGGGCGTTTAGGCGCTGCCGGCCCGGGCGGTCGCATAGCGGTCGATGATTTCCGTCAGCTTGCTGCGTTCGATGGGCTTGGACAGATAGCCGTCGCAGCCGGCGGCGAGGCATTTTTCTTCGTCCCCCGTCATGGCATGGGCTGTCACCGCGATGATGGGCGTCTTGACCCCCTGACTGCGAAGCCGGCGAGTCGCATCGTAGCCGTTGAGGGCGGGCATCTGCATATCCATCAGAATAAGGTCGTAGGTTTCGGCGGCGCCTTTTTCCACCGCCTCCAGGCCGTCGCTGGCCAGCACAACCTCCAGTCCCATCTTTTGCAGCAGAATCTGCATCAGCTTCTGGTTGGATGGATTGTCCTCTGCTACCAGCACTTTTCCGGTGTACATGTCTGTTCCTTTCTCGGCATCGAGTATCGCATCGGTCTGCTCGTATTTGTTCCAGCCCGCCTCCGCTGACCGCTCCGCCCCCGCCGGGATTGTCAGTGTAAAAACCGCTCCGCCCCCGCTTTCGCTGACAACGGAAACGTCGCCCCCCAGGAGTTTGGCCAACCGTTTCGTGATGGCCAGCCCCAGCCCCGTCCCGCCGTACTTGCGCGTAGTGGCGCTGTCGGCCTGCGTGAACGATTCAAAAATAAGCGCCTGTTTGTCTTTGGGAATACCGATTCCCGTATCTTCGACATCAACTCGCAGCCAGGGCCGCCGGTCGCGCTGCTCGAACGCGACATTGACATACACATGGCCGCTTTCGGTGAATTTAATCGCGTTGTTGATCAGGTTGATTAAGCATTGCCGCAGCCGCAGCGGGTCTGTCTGTATCATTCGGGGCACCGTATCGCATTGCAGCACTTCAAACGCAATCCCCTTCTGAGACGCCATTGGGCGCAGCATCGATTCAATTTCCGCCAGCAGCCGATCGAGCCGGCAGTCGCAGATATCCACCGTCAGCTTGCCGGCTTCGATTTTTGAGTAATCCAGAATATCGTTGATCAGCGCCAGCAAACTTTTTCCGCTGCTGTTGATGATCTGAACGCAGGAACGCTGTTCGTCGGTCAGGGCTTCGTCCGAAAGAACCTCGCTGAAGCCGATAATGGCATTCATCGGCGTACGGAGTTCATGGCTCATATTCGCCAGAAATTCGCTTTTCACCCGGTTGGCCGTCATGGCTTCCTGAGCCAGCACGGCGGCCTGTTCCTCGGCCTGCCGGCAGTCGGTCATCTTTTGGCGCAAACGGACGTTGAGCTGCTGAAGTTTATCGGTTCGATGGCGAACCTTCGCATCCAGCGTGTCATACAGCTCTGCCAGCTTCTGTCCCAGCCGGTTGAAACTCCAGGCCAGATGGCCGATCTCGTCGTGCGCTTCAATCCGAAGCGGTTCAAAATGAAATCCTTCTTCCTGCAGGGCTGCCTTGCGAAAATAGGCCGCAATCCGCCGCAGACGCCGCACCACCAGCACTTCAAATGTCACAAAGATGGCGCCCAAAAGCCCCAGCAGCGCAAACATCCGCAAAGAAAACCGGCGCAAAACCTGGTCGTTCAGGGTTTCTTGATATCCCTGGGTGGGAATGGCGATCATCCGCAGTCCGGCCAGGGGATCGGCGGGGGTGCTGTCCATGCGGTTAATCTGGAACTGGGCCAGATAGTTTCGCCCGTGGAAGGCAATGGACGCAACGGCGGAATCGAGCGACGGGTTGTTTGTAAATAACCGATAAATGCGAGCGCCCTCGGAACCTGCATCCTGCAGAATCCCGGTCAGTTCCGGGCCGCTGGCTCGAAGAATCGCGTATGGATAGTTTTCCTGAACGTTATCAAAAATGTCTTGCGCCGTCCGGAAATGGAGGGGATTGGTTGTCTTTTCCGCAACCGAACTATCCGATGAGGCGCCTGGCCCGCCGGCGTGCGCCGCCTGGTCAATCGCATGGTCAAACGCCATTGCCAGCTGGACCTGCTGACGAAGCAGCGTATCCAGCGAAGTCCGGCTGTTCTCCCAGGCCTGATAGACCTGAAACAACGAAAAGCCGGTCGAGAACAGGCCTATCATCAGCAAAAATTTCATTCCCAGCTTTGTTTGCGTCTTCATGCCATCAGCGTCCGTTAGATGCAAATTCAGAAAACACTGTTACCATGGTGAATCCTCGATAGGGGATATCGGCTCAAAAAGCGGCTTGATTAACTCGAAAACCCCAAAAACACGCGGCCACCGGAACCTTATGGACGCACGTGCGCGACCCCGCCTTCCTGCCGTAACTGTCGAAATTTCAGGTGCTTAGAAAAACGAAGGCGGGAGCAGGCACACCCTGCCTGACGGCGGAACGCACCCCTCCCCATTTTCGCGTTTCATCCTTAATATTTCCGTTTAATGGGAGACCGGTTCGCCGAGCAGGGACTTAATCTGGGCGATTTTCTCTTCGAGCAGTTCGGGGGTTTTGGCTTCAATGTTGAGCCGCAGCAGCGGTTCGGTATTGGACGGCCGCACATTGAACCACCAGTCCTTAAACTGCACCGTTACGCCGTCCAGGTCATCGATCTGCCCCTGGCTGAACTTGCGGGCCAGCTCCTTTATCATGCCGGACTTGTCGTCCACCGCAAAATTGACCTCGCCGCTGGCAAAAAACCGTTTCAGCGGGGCAACCAGTTCGCTGGCCGGCGCGCTGCCGGCGCCCAGGATATTGAGCAGATGCACCAGCGTAATCATGCCCGAATCGGCATAGAAATTGTCGCGGTAGTAAAAATGCCCGCTCAATTCGCCGCCGAAGCAGGCGTGGCTGTCGCGCAGCGTCTTTTTCATGAACGCATGGCCCACCCGCTCGCGCCGGGGGATGCCGCCGTTTTTGAGGATCTCCTCCTGCACCACATGGCTGCTGCGAAGGTCATAGACCACGGTCGAGCCGGGATTTTTCTTCAAAAAGTACGGAACCATCAGCGCGGTCATGATGTCGCAGGCGATCGTCCGGCTGTTTTCATCGACCATAATCAGCCGGTCGGCGTCGCCGTCAAAGCAAACCCCGAAATCCGCTTTATGCTTCCGCACGGCCTGTTTGAGTTCTTTGAGGTTTTGCTCAATCAGGGGGTTGGGGTCATGCTTGAAGGCGCCGGTGTATTCCATGTTCAGGCCGATCACTTCGAGATTGGGCAGGCCGCCGAAAATCACCGGCACCATTTTGCCCGCCATGCCGTTGCTGGCATCCACCACCATCGTGAGCGGTCGGCGTTTGGACTCCAGAAATTTGAGCACATGCTGCTTGTATTCGCCGGTCAGTTCGCAGTGTTCAATCGAGCCGTTCGGACGGCCCAGCGTATGCAGCAGGGCGGTGGCGATATGCCGGATATCATTGAGGCCGGTATCGGCGCCGACGGGCCGGGCCATCTGCCCGGAAATCTTAAAACCGTTGTAGGGAGCCGGGTTATGGCTGGCCGTCACCTGCACGCCGCCGCAGACGCCCAGGTGGTTGATGGCAAAATACATCTGGGGCGTATCGATCATCCCGATATCAATCACATTGGCGCCGGCAGCGTTCATGCCCTCAATCAGCGATTTAGCCAGCACGGGACTGTGCGTGCGCATATCGCGGCCCACACAGATACTCTGGGCGTTGGCCAGACCGCGGTTATAGCCGCGCACCATCGACCGTAAAAACTGGGCCGTCGCATGGCCGATCTTCCAGGCGGCCTGCTCGTCGAGCTGCTCGCCGTAAAGCCCGCGAATATCATATGCCTTAAAAATCTTCGAATCCATAAACACTCCATTTACAGTCGGGTTTGCTTCTTTCGTGCCTGGTATCCTATGGTACGCCCAGCCGCTGCCGGTGTCAACAAAACATCCGAAAATCAGCGGGGCTGCAAGACCAGATAGACGGCGTACAGAATCAACAGAACTGCGCCTTGCCAGCGGTCGAGCCGATGACGCTTTCCAACGAACATGCAGAAAAACAGAATCGCCGCGGCGGCAATCCCCGCCCACAGCCCAATCCTCAGTTCCGGCGCCACCCGCAGCGGACGCAGCGCAGCGCTGAAACCCAGAATCATAAAGATATTGAAAATATTGGAGCCGACGACATTGCCGACGGCGATATCCGGGTTTTTCTTCAGGGCCGCCGCGACCGAGGTCGCCAGTTCCGGTATGCTTGTCCCGACCGCCACAACCGTCACGGCGACAAAGGCCTCGCTGAGTCCCGCCGCAACGGCCAATCGGACAGCCCCGTCCACAACCGCCTTGCCGCCGGCAATCAGAAAGACCAGCCCGGCAGCCGCCATCAGGACGGCCCGCACCATGGAGACAGCGGCGGCGCAGGGATGCTCTGAAAGCCCCGGCAATTCATGCGAGATTGTATAGGTATAATACAGGAAAGCCGCAAAGAATCCAAGCAGCAACAGCCCTTCGACCCGGTTCAGAACCGTTTCCGTTCCGCCCGACCGAAAACCGGCGCAAAATACCGCCAGAATAACCGACGCCGCCAGGCACATCGGAATTTCCTTCCAGACCGTTTCTTTGCCCACCTGGAGCGGGGACAGCATCGACGACAATCCCAGAATCAGCAGGATATTGGCGATGTTGCTGCCGGCGACATTGCCGATAGCCACATCGGGCCGGTTTTCCAGAGCCGCAAACATATTGACCACCAGTTCCGGCAAACTGGTGCCAAACGCAACCACCGTCAGCCCGATAACCAGATCGGGCACACGCAGGCGTTTGGCTATTGCGGAGGCCCCATCGACCAGCCAGTTGGCGCCGAGAATCACCCCCGCCAAACCAAGCACAAAAAGCACCGAAGCAACCATAAAAGAATCCTTTTAATCCCGCGCCGGGGCCGCCTGTTGGGGTGGACCTGTCCGGGTTCGTCATTCGAGTCAATCCGTCTGGATTGGACAGGTATCACGGTTGAGAAAATACAGCACGTCGTTGCGCACCTGGTCGAGTTTAAGCCCAAGATTGCGGAGGACTTCGGTCGCGATGCATTCCTTTTCATACAGCAGCCCCAGCAGCAGATGCTCGGTGCCGATGGTGGTGTGTTTGAGCATCCGCGCTTCCTTGACGGCATCACCCAGAACATGCTGTGCATGCGGCGTGCAGGGCAGGGCCTGGTAACTGCTGTCGCGGGCAACCGAACCCTGCTTAACCAGGACACGGACCTGCTGTTTGGCCTGGGCCAGATTCACCTTGCGATGCTTGAGCACACAGGCCGCGCACCCTTCTTTGACCTCGAGCAAGCCAAGCAGAATATGCTCGGTGCCGAGGTGGTCGTGGCCGAATTTCTGGGCTTCCTGCCGGGCGTGTTCCATCACGCTGCGGGCGTGTTCCGAATACTTTTCAAACATACGAGTTATCTCCCTGTAAACCTAACAAACGATGTCGTTTTCTGCGGGTTCGCCGCCCCGCCGTCCATTGGCCGCAAAGTTTAACACCAAGCCCCGCCGCTGTCCACTGAATTTGCCGCCCATGCACCGCTGCCGGCAAGAGAATCCGCTTAAAAACCGTCTGTTTTTACAGATGTTCCATTTTTCACATATAATACCATAATCAAAAAATACTTTTTGACGAATCCGTCTTTCTTCGCATCCGGTTTCACAATAAAAATTTTATTTATGTTCCATCGAAATCGCTATTTCTGCTTGACACGGCATACCAAATACGATACGGTACCTTTCATGCTTGTGAATGTGAGCGCAACCACAAAATTGCTTGACGGAATGCAAAAGCGGCTGCTTCGGCGATGAAATATCATAAAATACCGCAAGAAACGATTCGGCGAATGCCCATGTACCTGCGGGCGTTTTCGCTGCTGAAAACGGAGGAACAGCCGACTATTTCCAGTCGGCAGCTGGCTTTGCGGCTGCATTTGAATCCGCCTCAGATTCGAAAGGACCTGTCCTATTTCGGGGCATTCGGCACCCGCGGCATCGGTTATCCCGTCGCCGCCACCGCTGAACGGCTGCGCGGCATCCTGAAACTGGATGTCCCCCAGAAGGCCGCCCTTGTCGGCGCCGGACGGCTCGGCAACGCCATTGCCTCCTATCCGGGCTTTGCGACGTTCGGATTTGAGATTGCCGCGATTTTTGATAATGCCGACAGCAAAATCGGTCAAACCGTCGGCAAAATCGTTGTGGAAGATACCGCCCGAATTGGTACAATCAGAAACCGCGGCATTCACCTGGCGATTCTGGCCGTGCCGGCTGAAGCGGCCCAGGCCGTCGCGGATAAACTTGTCGCCGCCGGCGCAAAGGGCATCCTGAATCTGTCGCCCTGCTACCTGGAAGTGCCCAGGCGGGTCAAGGTGGTAACGATTGACATCGCGATGGAACTTGGAACGCTTCCGTATTATATGTGAGGTCGGCGTCGCGCGGACGGGCTGATGGTTTTCAGCGCCGCCGGACGCCCTTAAAAAATATGGTGGAAATTAAAACCCGAGACAGAAAATTTACAGGGAATCACGGACCATGAGTGTAAGCACAGTAAGCAAAGAACAATTCAGGTCGTTTGTCGCCGCGCTGATCGGCTCGGAACAGACCGTCGTCGGCGTGCAGGCCAAAAACGACAAGTTCGCGTTCGGACCGCTGCGCCGGGCCGAGGACCTGCGCCTGGATTACGATGTTACCATCCTGTCGCCCCGAAAGTATCTCCTGCCGCCCAAAGAAACCCTCCTGAACTTTCAGGTCGCCGGCGACAGCCAAACCGTCTGCGACTGTCAGCCGATGGTGCTGATCGGGGTGCACCCCTACGACATGGCCGCCATCAGCCAGATGGACGAACTGTTCAGCCAGGGCGAATACGACACCCACTATATGAACCGCCGCCAAGCCATCACGATCATCGCCTGTGATGTCGCAACTGCCAGCGCCAATGTCTTTGCCTCCTCGATGAACACCGCCACCGTGGACAGCGGCTTCGACATTCTGCTGACCGATATCGGCGGGGCCTATGTCGTCCAGGCCGACACCGACAAGGGCCGGGCACTGGTTAAGAAAATGGCCGGCGCCAAGCCCGCCGGCGCCGACGACATGGCCAAACGCAAGGCCGTTCAGGAAAAGAACAGGACCGGCCTGAACAAGCATGTTCTTGAATGCAAGCCGGCCTTCCTGCCCAAACTGCTCGAAAAGACCTACGACCACCCCGTCTGGGAAGACAAGGCCCGCCTGTGCTATTCCTGCGGTTCCTGCAACCAGGTCTGCCCCACCTGCTACTGTTTCGACGTGCAGGATGAGGTCAACTGGGATCTCAAGACCGGCTCCCGCTGCCGCGTCTGGGACGGCTGCCTGCTGGAAAACTTCGCGACCGTCGCCGGCAACCACAATTTCCGCAAAAACCGCTCCGCCCGCTTTCGCCACCGGCTGTACCGAAAAGGCAAATATGTGCCGTCCAAGATCGGCGGTCAGATTGCCTGCGTGGGCTGCGGACGCTGCGTTTCCGCCTGCACCGCCAAAATCGCCAATCCGGTGGATGTCTATAACACCCTTTTGGAAAATACCGAAATCGGTTAACCCGTCTGTCACGGGAACCACTACAAGGAGATATACTGATGTGCGAATGTTGTAACGGCAAAAAAGATATTTATCGGCCCCAGCTGTGGACGATAAACAAACACCGGATGCTCAACGGCACCGAGATGTATCTGCACCTGGATCCGGATTCCGGCAAGGCCTTTGACTACATCCCCGGCCAGTTCGTGGAAGTGTCGCTGGCGGGCATCGGCGAGGCGCCCATCTCGATTTCGTCCTCCCCCACGCAAAAGGGGCTGGAACTGGTCGTCCGCAATGTCGGCGGCCTGACCAAAGCCATCCACAAACTCAAGGCCGGCGACAAACTGGGCATCCGCGGCCCGTACGGCTCCACCTATCCCGTTTCGCAGGCCAAGGGCAAAGACCTGGTCTTCATCTGCGGCGGCATCGGCCTGGTGCCCCAGCTGTCCTTCATCCGCTACGCCATGGACCACCGCGCCGATTACGGCAGCATCACCGTCCTGATCGGAACCAAGTGCCATGACATGCGGCTGTTCCGCGAGGAAATCGCCCTCTGGTCCGAACGCAAAGACATAACGATTATAGAAACCATCGACGAGGCCCATGACTGCTGGGACGGCAATGTCGGCGTGGTCACCACGCTGATTCCCCGGGTTGAAAGCGACCTGCCCGCCAGCCAGGTGCTGGTGTGCGGCCCGCCGATCATGTACAAATTTGTGCTTATGGCACTGGCCGAAGCCGGCGTGCCGGAAGAAAATATTTATGTCAATCTTGAACGACGAATGAAATGCGGCGTCGGAAAATGCGGCCACTGCCAGATCAACGACAAGTATGTCTGCCAGGACGGCCCCGTCTTCCGATGGAGCGATTTGGCCCTTGTGCCGGAGGCGATTTAATTATGACAAAACCACGCGTAGCCATTTTTGATTTTGCCTGTTGTGAAGGTTGCCAGCTTCAGATTGTCAACCTTGAAGAGGAGATTCTCAATTTGATTGAGCTGGTCGATGTGGTCGAATGGCGCGAAGCCATGAGCGAACAGAGCCACGAATACGACATTGCCATCATCGAGGGCTCCATTACCCGCGACGAAGACGTCAAGCGGCTGGAAGTCATCCGCAGCCGCGCCAAGGTTCTCATCGCGCTGGGGTCCTGCGCCACCTCCGGCGGCGTCAACCGGATGAAAAACAGCTTTGATCTCAACGAGGTGCGGACCTGCGTCTACGGCAGGGACGGCGCCATGCCCCACCTTAACACCCGCCTGACCCAGGCGTGCCACGAGGTCGTGGCTGTGGACTACAAGATTTACGGCTGCCCCATCGACAACGCCGAATTCGCCCAAATCCTGCGGGCGCTGCTGGTCGGCAAAAAACCCTTCATCCCCGACTATCCGGTCTGCGTCGAATGCAAGGCCCGCGAAACCGTCTGCCGCTACGAATACGACGAGATTTGCATGGGGCCGATTGTCCGGGCCGGCTGCGGGGCGCCCTGCCCGTCCGTCGGGTGGCGATGCTTCGGCTGCCGCGGACTGGTGGACAACCCCAATGTGCAGGCGGCGCAGGAAGTCATGGACAAATACAGATTAACCGTCGATGACTTGAAACAGAAAATGGTATTGTTCAACACCAAGTAAGAGACAAGGGTTCCCTTTATGAGCAAGAATATCGAAATCAATGTCCATCACGTTACCCGCGTGGAAGGCCACGGCAACATCGCCGTCAACATCACAAACGGCACGATTGAAAAATGCCAGTGGCAGGTGCCCGAAGCCCCCCGCTTCTTTGAAGCCATGGTGCGCGGACGCCGCTACGACGACATCCAGACCATCGTGTCTCGCATCTGCGGCATCTGCTCGATTTCGCACTCGCTGGTCGCCACCAAGGCCGTCGAAGACGCCCTCGGCCTGCAAGTCACCGAGCAGACCGACCTGGTGCGGCACCTGATGCACTACTCCGAGCAGCTTCAAAGCCATGTGCTGCATGTCGGCTACCTGGTCGCCCCGGACCTCTTCGGCGAAAAATCCGTTGTGCCGCTGGTTCCCAAGGCCACCGAGGCCGTCAAGAAAATCATCAAGGCCCACCGCGTCGCTAACCAGATGTCCGCGCTGATCGCCGGCCGCATTACCCATCCGATTACGCTGACGCCCGGCGGCATGACGCGCGTCCCGACCGAACAGGAACTCAGGGACCTCAAGGCCGCTCTGGAAAATGTGGTTCCCGACCTGGTCGATGTGGTCAAGGTCGTCCTGAGCGTGGCCGGCAATCTGCCGGCGTTTGAACGCCCCACCGAGTATGTCTCGCTCAAGCAGACGCACCCGTTCTACAAAAAGACCCTCTCGGCCTATTCGTTCTATCACGGCGACATCACCAGCACCGACCTCAACGGCAGCCCGGATATGCCCGTCAGCAAATGGGAAAAGGTCGCCAATGAATACGTGGTGGCCCAGTCCACCGCCAAGTGGGCCAAATGGCACCGTGACTCCTATTTTGCCGGCGCGCTGGCACGGTTCAACAACCAGGCCGAGCACCTCAGCCCGCTGGGCAAAACCGTCGCGGGCATGTTCGGCCTCAAAAAGGGCTGCTGCAACACCTTTATGAACAATGTTGCGCAATTGGCCGAGGCCGCTCACGTCGTGGAGGCCAGTTTGGAATTGATCGACATCCTGCTGAGCCGCGGCCTCAAATCCGAAAAGGTCAGGGTCGCCCCGCGGGCCGGACGCGGCTATGCTGCCATCGAAGCCCCGCGCGGCATCCTGTTCCACGCCTACGAGTTCGACAAGAAAGGCGAATGCACTTGGGGCAACTGCTGCATCCCGACCAACCAGAATCACGCCAACATCCAGAAGGACTTTGAAAAGCTGGTGCCGCAGTATATGCACGAAGGCCAGGACACCCTCCGGCAGAAAATGGAAATGCTCGTGCGGGCCTACGACCCATGCATTTCCTGCTCGACCCATTACCTCAATGTCGAATTTGTCAAATAACCAAAGCGGCAATTGCTGCATCTTTCAAAAGCCCCGGCCCAAAAACCGGGGCTTTTTTGTTTTTTGGAGCCGCTGTCTATCAGCTTTTCCGAACACGCCGACCCTGCATGTCCTTAAACAAGGAAAAAAGACGGGGTGGGGACCAATCCTGTTCGGCACTGATTTTGCTCAATTTTGCGACCCTAAAAAATTTTTTACAAATTACCTATTTTAAACTGGCGCGCTGTTTGACGGTGTGTTTTA